>JADHYG010000030.1 GCA_016782545.1 Candidatus Microgenomates bacterium
CCGGCGTTGGCCAAAATCGAAGGAGCAATGCAAATAGCGGCAACTGTTTTTCCTTTTTCATAAGCTTTCTTAGCCAAGAAAAGGGCGTCTGGATCGTTAAAATAGACTGAACTACCCGAACCACCAACAAAAATCACCGCTTGATAAAGCTCAACTCTTGCTCCGGCTAGGTCTTGATCAACTTTTATTTTACCGCCCCTTGCTCCTAAGGCTTCCTGAACTCTTTTGCTGGCTATTTCTATTTCAAATCCTCTGTCTTCTAAAGCTTTTTTTGGCTCAAAAAGCTCCTCGTCACGAAAATTCTCTGGTGCCACGATCATGAGGATTTTTTTCATTAATTTTAATGTATCTTTTTTTAAGCCAAAAGTCAACTTTTGTCTTGTTTGTAATAGTGTTTGATACTCTTTGAAGCAGTTGAATTGATTAAATAAACTGTTTAGAATGGTAGTATATGGAACAGCACGCCATTCCTAGAGACGTTACTGGCTTCCAGTTTAAACTGGTCGGCAGCATGACTTTAAAGCAATTTGGTTATGTGGCTATGGGGGCATTAGTTGGTTATGTGTTTTTTAAAGCACCAATAGGTATTTTTCAACTTCCTTTGGCAGGACTTTTCTGGTTTCTGGGTTTTGCTTTGGCTTTTATTCCCATTCAAGAACGGCCCTTGGACCGTTGGTTGGGGGCTTTTATTAAAAGTGTTTATTCACCTACTCAATTTATCTGGAAAAAAGTTCCTCCTGAAATTGCAATTCTTTCTCAGCTTTCTCAACCCAAAAAAAAAGATACGGCTCATCTTGTTCATTATAAAGATTCAAGAGAAAAATTAAATAAATATCTCTCCAGCCTGCCTATTCCTTTAGAGGAAGAGCTTGATCAAAAAGAAAAAGAGATTTTATCCCAAGCTCTTTCTTTTTTTCAAATGCCCGCCGTAAGCAAAAAAAGAGAACAAGCTCAACCTCAAGTCAAGCCTCAACCCCAGCCAATTGAAGAGGCCCCAACAGCGCCAATAGTTTCTCTTCCTCTCAAAAAAACCAAACCTATTCTTCCTCCTCCTTTAAAAGCAAAAAAAGAAAACGTCCCGGGCAAACAAGAAGCGCCAAAACAAGAAGAAGACCGATCTTCTTATGAAAAAAGTCTTCAGGAAAAAATTGAAAACCTCAAAAAAGAACTGGATCTAAAAACCCTGTCCAAAACCCGCTTTTTAGAAATCTCTGAACAATTAACCTCGTCTTTGGAAGAAAAAAGGAGACTGGAAAAAGAAGTCGGCACTTTAAGAAAAAAAGCAGAGAAAAAAAAGGAAGAACCCGTTGTGCCAACAACAAGTCTAGACAAAGAAGAACCAAGAGTAAAAACTATTACTCCAAAATTGGCCTCTAAAATGGGCATGCCTAATATTCCTCAAAATCCAAACATTATTAGCGGCATAATAAAAGATCCAATGGGAAAACTTTTACCGGGAATGATCGTTACCGTTAAAAACAAAAGTGGTGTGACCATGAGAGCCTTAAAAACAAATAATATTGGTCTTTTTGTCTCGGTCACTTCTCTTTCTTCGGGCGTCTATATTTTAGAAATTGAGGATCCGCAAAAAAGATATGAGTTTGATATAATTAAAACAACTTTAGGTGGTGAGATTTACTCGCCTTTAGAAATCTTAGCCAGAGGAGAAAGAGAACAAACAAGAGAAAGTTTAACAAAAGAGCTTTTTGGAGAATAGTTCTTATTATTTTTGATGTTTGATATTTAATATTTTCCGCCAGAGGCGGACCAGTCTCTGGCTGGAATTTGAGCAACAGAAAGGAGCGAACGTGCCTGCCCCAATTAGGGCTTCAACCCAAGATTTTTTAGAAATAGAAGACATAAAGGATCGTCTGGTTATCTTAAAAGACGGTTCTTGCTGCTTGATTATTAAAACCAGTGCGGTTAATTTTGGTCTTTTGTCCCAAGAAGAACAAGAAGCGATTATCTTTGCCTACGCCGCTTTTTTAAATTCTTTGTCTTTTCCAATTCAGGTTTTAATCATGAGTCATAGAATGGACATTTCCTCTTATCTTGATAAGATAACCAAGCTGGAAGAAAAAGAAAATTCAGGCAAAATTAAAAGTCAGATTAGAAAATATTATCAATTTATCTTGGGAGTGGTAAAGGAAAACAAAGTTTTGGAAAAAAACTTTTATTTAGGCATTCCTTTTTCTTCTTTAGAGCTAGGAGCTAAAAGTGCTTTCTCTCTTTTTTCCAAGAAGAAAAGCCTTCCCTTCCCAAAAGAATATATTCTTCAAAGAGCAAAAACTGCTCTTTATCCAAAAAGAGATCATATTCTCCGTCAGCTAGGTAGAATGGGTCTTAAAGGAGAAGAACTGTCAACTCAAAAATTAGTTGAGCTTTTTTATGAAGCTTTTAACCCTAAAGTTGGCCGAGAGCAAAAAATTGCCCAAGGAGCGTTTTTTGACGCACCTCTAGTGGAGGGTATTAAAAAAGAAGAATAAAACACAAAAATGAAACTGCCATTTTTAAATAAAAAAAATAAAGTTAGCCAGCCAGCCAGCCAGCCAACTGTACCTGTCTCACCTAGAGCAAGTCAGGGCGGGCCTGCCTCGCCTAAACCAGTCAAGCAATCAAAAAAACAAGCTCAACAGTCTCCAGCCCAAAAATCAATTCAGGATTTAAAAAAGGGCATGGTGAAAATTACCGACCTAATTGCTCCATCAGCCGTTGAGGTTGATTTTGATTATTTGAAAATTGATTCAAAATTTTACCGAACTTTATTCGTCGCCGGCTACCCCAGATTTGTCTCTGCCAACTGGCTTTATCCTTTAATTTCTTTTGAACATTCTCTTTCTGTTTCCATGTTTATTTATCCTCAAGAAGCAAAAGTAATTTTAGAAGATTTGAAAAGAAAAATTGCCGAGATGGAAGCCACCATTCAATCTGATATTAAAAGCGGCAAGGTTGTTGACCCGGCTGTTCAAGTTGCTTTAGACGATGCTTTATCTCTTCAAGCTCAGCTGGCAAAAGGCGCCGAGCGATTTTTCCAATTTGGCCTCTATATCACTATTCCCGCGGACTCTTTAGAAGAATTAGGCGAAACCTCAAAGCAGGTTGAATCAACTCTAGGTTCTCTTTTAATCATTTCCAAACATTCAACCCTGCAAATGGAAGAGGGTTTTAAAACCTGTCTTCCTTTTGGTAAAGATTTCTTATCTATAAATCGCAACATGGACACCACTTCCTTGGCAACCACCTTTCCTTTTTCGACTGCTTCTTTAACAGCTAACGAAGGCATTCTTTATGGTATCAATGAACATGACGGCAGCTTAGTTATTTTTGACCGCTTTACTTTAGAAAATGCCAATTCTGTTGTTTTTGGCAAATCAGGCGGTGGTAAAAGCTTTTTAGTCAAGTTGGAAACTTTGCGTTCTTTAATGTTTGGCGCTGAAGTTTTTATCATTGATCCTGAAGGAGAATATGGGGCCCTAACCGAAGCCTTGGGCGGTGAGTTTATTGAATTTTCTTTTTCTTCACCAATTAAAATTAATCCTTTTGATCTTTCCGGCATCAGAGAAGAGGGTGAAAATGAATTAGGACTTAAGATCTTGTCGCTTCATTCTTTAATGAAAGTGGTCATGGGTGAGCTTTCTTCTTCAGAAAGCGCCACTCTAGACCGAGCCTTGGTTCAGACTTATCAACAAAAAGGCATCACTCCTGACCCGGAAACCCAAACTAAAGACCCACCGCTAATGGAAGATCTTTACAAAACCTTAATCGGTATGGAAGATTCTGAGGCCAGGGGCCTAGCAGAAAGACTGGAGAAATTTATTAAAGGTTCATTAAGCGGCATTTTTAATCAAAAATCAAATTTAGACATTAATAACCCTTTTACTGTTTTCTGTATCAAGGATCTAGAGGCTCAACTTCGGCCAATTGCCATGTTTATTGTTCTGGATTTTATTTGGACTAGAGTTAAAAAAGAAAGAAAAAAAAGACTTCTTGTTGTTGATGAGGCTTGGTATTTAATGAAGCACCCTGACTCGGCCAATTTTCTTTATTCAATTGCCAAAAGAGCCAGAAAATATTATCTGGGTTTAACCACCATCACTCAAGATGTTGAAGATTTTTTGGGATCAGAGCATGGCAAACCAATTATTACCAATTCTTCAGTGCAAATTCTTTTAAAACAGTCGCCAGTGGCCATTGATAAAATTGCCGAGATTTTTTATCTTTCTGGCGGCGAAAAACATTATCTTTTATCCTGTGAGGTTGGCGAAGGCCTTTTCTTTGCCGGCCCTTCTCATGTTGCCCTTCGCATTGTCGCCTCAGCTGATGAGTATGAATTAATTTCTACTAAACCTAGTGAAATTTTAACAAGAAAAGGTCCAAAAACTCCCGCCGAGGAAAGAGAACAAAAAGAAGCGGAAAGATTGGCCGGTAGGGAAAAACCAGTCTCTCCTCAACCCCCTATCCCGAACTCGCCTGCTGTAAGCAGTTCAACCCTGAACTCACCGCCGAAGGGTTCAACCGAACCGTCGAGGAATCTTCAAAAACCACTTGAGCCAATTTCCTTTTCTGCGCCGGGAAGTTAAATCTCCCTTTTGTTTTAGCGAAATTCATTTCGCGTTCTTTAAAGTAAGAAGTCTGGGAGTGTAAAACGGAGTGACAAATTTCAGTTTGTTATATCGTGGCTCGTTGACTATCTCCATTAAAGTGATCTTTTTACCACCCATCCCTTGTGGCCTCATCGTCTACCAGCAGGACATATCCCTCAATAGGTTTATCAGGCTCATCACTGCGTCTCCACTTATCGCCATCTTCTACTCTGTATTCAATCCCCTTCGCTTTTAGATCCTCAATAGTAGGGGAAGCCTCTGGATCGTGAATAACTGACATAGGGTGAAAAGACCTGCCATCTATTAAAACTGAAGGTTGGTGCTACTGTTTGTTGCCAAACCTAGGGTCCTCTTCAATTTTAGGTTGTCTTTCATAATCTTGTGTTCTTCCTTCATAATTTTCTTGTGTTCTTTCGCGTCCTCCCAAATTTATCTCGCCTCCTTCCAAAACTATTTTAGAAGAATTTAACAATCTCTTTTATACCATATTCTATAGGCCTTCGTCAATTCTCGGTTTTAGTATTTTGAGAACACGGCCGTGTTTCTAAAAAACCAAATAACAGCCTATTCTTATAAGCCTTTCTTATCAACTTATAAACATTACTCATAGAATCTTATTTACAGCCAACCGTTTGAAAAGACGATAAGCCCTGTTTCCTTTCCACCAATAAGGCAAAAGTTCAAAAGGAAGTTGAGGATCGTCAACTAAGATCGAGTAAAAAGAAAAGGCTAACTCAGATAAGTCTGCCTGACCAAATCCTTTTTCGTATTTTCTAATAAAATTATTATAGCGCTCATTCAAAACCTCAAGACTATAAACTTCGATGATTAAACTTTGAAGACTTTTTCCACCAACACTGCCGTCTTTGCCAATGTCTGAAATAATTATCCAGCCTGAAAGCTCTCTTTCCTCAATAAATTCTTTTAAAGCTCCTTTTGGATTAAAAGGAGATAAATAAACGCTGGCTTGAAGCTGGCCACAGCCAAGTTTAACTAAAAGACTGCGAAGTTTGTCTCTATCTCCTCTCTTTTTTTCTGGAATATCATAGGTCACTAAATAAACTCGACCGCTCCAGGTTCTTTTTTCATGATATTTTGGTGTTAAAGATGCTAATCTCTCTTTTCCTTCACTGGTTATTTTTGGTTCTAAAGTCTTGCCTCGAACATAATCAACCAAGCCTTTCTTTTTAAGGTTGTAAAAAGTAACTTTAATGCTTTGATAGTTAACCTCTGAAAGAAGATTGTCGGCCGCCTGACTTTTTTCCCAACCAGCTCTTCCATAACTTGAAGGGTAGATAGTGAAGAAAGTAGTCCAAAGCAAAGCATCAGTTAAATTGGACAAAATTCCCTCACTTTTTTCTTTTAAAAACTCTTTTAAATCATCTTTGCTCATAAATTAGCCTATTTGAATCTCCTTTAATTTAGTCTATCGAAGACGCGGCCGCTTGTCAAAAAAACCAATTAAAAGACTGTTGGGATTGGCTATTAAGAGATTAAGAAAATAAGTTTCTAAAAAACAGGGCTTTATTAAAAAAACAAGTCTCTAAAAACATGCTATAATTTTTTTAGAGTCAATACGAATAAAAACAACTATCATAATTTTAAACCTATGCAGCCTAAAAGCCACGAAGAAATTATAAAATACTTTAAAAACCGCCTACTTCCTATTCTTGATGGGCTAATCAAAGCAAAAGAAAACGAAGTCCCTTTAACTCATGTCGGTGGAATTGATATTGAAATTGCCGATCTTTTGCTTAAAGCCTATTATTCTAGTTTACCTAAAGAACTTCAAGCAAAATTAGAAAAAACTGGCTTTAATCCTAAAGAGGATCGTTTAGTTGATAGTCAAGAGGTTTTAATTGCTCTCCAAGAATATACTCGAAACACTATCAGCCTTTCACAAGAAGAGTTTGAGAAACAAGAAGTTTATGATCTTAAACAAATTCTCCGAATTAAACAAGCTGACGACGAAGCAAAAACAGCCCAAGAAAAAGCCGATAAAGAACAAAGGGATCAGGCTGTTAAGATAAAGTCTCAAGCAGAGGAATATACAGAACACTTAAAAGAAATTATTGGAGATCCTTTAGCTAGAGAGCTTGAAATAACACTAGAAAAAGCAAAAGAAATTATAAAAGAAGCAGTTCCTGAAATCCGCAAAAAAGATAATATCACTCCAACAAATACTCTTTCTGTTGTTCTTTCTTTGGCTAAAAAAGATCACGGCCTTCCAGTTGCTCTAGAAAGTGCAGAACGTGTTCAAGCTGGAATAGATGCTACAGGAATGGGAGCAAGATTTTTAGAGATTGGTGAGATTATTTTAGAAAATAAAGCCCAAAAAAAACAAAGCGCTAGTTTAATAATTAAAGACAGAGCTCTTCGCACAGCAGAAACATGGTGTCGTTTTCAAGCACCAGAACTTTTTGAAGACCTTGTCTTTGTTGATAGTTTTCGACGAGGGCTAGCTGAAGGACGAGTTGTTAAAATTGGTGATTTCCAAAAATTTTTGCAAGAAACAATTGTTAAATCTGTTGAAACGGCAAGAATAACTGTGATTGCCGGAGAAAAAATATCTTCTGAACAGGTTTTAGAAATTGCTAAAAAAGCGGTTAAAGATGTTCCGGCGATGATACTAGCAGAGCCAGAAATCTCACCTCTTTCTAAGCTTGACCCGCCCACGCTTACTCAAAAAAACGCCCAAGAAGCAGTTGAAAGTTTTTTAGAAGAAACTCTGACTGAATCGGTTGCTGTCCTTGGCGTTGGTGAAGAAAAATTTAAAGAAGCCCTAACTCAAGTTTCAACTGGCTTGATTAAAGAAATGACTTCAGATCAAGAAGTTATTGGCTTTTTCTTGCCTGAATTAGAAAAAGAAGAAAGAATAATTAAATCAACCAGAGAACAAAAAGCTACTAGAACTGCCGAGATTTTAATTGGTCTTTTTGAAAAAGAAGGCATTGCTTTTCCCGCTCAAGCTGTTCAAAAACTTGAAAAGGTAATAGAAAGAAACTTGATTGCGGAAAGCGGTTCAATAATACAGCCCCTTACTGCTTTTCTTTCGGAAGAAAAAGAAACCATTGTTCAATTAGAAAATAATCTTAAAACAGCTACTCAAGCCCCTGCTCTTTTCTTCACCACCGCCCTTCCCCTTCCATTAAAGCCTATTGGCTTAATTCTAGACGCAGTCAGCGCTGTTTCTCCCAAAGCCAAAGACGCTCTTTTAACTGGTTTTATTGCCGGAGATAAAAAAAGCTTAAAAGCAATTGTAAAAGATTGTATTGATCTTTATCGGGAAACAAAAAGAGACCGAGAATTTGCTGAAAGTGTTGGCGACACAGCCGAAGCTGAAAAACTTGAAAGTGAAGTTAATGGATTAAAAAACATCATTAAAGCGACCTCAAGAATGGAAAAAGAAGTTAAAAAACCATCTCTTTTTTCAAGACCATTTATTGGTCTTGGTAATTTTTTAAGAAAATCTTCGCGGGTTATTGATAAAAAATTCCCTCATCCTTTGTCCATTTTTTCCAGACTGAAAAAGATTAATTTTAGCCAATTTACGCAACCTTTTTCATCTTCTCTTTCTACTAATTTAAGAACCATGGCCGGAGGCTTTCTTCAACGACTCAGCCCTAATCTTTTTTTCAAAAGCTCAACTGGTCAGTCTGTTTTTAAATTTTCTTTTAGAGGGTTAAAAAGGGGCGTGGGAAATTTTTTTGGTAGAATTAAAAATTTCTTCAGTGATAGAATTTTCAAATCGCCCATTATTAAAAGCGTTAATTCGTTCGGCACAAAACTTTTAACAAGACTCGGGCTTGGTGGGTTGACAAAAATTGGATTTGGAGGGTTAATTAAGAAAGGTCTTGGTTTCGGTTTAAAAGCACTAGGTCTGGGCATCAAAGGAGGACTGGGGCTTTTAAGTGGCGGCGCAACCCTTGTTTTAGAGGGGGGAAAACGACTTTTGAGTCTTGCGTGGAAAGGTCTTTCCTCTCTTTTTGGCGGTCTTTTTGGACAAAAAGATGATGGAAGCGAGGGTGGTGGTGGAGGCAGTGGAGGCATGGCTGAAATGGCTCTCCAAAACACTGACATTATTGTCCCATTATTGCTTCTCGCCGGCGTCGTCCTATTCTATTTTTTTTGGTCTTCTCCATTAATTCTTAAAGGCCTAGCTTTTATTGCCCCACCTTTTGGTTTGGGAAAGTAAACCTTCGCCCCGAAGTGTCAGGGTGGCCTCTATCGAAAATCCGATGGGGTAAAAATCTTATTCTTGCACTCGAACCGGCATGATGACATGAAGATAAGAGAGGTCGTCTGGGGTTTTAAAAACACCAGGATTTAAAGAACCAGTCATTTCAAAAATAATTTCTTCAGCATTAATATTGCCTAAAAACTCAAGTAAAAAACGGCAGTTAAAAGCAATTTTTTCCTTCTTGCCTTCAACCTTAGCTTCAACCACGGTTTTATTCTCCCCTACTTGAGGACTGTTGGCAGAAATAATCAGACTGTTTTTTTCAACTTCAAACCTAACAATATTGGCTGAATCTCTAGCAAAAATAGAAGCCGCTTTCAAGGCCTTTAAAAAGCTTTCTTTTTCCAAAACAAGCCTGGTTGAAAAAGAAGGAGGAATGATTTTTTGATATTCAGGGAACTCGCCTTCAATTAAGCGGGTCACAATTTCTGCTTCAGAAAGAGAGAAAATAACCTGATTTTTCTTTTCCGTAAAGCTTAAACCAATTTCATCCTCGTCTTCCCCCACTATCTTTTGAATTTCCAAAAGACTCCGGGCTGGAATAATTAAGTCTGAATCAAGCTTGATTTTGCTTTCTTTAAATTCTTTAACTGATAACCGATAGCCATCAGTGGCAACTAAAATAAGCTTTTCGTTTTTTGGTTCAAATTTAACTCCAGTCAAAACCGGTCGACCCTCATCACGAGCGGCCGCAAAAGAAACTTTAGTAATCGCTGGTGAAAAAGTAGAAAAGGGAAAAACAACATCTGGTTTTTTATCTTCCAAAACCGGTAAAGGTGGAAATTCACTAGCATCAATACCGGTGAAAGAAGCAGAAAAAGAACCGCAGGAAACTGATAATTTCCTATCTTTAAGTTCAAGTTTAACTTTTTCTTTAGGTAGAGAATTTAAGAATTCACTAAAAATCCGCGCCGGAATAGTAATTTCTCCTTCTTTTTCAATTTTTGCTCCCAGCCAAAGACTAATTCCAGTTTCTAAATTAGTTGCCTGTAATTTAAATTTATTGTTTTCTGCTTTTAAAAGAATATTAGAGAGAACAGGTAACTGAGCTTTAGTAGAAACAAATCTTTCTACACAAGAAATGGCTTTATTTAAATTTTCTTGTAAAACCTCTAATTTCATCTTGTCTTTCTGTCATTCCAAACTTGATTTGGAATCCATGTAATAAATTATTTATATAGATCCTGAATCAAGTTCAGGATGACAAAGTAATCAATATTTTGCTTATAGTTATTCTATTTGTTTAGTTATTAATAATAGTAGTAGCAGTAGTAGGGATTGTTGATAGAGTGTAAAACATTTTGTTTTTCAAGTCAAGAAGGAAAAAACCCGCCAATTTTTCCTGTTTATTATTTGTGTATATTGAGTTTAAGGCTTTGTGGATAAAATTGTTGATAAAACACATTGTTTTGTGGATAATTTAAAAACTGTCTTTATATTTTTCCCCAAAGTCTTTGCTTTATCCCCAGCACATTTTCACGCAAAGATTCTTCTGTAGAAAGAAGCTTGGTAATTTTTTTAACGCCATAAAGAATGGTGGTATGGTCTCTACCGCCCAAAAGTCCGCCGATCTCCATTAAAGGTAATTCATTTTGAGTTTTTAAAAGATACATCAAAATTTGTCTTGGCAAGGCAATGTTTCTGTCCCGCCTTTTACCTTTAAGAGAAGAGGTGTTAAGATTAAAATAAGAAGCCACTTCTTTAATAACATTTTTAGGTAAAATTCTTTTTTGAGGCTTATTTTTCTCTTTATTTTTTCCTAAAGTTTTTTCGGCTAGCTCCAGGCTGATGGGTTGGTTTTTAATTTTGGCTTCAGCAGAAAGTCGGGTTAAGGCTCCTTCAAGGGCTCGAGCCGAAGTAACGTTGCCGCCAATCAGTTGAATAATATCCATAGAAAGCTCCATTTTTCTTTGTTTGGCTTTAATTAATAAAATCGCACAGCGAAGTTCAAAATTAGGATTAGGGACGTCAATAATTAAGCCAGCCTCAAAGCGCGACCTTAATCTTTCTTCAAGTTTGGAAATTTCCTGAGGCGGTCGGTCTGAAGTCAAGATTACTTGACCGCCGCCCCGAAGAACGGCATTAAAAGTGTGAAAAAATTCTTCCTGAACAGCGTTTTTACCAGCAATAAACTGAATATCATCAATTAATAAGCCCTGAACAGAGCGATATTTTTGTTTAAAAGCCTTGGTGGTTTTGGTTTGAATGGCATCAATAATTTCATTGGTAAAGTCTTCACCCATACAAAAAATAATTCTTTTTCTCTTGGTCAAAAGCTGATGACCAACAGCCTGCATTAAATGAGTTTTGCCCACGCCCACTCCGCCATAAAGAAAAAGAGGGTTGTAGGCCGTACCTGGGGTTTGGGCCACGGCCGTAGCGGCGGCATAAGCCATTTGGTTTAAAGAAGAAACCGCAAAGTTTTCAAAACTAAAATCAGGCCTGAGGCTAACACCAATTGAATGGCTGGTAATTGGAACGGTGGGTGTTTTTTTTAAAGAAAAAAGCGGCCCGATTTCTTTTTTTATTTTTCTTTTTTCCACAAAAAAATTAAGCTGAGAATCTTTTTTTAGATGTTTATCCACAATGCTTTTTAAAAGAGGATAATATCTTTCTTCAATCATATTAATCGCCAAAGGATTGGCACAGGAGATTTTCGCGGTTTTATCTTTAAAAGACAAAAGCCGAGTGTTTTTAAAAAAAGTCAGAAAAACAGGTTCAGAAAGCTGAAGTTCTAACTCAGACAGGATGGATTGCCAAACTTTTTTTTCATTCATGGTTTTAAAAAGAGGGGCAGAAGTATCTGCATTGTAAAAAAAGTTATCCACAAAA
>JADHYG010000031.1 GCA_016782545.1 Candidatus Microgenomates bacterium
CAATTTACCCGGGATATGCCTCCGGAGGTTTTGTTTGGCGGCTATGACATTAAAGCCTTGCAAGTGGGAACAGTGAAATATAACGTTGAAAACTCTCTCCTAACCTGCAATTTTATGTTTGGCGATGAAATTTTTGATGCGCCTGATTTTGTTTTGCGAACTATGTTGGGCGCTTTATCAGAAGAAAGAACCTTTAGATTTGGCCAGCAGGTCTTTAAAGATCTGCCATTGCAAAGCGCGGTTTTAACCTCAAACTTTCGCCGGGATAATCCTGCTACCCAAGCCTTCTTAAACCGGGTTCTTCTTCAATACAAGATTAGTCCCGAAGCTTCTCTAGCTCATCGGGCCATGCTTGATACTTTAGGAGAAGCAAGAAAATATCATCAGCCAGCCAAGGAAACTCTACCCTTTAAAGATCTCCAAGCGCTTTCTAATATTGTTATCGGTGAAAATGAACAAGCATCTATTCTTCTACCCTGGAGCGTTGTCTTTTTAAAAGACAAAATTATTGATGCTTTTGTCCAAGTAGCTCGAGAAAGACAAGTTGATTTAGCTGATGAAACCGGTCAAACTCAAGCTTTACAAAAAGAAATGCTGGGTGTTGATTTGGCGACAGCGGAAAAAGAAACGATTGCTCAAGAACTAGGCTTGCCATTAAGCCTGTTTAAAGACAAACTTGCTCCTCTACTCTTAGCTAGTGCTCAAAGAATTGCCAGCGCGATTCAAACCAAAGAAAGACAGGCTGAAGAGTTTAGAGTCAGTTCTTCCAGAGGAATGCAGTTAACTCATCTTTTATATGCCTCAGCCTTGCTTGACAATCGTCAAATTGTTACTCCAAGAGATTTGGCGATGGTCAGATTCGGACTTTATCCTCAGGCTGAACAACCAACAGTCTTAGATGCCTGTTTTCAAGAAGCAGTCAGAAATGTTTTAACCCAAACCAGTCCTCAAGAAATCGCTCAAGCTGAAGAAATTTTAGCTTGTGTGAATTTAACTGACTTTTTAGCCGGCAAAGCCGCCAAGGCCGTCATTCCTGCTCAATTAGCGAGCGGGATTACTGGATTTACTAATGAAAATGTGGGTTTCGGAGAGGTTGAGCAAAAGCTGGCTGATATTACACCCATATCCCAAACCGCTTTAGAATTGCGGGCGGCGGCCTCAATGAAAATAGAAAAGGCTAAACAAATCACTCAAGGCAAACCAATTGTTAATTTAAGAGAACATCCAAAAGTCTTTATTCTCGAGGAAGAAAGGAAATAACCATGATTGAACAAGGCCCGGAAATTCTTCAGCTGTCAAATGTTGAACAAAGGCTGACCAATATTATTGGCCCAGAATTGGTCTTGGGCGCCAGGTTTATTTTGGAAAACCATCCTTGGGTTTTAGGTTCTTTAACCACAGTTGAACCAAGAATTAAAAGAAGAACAGAACAAGTACCAACCGGAGTCACTCCTGTTCCTTTTAGAACTGCAGAAAGACCAGATGATAGCGAGGTTCATCCTGACCGAGATGTAGATGAGGCTATTGCCGGCGCCACACTATTTTCTTGGGCACAACACCCTGATCTGGCTGATTTTACTACTGACGCCGCTTTACACCAAATACCCGTAAGAAACCATGTCACTGAAGCAACTGAAGGAGCCGGCCGAATACGGCTTCAATCAAAACTGGTTGATACTCTTCAACTTCAACCCACGCGCTATTTATTGGTTGATGAATCTCAAAGCATGGCTGGCGGGGGTGATATTCTGGCCGAATTGATCACCACCACCCATCTTTTAGATTGTGGTGAAAACGGCATTCCTTTAATGATCAGGCACTTCAATAAACCCGAGGCCAAAGAAAAAGAACCCGCTGCCCAAATGACAAAAATGGAATCGCCTCTTGATTTAGAGGCTGCGGCTTTTACTTCAATCACCAATTATAAACCCGAAGGTTTAACCACGCTTGCTAGGGCAATTGTTAGTGCTTTGTCTGATTTAACCACTGTCCATTTAGCCAAAGGTCAAGTCAAAGAAATTGTCATTGCCACTGACTGTGAATTGTTAGTTGATGAAGACGGCCAGGAAAAGTTAAACCAAGCCGTTAAACTGGCTCACGAGCAAGGAATCAACATTAAAGTGATTTATTTAAAAGACAAAAATATCGAACCAATGGGCCCAGAGTTTCTCCAAAAAGCTGGCTGTCAGGTTCGAGAAATTACTCTTGATGAAATTAAAAATCTTCCTGAAAAGGCAAGAGATTTTCTTTTGGAAAGAACTGATATCCGTCTCGCAGAGGCTGAAGTAATTGCTCTTAAGGAGGTAATGGAAAAAGCCATTAATATCATCACTTATCTTTGCGGAGCCACTGCTCTTTATCTCACTGCCGGCGGCGGCGCTTTGTATGTTCCCAAAGGAATTAACCCTAATGCCTTAGTGATTAATCTTAAACCCTGGCATGAAAATTTGCCAGCCGAAAAACTGGATTTACTCTTAGGTTTAACTCTTGCCCTTCAAGCATTAACCATGCTCTTGCTTTTTCGCCAAAGAATTCAGGAACTTATGCCGAAGGTTGTTAAAGTACCCGAAATTATTCGAAAACTTCAGGAAATCAAAATTCATGAAGGCGAAAAAAGGCTTCAGCTTAAAAGATTAATCGAAGCCGGTACGGTTTTACTGAAAGAAGGAAAAGAAGTAATTACACAGGAAGGTGAGGAATGGGAAGTTAATGATTGTCTATATCAAGGAGTTTAAGTTTGAAGAAAATTAAATGATGAGACCTTAAAAATTGTATTTTTCGCACTTTAACAATTTGGTGGTCAAAAAGGCTTTTTCAATCCTGTAACACGTTTAGGATTGACTCTGAGCAAAGTCGAAGGGACCTAAAGAGTATAGAGAGAAGTCAAGAAAAATAAGCTTTCTGACAACTTTTTTCTATTGGTAAAAGCCACCTCCTTAATAATGGATAGTCAACGGCTATCTGATTTTAAAAGTTATCCTCTTTCTTTGAAATCAGGTCGCCGTTGATTCATCCGAACAAACAAAAAAAATTAAGGAGGCTAAAAGCGATGAAAAGGAAGAATCGGCAAAACTGGAGCCGCTTGGCGGCTCTCGCCATCGTGCTGGCGATCCTCAGCACGACCGTAGTGCAGATGGCGGCTGCACAGACACCGACGCCCACAGTCACCCCGTCACTGGGACAATGGAAAACGCTCTACGTTGATTCAAGCATCACCGGTTACGGCCCCATTGTGATATGCGGCTACCCTGATGAAGAGGGAATTATAAGTATCACCTTCTCTCTAGTCAGCAACGTGGGGGTTTTTCCAAGCTACCCATATTATGAGGTAAACATCACCCAGGAGGAGAACCTTGTCAACTATACCTTCTCGGGGCTTGAGGAGTGGTGGGAGTCAAGGTGCTTCAGGGCCTCGGGGTTTGGGCAATTAGACATCAAGCCCGAGCAAGGAAATAAATTCGAATGGGGGCCGGACGGAAAAGACCTCGGAGTTTCATTCGAACCTCTCCCTATCCCAATTCCCAATCCTCAGCTAGACAACCTACCCTTTAAGCTCTTCTGGGGACGGATGTGGCCGGATGGACTCCATGCTCAAAGCCAGGTAGGACGAAACTCACATTGGTACAAGATTCCACTCTCGATAATCCCAGTTCCTGAGAAAGACGGCTTCGAGGATGAAAAGGCCTATATAATCCTCATCGAAGAGGAAAAAGTGACTGGCGCCTGGCAAGATGACCGGGAGAGTGACTACTTCAGCCTCTGGCAGCTTAGGGAAAAGGAGGTCCTCGAAGGAACACCCACTGAAGAAGAACGACCCTTCGGTAAGACAACCTTTGTCTTCCCCTTCTCGGACCAGTGGGACTTAACCATGAATGGTATTGACTTCGCCTGGGTAGACAAAGTTGCCGCCGATGAGGATATGGAAGTCCACCTCAGCCAAGAACTGCGTGAGGGGACGACCGACGCCACGCTCTACATTACTGGCACAGGAACCATCACGGCGACAGGGGCAATCTGGTGTTTCCCCTATAGCCCATATGGACCGACGGAATCTGTCGAGCTTGGGGCCTATACCTTTGATGTCAACTCTTCGGAGGAAATATACATCGGGCCCTGGGAAGTCGGTGTCTATGCCCGCTCTTTGAAGATCGAAGACGAAATGGCATACTCAGGTGTTTGTGGAAGATATGCCAGCGCTAAAGGCAAAGGCAAATTGCTCATCATCGGCAAGCCAGAGCTACAACTCGGCGGCTGGGCTCCTCTCCCAATGGAGCTGGTGCCTGAAACGACGAAGATATCGACACCTCTACCAACGACTACATCCACGCCGATGCCGACCAACACTCCCACGTCTACACCCTCGCCCACGGTAACGCCCACCTCGACACCAACCCCTACTCCTGAACCGACATACATTCCGTTCCCTGTCCCGCAGCCGGAGCCTGCGCCCGTGCCGGTTTCGGCAAAGTTTCCACCACTAATGGCTATTCTCGTTGCCGTCATGCTCGTCGGTGGAGTTCTCGTCACCATCTTCCTGGTTCTCAGCCGACGCCGCTAATCAAGACCGCCAAGTTGAAAGAGCAGTCCGGCACTCTTCCGGATTAAACTGCTCGGAGGCGGGCAGACAAGTTTAGGGGTAACTCCTCTACACTTTCTTCTGCCCGCCTCAGCAACACCATAACTTCATAACTTGTAAACATCTCTTTTCCTCGGACTTCTCCTTTTAGGTGCTATTTAACTAAACACTTAGATAGCAGCTAAAAGGAGACAGAAAGATATATTTCGATACACTTTGACATTTAAAATATTTCAGCAGCCCCTTTTTTCATGGCTAAAAAATCAGAGATTTTAAATTTATTCTTTGACGAGAAAAGTTCTATCTACCACTTAATTTCCTTCTCAAAATCGTCCCTTTGCTTTACTTTTAAAGATTTGCTAAAATAGTTTCAAGATGACAAAAAAAGATTTTCTGTTTTACTGGCAAAAGACAGCCCAAGAGGAGTTTTTTCTATGGTTAAAAAAACAATATTAAACGACAAACCAGAAGTCTTAATTAAAAAATACAAGCAGTTGCTTGAAAAAGAAGGAACGCCGGTAGAAAAGATTATTCTTTTTGGCTCTTATGCTAAGGGAAACGCTAAACCTTGGAGTGATATTGATATTTGTGTTATCTCCAAAAAATTTGGCCGAAGCAATTATGATGAAACCGTCTTTTTAAAAAAGCTTACCTCTGAAATTGACTCCATGCTTGAACCTCATCCTTATCATCCTGATGATCTTAAAAATCCGTTCGATCCACTAGCTAGTGAGATTAAAAAAACAGGTAAAGTTATCTATTAAACACTTCTTGTTGATCCAAGCACTGACATTTGGCCTAAACTGCCACCCATCAAGCTCAAAAACTACTTCACCTAGTCAACCGCACTAAAGTGAAATTATTAGCAAGATTGCTAACTTGTAAACTCCTCTTTTCCTCGGACTTCTCCTTTTAATTGCTATTTAATTACGAATTTAGATAGCAGCTAAAAGGCGAAAAATCAGGAATCTTAATGTAATTGTTCAGACTCTGGATAGAGTTTTTGTCATCCTGCGGGGTCGCCACATGAAAATTGAGGCTAAAGTGAAAGTTTCTCAACAAAACTTCACAAACTATAAAAATTCTGCTATTCTGATAAATAACATGACCTTAGAAAACACAGCAGAGATAACAACAACAACACAATCTACTACTACTGAGTTGGCAGAACCAAAACCTCATGTTTTGAAAAGAGGCAGAGAGGCTTTAAAAAGGGGTGGTCATTGGCTTGGCGGCAAAGCCTGGGAAGCTTCTTTTTGGCTGCCTGATCTTGGAAGACAAGGCGCTTTACCAAGACTGCTTGTTGATTTAGCTCTTCTCACTCAACTCCGCACGCCTCAAATTGAACCCTTTACCGGCGCAATTCTCCATGATCTAAACGCGCTCCAACAAGAGCCAGAATCAAAAATGCACCTTTCAGATCCACAGCTAGGTGATCCACAACGATATTCACTTCGCCACGACTACACTCCATTAACCGACCCAATCGAACAACATCCACCCGATATGAAATTAAAAAGAGAAATGGAAGACAAACAAGAACAAGAGGTTTCTAAAGAAGTCTCAGCACCACTAAAATCCGCCCGCGAGCAATACTTGCTCACCCTCCCCAACCTAGAAGGAAAAACCCACATTTATTCTTCCATAGAAAGTCTTTTTCCTCATGAAGGCTTTAGTATTGAAGATCGCTTTGGCTGGGGAACAGATAGCGGCAGAAGATGGTCGCATCCAGAAACCGGCGAATTAATGCCTTTTGCCAGAATCAAATATCAAGATAAAGAATATATTGAAATCGTTCCACCTATTGATAAACCCAGCCAGCTGGAAAAAATCAGCTTTGCCGTCGGCAGCACTTCAGACAATCCTTCTCGACACTTCTTTAATCCAAACAGTATTGGTGAAATGGTTATTTTGGTTGATGGTCAAGAAATATTTAAAGGTCTGCCTGGTGACTTATTAGATAAACCTGATTCTGAACTTAAGAAATTAGGCCTTACTTTAAGCCACAATGATCATGAAGAAGGCGGCGGCTTTAGTCTTTTCTTGCCAGTGGCTGGCCGAAAGATTCAAGTGCTTGCTCAACACCCACAGTGGGTTGATGTTTGGGTTAAATATTTTGATCAAAAAATCGCCAATACAACCGGTTTTGATGACTTAGTAACTGATCTCGCCCAAGAAAAAAACCTCGTCGCCATTAAAGAAAACCCACAAAATAAAATCAATCTTATTGGTAAAAAAAGTGAGGTCAGTCAAACGCAAAAAGAAAAAGGTGTTATTATCGAAGCTGATAAACCTCAATTATTACAGGCATTTCAAGTCGAAATTCCTTTAGAAAAAGCAGAAGATTTTATCAGAACAAACATCCTTAAAATTGAATATGATGGGATTTCCACTGAAGTTGCTTTAGCTGATTTATTGGGTTATATGGCCGAAGAATATTATCAAAATGAAGCGGGTCAATTTAATCTCTTAGAACAGTATTTTGTCTCTCATGGTCTGCTCCAAAAAGATAATAAAGTTATTTTTTATTTTAATTATCCTGTTGCTTTAAAAAATAATGAAAAAATTACTTTAACCACTCAAGATGGAAAAAGCGCTCTTTCTCAAGCAGAAATAGTAGTTGCCACTGAAGATTTAGCTTCTGATCAAAGTGTATCAAACCCCAAACTAATGTTTCAGCGTTTTACTTATCCAGATACTCAAGGAGCAAAGCCCAAACCAAATCTTGTTCTTAAGGGTAATGTTGTCTGGTTAAATCAAGTGGTCGAAGTTGTCTACGATGCAACTCAATCTTTTGGACGAGAAGTTAGCTGGACTTTCCCCCCTTTAGAAGCTGATGGTCGTTTAACAAGAATTGATAATCAAGGCCATCAAGTCTATATGGGCATTGAAGGCATGGAAGGCTTGGTTCCTGGCGCTGGCTTTCATTTTGTTGCTCCTCAAATTACCGGCACGAAAGCCGACGGCAATCCTTTCTGGGAAAACCAACCCATGAAAGGACAAACTCTTTTTGGCGGCAGTATTATTCACCGAGAATTTGGCAGTCAAGCTGAAGATGATGTTGTTTATCAAGGTCGACCAGCTAACGGAGAACGAGCGGTCATGCTGCTTAATCCCAATATTTCTAGTGGCGGTGATACGGTCGTCGCTTCTTTTCCTTGGGTGGCCACTTTTGATGATCGCTTTCGCTCTCAAACCTCAACAGAGGTTCAAGGAGTCAATATCTACTATGCTGGCGAGGGAGGCTTGCTTTATGCTGGCGAGCATGCGGCTGATTATGCGGAAATCGCTGATTTTATTACTGATCGAGTTCAGGCTTTAAATATTGAACCTGATCTTAAATTTCAACTCCAAAGCACTCTTTTTCCAAAACTAATCTCTGTCCTCGGCAATGATGGTCTGGCTGAATATGCTAAGTTAGAAACTGAAAAAACAAAAGCTCGGTTTTTACGGGAAAAGGCGCTCGGCCTTCTCGATGAAACAAGTCCAGTAATTCACTCTTTAGCTGAAAAACTAGAAAACCATCTAAAAGTAAGTTCAGAAGAATTTCTTGACATGACCATCTTGCTGGCCAGTAAAAACTTCTCTACAGAAGATCTTTCTTTCATAACTGATGAGAAAGTTGCCCAGATTGCTAATGTCATTGCCAATGCTGAAGATAAAAACAAAGTTTTACAAAAAACCCTTGCCCACTGCTTAACCACTGAAAAAGAAAAAATCTTATTAAGGGACATTCTTTTAGAAAAGGAAGAATTTTTGAAGGTGTTTCTTGAAAAAGAAAAAGCGGGCTTGACTTTAACACAATTAACAGATTTAAAAGAGTTCCAAGCCGAACAAAAAAACCAAATGAAAAGATTTGTCAAAGATCTTTTATCACAAGAAGCAGCTGGAAAAATTGATATTGAAAAATTAAGAGAAAAATTTGGGCTAAATGTGGACTGGCATAATAAAGGAGACTTCACTAAAGCCTTTTTCCTGACCGCTCGACTAACCGGCTATCAACTTGATGAAGCAGTGGCTCTGTTTAATAAAATTAGCCTCCGCCATCCTCTCCATGACAGCCAACTCGATTATGATCTGTTTTGCGGTCTTGTCGATCATGCTTATTATTTAACCAAAAACCATCCTATGGCTAAGGTTATAAGCGTCGATGACGGTGTTGATGGTGATAAAATCTTAGCTTTAGAAGATATAAATTATTATTTTCAGCATCTTGAGTTTTTCTTGAATTATCAAATCGATCCTGTTCCGGTTTCAGAGTTGGCTAAACTGATTCCAGTTCAAAAACAAGCTTACCGAGATTGTCTTCGCAAGTTAATTGACGTCAGCACGACCACAGAAGGAGAAGAAGGAGTTACCATTAGCAAAGCTTATAATCTCTTCAGGTTTGGACAACAACTTAAAGATAATCAAAAAGCTTTTGAGATATTTAACACTGCTTTTTCTCGCTTAGGCTCACTCTATAAAGCAAATGAGTTAATTGAATATTTTCTCTCAAAAAATGCCAATCTTGAGTTTATTGAACAAACCCTGGAAAAAACGGCTCCTCTTGCTCCTGGCCAACGAGCCGTGTATGCTGACTATCTTGAGCTCAAAGATCAGTTATCTGAAAGACAAGCGCCGAGATTTAAAAAGGCCTTGGATTTTGTAGAATTCTCTTTTGCCAATTTAGTCGATCATCCCGGAGCATCTTTTCCCAGTGTTTATTATCGTGGAGAGGAAAGGCTGTTCCATATCGTTGAAAAAGCTCCTGATGAAGAATTTCTCGATATCTTTTTTGCTGATTGTGAAAAAAATCTTCAATTGGCTGATTTTTTTGGTTTTTACCTTGATAATACTGCCGAGCTTTATCTTGATAAATTCAATCTTAATACTCAAGAGTTCCAGCGCGCCTCATCTCTTTATTGGCAGGTTGCCGAGAATTTTGCTCAAAAATTAGGTATCCATGCTCCAGCTTACTGGTGGAGCCTAACTATTACAAATATCGATGATTTTTATGCTCATATCGATGCCCTCGAATCAATTGTTCAAAACAAAGAGTGGTATAACTTGGCTTTATACGACGAGCTGTTAGATTTTCAAGAAAGATCTTTAGAAACAGGATCAGCTCTTGATATTCCACAAGCACTTGCAACTATTAATAAATTTATGACTAGACCAGATCTTGCTCATTTATCTGAAATGGAAAAGGCCAATCTGATCAGAGACTTTTTTTGGACCATCAAAGATGAAGAAACCAGTTTTTTCTCTAATGATGAACTTGAACAAATCCTCCAAAGAAAACCTGTTGAAATCCCTTTTACCACTGCCTATTATTTCGAAGAAAATCAGGATTATCAAAATCTTATCAAGAGTCTTATCAAAACGCTATCTAACGAAAAAACTGATGTTCAAGCAATTATTTCTCAATTGGCTGATGCTTCTGAAAAAGATTTATTTAATCAGGAAGCCATTCCTTTTTGGCAGTTAGTAAAACACTATTCCAACCAACTCAAAGAACTAGATCTTTCTTCTCATGAATGGAAACCTGAACAAAAAAAAGCTCTAGAAATGTTTACCACTTCTCTTGCTTCAAGGATAGTTGGCTGGACCAGCTCAGAAATAATGGCTTATACTTTTACAGAAACAGATGTTTTTGCCTTGTATCTTTGGACTCTTGATGTGCCTGGTTTTGACGGTGCTTATTATCTTGAATACTATGAGATCAAACCTGAGCAAAAAGAAGCTTTAAAACCTCAATTAAAAGAAATTATCGAACGCGGCATGGCTAGAAACGATAAGCGAACGGGTAGATTTATGGACACCTTCAACACCAGCAATGAAATTATTCGTTTACTAAGACAGCAAGGATAACCATCGCTACCGGTTTTAATTTTCCCCGAAAAAATAGTCCTTGACTTTGAAAATAACCCTGATAAAATAGTACTGAGATGAAATTTATCCAGAGAAAAATTTATTCTGATCTTAAAAAACATTTAAAAAAACCAGAAATTTCTCTTATTCTCGGTCCCCGGCAAGCTGGTAAAACCACCCTGATGCTAAAACTGGCTGATGAATTAGAAACAAACAAAACACCCAATGTTTATTTTAATCTCGACATTATTGAGGACAAACAATACTTTAAAAGTCAGCATGCTTTGCTTGATCGGATTGAGAAAACAATTGCTAAAAAAAAAGCAGTTGTTTTCATCGATGAAATTCAACGGCTGGAAAACGCTGGTTTGTTTCTAAAAGGCCTTTATGATTTAAAAACAGATCTTAAATTCATTGTTTCCGGCTCTGGATCTTTAGAGCTTAAAGCTGACATTATTGAACCAATGACCGGCAGGAAAAAAGTTTTTTACTGTCTTCCTTTATCATTTTCCGAGTTTGCTGGCTATAAATTAGATGTCCAATTCAAGCAAATATCAGAAAATCTGGACGCTAATCCTTACGAAACAGAGCGCCTGATCAAAGAATATCTCACTTTTGGCGGCTACCCAAGAGTGGTTTTAGCCCAAACAGAAAAGGAAAAAAGTGATGTTTTACAAGAAATTTATCAAAGCTACTTAGAAAAAGATGTTCAGCTCCTTTTAAAGGTTGAAAAAGAAACTGCTTTTCAAGCTTTGATCAAACTTCTGGCATCTCAAGTAGGTAGCCTGATTAACAAAACTGAACTTTCTTCTACTTTAGGCCTGACTCAAAAAACCCTGGATAAATATCTTTACTTTTTAGAAAAAACCTTTGTCATTTATCTTGTGCGGCCTTTTTTTACCAATGTAAGAAAAGAATTGAGAAAATCGCCTAAAGTTTACTTTTCCGATC
>JADHYG010000032.1 GCA_016782545.1 Candidatus Microgenomates bacterium
CTTCTTCGTTGCCGATTTTGTGATAAACCTTAATGTTTTCTGGCAAAAGCTTGGGCAGTCGTTCTTCAAAATCAGAATCATCCATCAGACCGATCATTTCTTTTGTTAAAGCCTGATTAGTTATTTTTCCTTGATGCATTAAAGACATCAGGAGAGCTATGTCATGATTTGAGGTTTTATTATTTTCCATGTTAGTTTGGCTTAAGCCCCAAGATTCAATCAGTTCTTGAACTTTTTCCAAACCAATGACTATTTCTCCTAAAACATAACCAGCGGTGTTATCTGATTTTTCTGTCAGCAAACGGGCCAAGGTTTTTAGAGAATATTGAGTGCCGGCCGGATCATATCTGATGGAGCCGGTGCCGTAATTTTGAATATCTTTTCTCTGGATAGTGATTTTTTTATCAAGATCAATTTCATTTTTGCCGGCCAAAAAATAAAGACTGGCCAAAATAGGGATTTTATTGACTGAAGCGGCCGTAAAAACTGTTTCTTCTCCCAAACCAAAGCCTTCTTTTTTATTCAAGTCATAAATATAAACAGAATAAGTTCCTTTACTGTCAATTAATTGTTTGATTGCTTTTAAAAGCTCTTCTTGAGTTTTTAAAGCTTCTTCAGATTGAAAGGGAAGTGGAGAAATCAATTCTGAAGAAGGGGAGCTAATCAGTTTTTTGAGTAAGAAGACACTGACAATAAAGACACTAAAAATTAAAAGATATTTGAAAACCGGTCTTTTTTTGCCTTTTTTATAATCATACATTGGTAGTCCCATAAGCAGGCTGATGATAGCATGTCGCTTTTGAGAATTCAAACTAAAACAAGATAGGGGAATTTTAAGTGATGATTATTATTGTTTGGGTGATTTTTTTCTTTTCTTAATTTTTTCTAGAGAATACATGATCCGCTTATGGAGATTGATGTTTTTAATCCGGGCAAAGCGGAGAATGGCTACTAAAATATCACCAAGTTCTTGTTCATAAGTTTCGTCTTTTTGAGCGGCAATATTTGATTGTTTTCGCCCATGCAAAGCTAAATAAGCTCGAGCCATTTCACCAAGCTCTTCAACCAAGCCCAAAATAAGCATTGATCCAAATTCTTTAGTATCTTTGACTTTACTATCCGCTTTATCTAGATAACGAAAATATTCTCCAAATGGTGTTGAGTATGATTGTTTTTTCATGTTATTAAATTAAATAATACCACGCTTGTCTCTTGCCTTCAACTTTATTTCTTTTTTTCTTAAGAGGTTTTAATGAGGTTGGACCTCTCTTGAGGTCCAACCTCCCAAGGTCTTAGAGGTCGGACCTTTCTCAAGGTCCGACCTCACAGGGTCTTAATTGTTTTGGACTGAGGGCTGAATGAAATCCTATTCGGCGAAAATATCCCATAGTTTGACAATGATAATGAGACGTGTTATACTTCTTTTTGTTAGTTTTAAATATTGATCAGTGGTTAATACTGATTTGAGTCGATTTATTTGGTTTAGGTATTCGTATCTTCCCCTTTTTGAATCTTCTCCCTTTTTTACAAGCCATTAATCATATCAAATATGAGAAATTTTAATCGTGGTCGTTCCCGTGGTTTTCACGGGCAGAATAATAGATCATTTAGTAAATATCGATCAAACAGGTCAGGTGGTCAAAATAGAAATCGAAACAAAGGTGTTTTTTTGAACCCACTTATGTTTGTTAAGAAGGCTGTTAATTTTGTCGAAACGCCATATGTGCCAGTGAACAGTTTTTCGGATTTTCCTTTGCATGAAACTGTAAAAAAGAATATACTGGCGCGTGGTTTTAACAAGCCAACAGCCATTCAAGACAAGGCAATGTTTCCCGTATTGGAAGGAAGGGACTTGGTTGGTATTGCCAACACAGGCACTGGAAAAACAGCCGTTTTTTTGCTGTCTTTGATTACAAAAGTGTCAAAAGATCGAAACCAAAAAGTTTTGATCGTTACCCCCACTCGTGAACTAGCGGTCCAAATTCAAAGTGAATTTAAACTGTTTAGTTTAGGGATGAGAATTTTCTCAACACTATGTATTGGTGGTACTTCAATGCGTACTCAGAGATACGAGTTATCACGTCAACCAAATTTTGTGATCGGAACTCCTGGAAGAATCAAAGATCTAGAAAAACGACGGGTTTTAAACCTGAGTCAATACGGAAATGTAGTCTTAGACGAAGTTGACCGCATGTTGGATATGGGATTTATTCATGATGTCCGACACATTATTTCGTTTTTACCAAAGATTCGTCAATCCTTGTTTTTTTCGGCAACTGTACCAAAGGAAACCAAAGTGGTCATGCAAGATTTTTTAGTTGATCCAATAATAGTGTCGGTAAAAACTGGTTCAACTCCTCAAAATGTTGATCAGGATATCATTCGAACTCAAGGCAGAAACAAACTTGAAATTCTTCACCAGTTATTGATTAAAGAAGAATTTAGAAAAGTTTTGGTTTTTGGCCGAACCAAATGGGGAGTAAACAGGCTTGAAGCAAATTTAACTAAAAGAGGCTTTAAGACTGTGGCAATCCATGGTAACAAAAGCCAGGGACAAAGGTTGCGGGCGATGAAAATGTTAAAAAATAACGAAGTTCAGATTTTGCTGGCTACAGATGTGGCCTCTAGAGGGCTTGATATAGAAGATTTAACTCATGTTATCAACTATGATGTGCCGGGAACATATGATGACTATGTACATCGGATAGGTCGAACAGGAAGAGCAGGGAAAAAGGGTGTTGCCCTGACCTTTGTTGACTGAATATAATTTGTCAAGTAACTGTTCAGAATCCTGACACGATATTCTTCGAGCGACCCTCGCAGTGCGGGGGGAGTCGAGAAGTTCAAGCCCTTGAGTTCTCGACTGCGCTCGAACAATAAGTATTATGTCTGAAGTCTGAACTGTTACTTTGTCAAATCAATTCTTCATTATTCTTCTTTCTATGCTAAAATAGACCCAAGATGGTTAAGGATAAATATACGGCTGTATGGGTTTCTCATTCTTCTATTTATGATTTTTTAAAATGTCCTCGCGCTTATTTCTTGCGTAATATCTATAAAGACCCAACCACTGGTCGTAAAATATCTCTTATTAATCCCGCTCTTGCTTTAGGACAAACAATTCACAAAACCTTAGAAGCATTGTCGGTTTTGTCAGTAGAGACTCGTTTTAATGAACCTTTATTAGAAAGATTTGATCGGGCTTGGTCAAAAATAAGTGGAGAAAAAGGCGGTTTTGATAGCGAAAGTCAGGAAGAAAGATTTAAACAAAGAGGGGAAAAGATGATCAAAATGGTGATTCAAAACCATGGTCCGCTTCAAAAACTGGCTGTAAAAATTAAAGAAGATTTACCTTGGTATTGGTTGTCAGAAAAAGACAATATTATTCTTTGCGGCAAAATAGACTGGCTGGAATATCTTAAAGAAATTGACAGTGTTCATATTATTGATTTTAAAACTGGCCGCGGCGTAGAGGATAAGAACTCTTTGCAATTGCCTATTTATCATCTTTTGGTTCACAATTGTCAGCAAAGAAAAGTAGCTAAAGCAAGTTATTGGTATTTGGATAGAAATAAAAAACCGACTGAACAAAAATTGCCAAACTTAGAAAAAGCTCATGAGAAAGTACTGGCGGTGGCTAAAAAAATAAAGTTGATTAGACAGCTAAAAAAGTTTGATTGTCCGGAAGGAAAAGAAGGCTGTCGTCATTGTCAGCCTTTGGAAAAAATCTTGACTGGTGAAGCCGTTCTTGTGGATGTCAATGATTTTGGCCAAAATGTTTACATTCTAAAAAGAGCTTTTTCTGCAGAAACAACTGACAGCGAGATTCTATAGCAAAAAAGCAAAAGTTCTATTTTTCTTTAACCTTCTTTAATTTCTTTTTTTTCTTAAGAGGTTTTAATGAGGTTGGACCTCTCCTGAGGTCCAACCTCCCAAGGTCTTAGAGGTCGGATCCTTCTTAAGGTCCGACCTCACAGGATCTTAATTCCTCAATTCCCGATGTAAAAAACCAATTAAGGCGTTGTAATAGTCTTGTTTGCGTCTTGTTTTTTGAAAGGTTTCTTGCTACAATAATTTTATCTCCAACTTGCTCTTTTCATTTGAATTTTGAAAAAGAAAAACTTTAAAACAAATAGTCAAAGACACGGTTCTTTTTAAAAAAAATGAGTGATCATCAAATCTTCAAACTGGGTGATAAGATAATTGACGCTGGGCTTGCTTATAGAATATTTGAAATCAAACAAGGCACAAATCTCAACGGCAATGAAGAAAGTTTTATCTTTTATGAGCCTTATTTTGAAAGCGAATATGCCAATGGGATAACTTGCTCTATTCCAATAAGAAATATTGAAAAAACATGTATTAGAAAACCAATTTCTAAAAAGGGATTGGAGATGATGTTAGAAAGTTTATCTGAACTGCCTAATGGTGAAAGTCAAGTTAACACGACCGTGTTTCGGGAATCATTGCGGTTTAATGATGCTCAAAAAACAGCTGAGATTTTAAAACTTCTTTGGATGGATAAAGCAGATGAACTAACAAATTTTAGCAGACAAAAACAGGATGTTTTTCATCAAGTAATGAAGCGTCTCACTGAAGAAATAGCCTTAGTAGCCGAAATTTCTCTTGTTGAAGCACAAGAGAAAATTGAAGAAGCCTTAGGTCAAGCCGTTGACTAGTTTTCTTAACTTCTTTTCATAAACTCCAACCGCGATTTTTTCCTTTAAATTTCTTTAGTTTCTTTTTTCTTAAGAGGTTGGACCTCTCTTGAGGTCCAACCTCTCAGGATCTCAGAGGTCGGATCCTTCTTAAGGTCCGACCTCATCAAGGATTCTTTTTTCTTCTAACCATCTAACAATTCTTCTCTTTTCTTTTTCTCTTGCTTTATTGTTTTCATGATCTTGTGATTTTATGTTTTTATGATCTAGTGTTCTAGTGATTTAATGTTTTAATGATTGGGAACTCCCATCAAAAATCTTTCTCAAGAATTTGGTAGAATTCATTATATCAAGAAAGGCGAACACCGCCGAGTCTGACTCGGTGGATGAAGCCGATATAAATAAATCACTCGCCGAAGGCGAGTGTACAGAGCGAAACAGAGAACCACCCCGCAAACGGGGTGGGTATCTATAGTTAATAACTATTTATTTTATTATGAAATTCAATAAACTAATTCCTGAATTAAGCGTTTCTAATTTTGAAAAAAGTTTAAAATTTTATACTAAGATTTTAGGTTTCAAAATTAAATACAAAAGAGATGAATCTAAATTTGCTATGATTTCTTTTCAGGGAAGTCAGATAATGATTGAAGAAGTTAATAATGATTGGAGTACAGGCAAATTAGAATATCCCTTTGGTAGAGGCATTAATTTTCAGATAGAAGTTAATAAAGTTCAATCGATTTTAGACAATCTTAAGAAGTATAATTATCCAATTTTTATTGAATCTAAAGATAGTTGGTATAGGCAAGATAATCAACTTCTTGGAAGTAAAGAGTTTCTAATTAAAGATCCAGATGGTTATTTATTAAGATTTGCCGAAGATTTAGGAATTAAACCTTTGTAAGGTTACTGACTTCTAAATCTACCCCCAAAATCTCTTTCCCTTGACACGCCAACTAACTATTTAATTCTTGACAAGGTAGTGTATAATTAAAATGAGCGCGAAAAAGCAAATTGCTTTCACGAGTGAGAAGCTTTTAGCGCTCATTTTTTTAATAATCACTTTTAAACCTACCCCAAATTTTTTTTCTCTTGACAGCTTGGAAAAATTGAATTTTCTTTCTTATCAAACCTTCCAACTAGAGATGCGGCCGCACTTAAAATAGGAAGGATTTTAGTCAAAGCCAAGCTTTGACTTTCTTTCCCTTAAAAATCTTTCTCAAGAATTTGGTATAATAAAATTATATGATTCCAATAGAATTTCTCAGACAATTTCGCTTTAATAGATACGCTATTTTTGACTTTGCAGCAGTATTCTTAGGAATATATTTGCTTTCTCCATTATTATCCAAAAACTTTCTAAAATTCAGGATTGACATACCAAAACAAAATTGGTTGTTCTTAACTTTGCCAATTAGTATTTTTACTCATCTGCTCGTTGGAAAAATAACTCCCATGACCAGAGACTTTATTGACATGCATGATCATTTTATTTTAAAAGTATTAATTTTAAGCTTATTATTTTTTGGAATAAAAGGTATAAGAATAATTAAGAAAAATAGCTTGAGAAAAGAAAATTAAGGATAAAAAAATAAAACAATCTCACCCCCAAAATCTCTTTCCCTTGAATCTAAAACTCAGGATAGTCCTAGAATCGTGCCTGACTTAGGATAGTCCTAGGTTTGTAACTTTTAATCATGAGAAAATAGATTAGAAGTAGATTAGAGCTTAGCTCTAATCTACGCCGCAACAAAGCTCTAAATTAAAATAAACAGTAATACCTTCTGCTTCAATGAATTAATCCTGCCTGCCGGCAGGTCGTTGAAGCATTTAATTTTGGAGTAATTGTGTGGTTCGCTTCAAAATTATTGGCTCGAACTTTGAATTGCGGCTAAAAAATCTTGATTTTAAGCTCCAAAATCAATGGGCGCTTGCGAAACAAGCGCCTTTAGTTTCATTCAGTAGCCCCGACGGGAATCGAACCCGTGTTACATGGTTGAGAACCATGCGTCCTAGGCCACTAGACGACGGGGCCTAAATACCTCATTATTATACTCCATTTTATCTTCTACGGTCAATTTTAATATTCGTGTTAATTCGCGAGGCCCGCTGGTAAAGACCTAAAGATAAGAAGCAGATTGGCGGGCCAAAATTCGTGAAAATTCGTGTGAGGCCTACAATAAGCGCAATAAATATCGAAGATCCTAGACATTGACAAGTATGATTAAATATTGTATATTTAACATAATTCTTTAAGAATTAATGATATTAAGAGCCTAATTCCTCGCTTTTTAGGCTTTTTTCTTTCAAAAAAGCCAAAACTACCCCCTCTAAACATATAATTTTAGCGGTGGAAATGAAGACGGTACAAATAAATTTTATGAAAAAACAACAAGAAATTCTTTTAACTCAAGAAGGTTTCAAAGAATTAAAAAAAGAACATCAAGAACTAGTAAAAGTCAAAAGACCTAAAACAGTAGAAAGGCTTAAAGATGCTAGGGAAATGGGTGATTTAAGTGAAAATACCGCCTACAGCACTGCCAAGCAGGACTTGAGTTTTATTGATCAAAGAATTTCCGAACTTGAGGAAATTTTAAAAAAGGCCAAAGTCGTGAAAACCCCCAATAAAGGAGAGAAAAAAGTGGGCATTGGTTCAAAAGTCACTTTAAAAGACGGTAAAGAAAAAACTGTTTTTACTATTGTTGGTGATTGGGAGGCTGATCCATTAAAAAAACGGATTTCTTTTTCTTCTCCCATAGGAAAGGCTTTAATGGGAAAGAAAAAGAGTGCTAAGGTTGAAGTTGATGTTCCCGCGGGCAAAATTAACTATCAAATATTAGCGATAGAGTAAAAAAAAGAAGAAAACATAAGCCCCGCCAAGCGGGGCTTTTTTAGTAGATTAAAGAAAGATGTGATAGAATTTAAACAACAAATATGTTTTGGGCAGATAGAATTGCAGAAAAAATAATCAAATCCGGTAAACACAAGCCTTATTGGGTTGATGACATGAAAACACCCTCGGGTCGGATTCATGTTGGCTCACTTCGAGGAATAATTACTCATGATTTGATTTATAAAACTCTTTTAGATGCTGGAGTCAAAGCAACTTTTTCTTATGTGATTGATGATCATGATCCCATGGATGGCCTTCCTATTTATCTTGATGAGAAGAAATACAAAAAATACATGGGTCAGCCTTTAAATAGAATTCCTTCACCAAAAGCAGGTTATAAATCTTATGCTCAATATTTTGCCAAAGATTTTATTGAGGTTTTTAATGCTTGCGATTGTCAGCCAAAAATTATCTGGGCCAGTAAACTTTATCAATCCGGAAAAATGAATGAGGGGATTAAAAAAGTTTTGGATGCGGCTCCTAAAATCAGAAAAATCTATCAAAAAATTTCCGGTAGCGCCAAACCAGATAATTGGTATCCTTTTCAAGTTATTTGTCCTCAATGTGGAAAAGTAGGCAGTACTAAAGTTACAGACTGGGATGGAAAAAAGGTTTCTTTTGAATGTCTGCCGGATTTAGTTAGTTGGGCTGTTGGCTGTGGTTATAAAGGCAAAGTTTCCCCCTTTGATGGTACTGGCAAACTTCCTTGGAAAGTTGAATGGGGAGTTAAATGGCAGGCAATTGGGATTACTATTGAAGGAGCTGGCAAAGACCACATGAGTAAAGGCGGCTCGCACGATATTGCTTCGGCTGTTTGTAATGAGATTATTAATTATCCAGTTCCTTTTTCTTTTTCTTATGAATTTTTTCTTATTGGCGGCCGGAAAATGTCGTCTTCCAAAGGACTAGGCAGTTCGGCTCGAGATATGTATAATTTACTTCCGCCTCAGATTTTACGCTTTTTAATGACGAGGCCTAAATATAATCATGCCATTGATTTTGATCCGAACGGCAATACCATTCCTGATCTTTTTGATGATTATGATTTATGTGGGCGTCAATTTTACAAAACAGAAGAAAAAAATGATTTTGGCCGCATTTGGCAGCTTTCACAAGTAAAACCAATTTCAAAAACTGAACTCTTTTTGCCAAGATTTCGAGAAGTGGCTAATTATCTCCAATCACCCTCAGTAGATATCTATAAAAAATTTGCAGAAATTAAAGGCAAAAAACTTACCAAAGAAGAAAAGGAGATTTTAGAGGAAAGAATCAAATACGCCAAAATTTGGCTTGATGGTTATGCGCCAAAAAAACTTGTTTATCAAGTGACTGAAAAAGCGTCTAATGAGGTTAGTAATTTTTCCGAAAAACAAAAAGATTATTTAAAAGGCGTTGTTCAATTAATACAGCAAAAAAAATGGCCACCTGAGGAGTTGCAACTTCAATTATATGAATTAACGAAAAAATTAAATATTCCAGCAAGAAAAGCTTTTCAAGCTCTTTATCTTTCTCTGATTGGAAAAAGCTACGGCCCCAAAGCGGCGTGGTTTTTATTAGATCAAGATAAAGACTTTGTAATTAAAAGATTAGAAGAGATGAGTTCAGAAAAAGTAGAAAAGTAGAAAAAATGATCAACCGAGAACAAGCAATTAAATTTTTACAAGAAAAAATAGCAGAAGAAAATATTATTAAACACATGCTGGCGACCGAAGTCTTGATGGCGGGTATTTATAATGCTTTAAAAGCTCGTGGTGATTCTGATTTAGGAGGCACAAAAGAAGAATGGATGATGGCTGGTCTTTTACATGATGGTGATTATTTAGATGAAGTCCCGCATGAAAAACAAGGCATTCAAATAACTGAATGGTTAAAAGAAAGAGGAAACGAAATTCCAGATAATGTTGCTCAAACCATGGCTGCTCATAACAAGGAAAATACCGGTGTAGAACCAAAAACCAAAATGGATTGGGCTTTATTTATTGGTGACTCTTTAACTGGTTTGATTGTGGCCACTGCTTTAGTTCGGCCAGATAAAAAACTTGAAAGTGTCAAAGTAAAATCAGTCATGAAAAAATTCAAAGACAAGGCTTTTGCCAAGGGCACCAGAAGAGAAGACATTAAATTATGCGAAGAAAAATTAAACATTCTTCTAAGAGATTTCATTGAAATTTCCCTAAAGGCCATGCAGAAGATTGCAACAGAACTTGGGCTCTGAGCAATTAACAATTAGCAATTAACAATTAGCAATTTATGCATAAACTTCTTATTGCCACCACCAATCCAGGAAAACTAAAAGAAATTAAAAATGTCCTTATTGATTTACCCTTAAAACTTTTAACCCTTAAAGATCTTCAAATTACAGATGAAGTAATTGAAGATGGCCAGACTTTTGAAGAAAATGCCATTAAAAAAGCCTGGTTTTACTCTCAAAAATCAGGCCTGTTAACCATTGCTGATGATGGTGGTTTAGAAATTGATGCTTTAGATGGTGAGCCGGGAGTTAGATCTAAAAGATGGGCAGACGATCAAGAAAATCCCACTGATGAAAAGTTAATTGAATATACTTTAGGCCGTCTTAAGGGAATACCTAAAGAAAAAAGAGGTGCTCAATTAAGAACTGTGGTTGCTTTGGCTTTGCCATCAGGGGAAATTTTTACTTCTGAAGGAAAAATTAGAGGCATGATTGCAGAAAAACATGCTGAAAAATGGACCAGAGGTTATCCTTACCGCGCCTTATTTTACTTATCGCAAATAAAAAAATTCTACGACGAAGATGCTTTTTCAAAAAAAGAAAGAGAAGAATACGCTCATCGAGTTCAAGCTTTAAAAAAACTCAGAAAGATAATTTTAAGATAGCAAAAGTGTGACTGAAACATAAATGTAATAGCAAAATTCAACAAGAAAATGTAATAGCGCAGTTTACTGCGCGATTAGAAAGAGGTGCGGACTCCCGCCTGCATCAGCTATGCTGAAAGCATTGCGGGCAGGAAAGTCCGCTATTACAAGGTGGTAGCGTGAAATTTGGACTAATAATTTGAGATGACAATAAAATTATGCTAACCAAAAAAAAGCTTTTCTTTTTCTTTTTTCTAGTTTTCTTTTTTTCTTTAAGAGCTATTTTTGACGGTGACCTTGGTCTTCATCTTCGGATTGGCGAATATATTTTCAAAACTAGATCACTAATTTACAATAATCCTTTTGGTCTTTATTTTAATGATTATCCTTATGTTTATCATTCCTGGCTAAGTCAATTAATTATTTTTTTAATTTATAAGATTTCTGGTCTTTATGGGTTAAACTTTTTTTATGCTTTGTTATCTGTTTTAACTATTTTTGTTCTTCATAAGATTTGTGTTGAAAAAGGCAAAGCAAAAGACTCTCTTCTTATTCTTGCTTTTTTAACGCCTTTTATTGTTTTTATCAGTGGTTTAAGAACAAGAGCAATCACTTTTCTTTTTTTAGGTGTTTTACAGCTTTTTCTTTTGAAAATAGAAAAAGGCCAAAAAAGATTGGCCTTTTTAATTCCTTTTCTTTTTGCTTTTTGGGTTAATCTTCATGGCGGTTTTTTAATGGGGCTAATATTACTCTTGCTTTGGATTATTTTTGAGATTATCCAGTTTAAATCACCAGCCAAGACCTTATTGCTTTTTAAAATTTTAATAGCCTCAATTTTATTTTGTCTTTTTAATCCTTATGGAATTGGTGTTTATACGCAGCCTTTAAAAATGATGACTACTCCGGCAATCTTTAAAAATATTACTGACTGGCAGCCATTAAGTGCCCATCCGACTGCTCTTT
>JADHYG010000033.1 GCA_016782545.1 Candidatus Microgenomates bacterium
AAATTTCCAACCAAAGGAACTTCTAACACGAGAAATCCTTTAGGTTTTAACAAATCTTTTATTTTTTTTAATACTTTTTCGGGCTGGTTTAGATGTTCAAGAACATGATACATGGTGATTATTTCAAACCTTTCTTTAAAAATTAAATGGTTGATGTTTTTTTTCTTGAATTCAAGATTTTCTACCGCTCTACATAGAGTTGTAGAAAATGGCAGTTTTTTATCTACGCCGATCACCTTTATAACCTCATTTGCAGCCAGGATTGCAAAATCACCATCTCCACATCCTAAATCAAGCAGGGAGAATTCCTTCTTTTGAATAGTTTTTTTTAATTCCCACAGTCTTAGTTTATTTGTAATAATCTTTATATTTTGATTAAGTCTTTTAACACGTAAAAGTTGTCGGTTTTTGCGAATGCGTTTTCTTATTTCTTTGACAGTCAGAGTTTTTTTAAACGTAAGAGAGCCTTGATGATAAATGACGGCGTGCCAGCATGACCAACACTCGCCGCCTTGTTTTCTTGCCCGCAGTGATAAATCAACATCTTCGTAAAAATAGCGAAAACGATTATCAAACCCGCCAAGTCCTAAAAAAAATTGTCTGTCAATTAAAAAAGCAGTGCCATTAACATAGTCAAATTTGGCGTTTTTATTGTATTGGCCATTATCTTTTTTACCACGTCCAACAGCAAATCCAAAACCAAAGAAATTATAGTGACCGCCCACATTATCAATTACGCTTGGATTATTATGGAACAAAATTTTCGGCTGGACAAGATATTTTTTATTTTTTTGGGCAAATTTCACTAATTCTTTAATAAAATTTTTGTCAACAACTGTATCGCTGTTTAAGAAAATAAGTTTTTCTCCTTTAGCCTTTTCAGCTCCTAAGTTACTGCCCCCGGTAAAATAGAGATTTCTTTGGCTTTTAATTAATCTAATGATGACTTTATTATTCTTTAACTCGTTAACCCTTAAACTCGTTAATTGGTTAATAAATTCAACAGAACCATCTGTTGAGGCATTATCAACAACAATAATTTCAAAATCTTGATAATAATTTGAGGCAAGAACTGAATTTATACATTCGCCAATAAACTCTTTTCCATTGTAGTTAACGATGATGATAGATGCTTTCATTTCTTTTTAGCAATAATACAAATTGCCGCCGCGTATGAGCCAGCAGCTTTACTGTTAAGAAAATGGTTACATATTTTTTCTCTTGCAAATCTTTTATAAACAAAAGCAGAAAGACTTTTATTAATTTTTAATACAAAAAACAAAATAAGCAGAAAATCCCAAAATTCCGCTGCTTCTTTATCAATATAATAGTATTTGTCAATTACTTTAAAACCTCTTTTTTTAAGAATTTGCGTCCATTTTTTGATAGAGTGGCAGTTGTAATGATTCAATTTCCTATCCCTTGCTCTGCCATAAATTTTTGCCAACCAGTTTAACTTAAGACGCGAGAATAGGCCGTACTTCTTAAAATTATTGCTCGGCGCAGTAAAGATAAAATACCCTTCTTTTTTAAGAATTCTGGTAGCCTCCTTCAAAACTGCGTCTAAATCTTGTATATGTTCAATAACACAGTTGGAAAAGACCAAATCCACACAATTATTCTTTAATGGTATTTTTTTGGCATCAGCATAGATAACTTTTTTGTAAACCTTTCCTTTTTTAGCCAGGTTTACAAAGTATTTATTGTTATCAAGTCCATAATCTATTTTTTTATCAAATATCAGTGATCCAGCGATTCCATCGCCACAGCCTAAATCCAAAACAACATTGCATTTCAAAGCTTTGCTTAATTTTTTTTTCAACAATCCAAGCTCTATGCTTCGAAACAAAATTGTCGAAGGATCTTTGTATCTTTCTACTTTTGAAAAAAATAATTGTTTATTCATTTTTAATAAGGCCGTCCTAAAATATAAGATATTCCTTTGCCAAGATACCAATTTATACCTCGACTATCTTTTACCTGAAACATCCATTTTGGATCTGAATAGAATTTATCACCCAATCTTTCAATTAAGTCTGCTCTTTTTTGTAATATTTTACTAGAATTTATTACCAGCCAATAAAAAGACTGAAGAATTGCAAAAGCTTTTCTAAAATCAAGTTTTAATAAAAAAAGAAAAAAAAGACCAATCCAAGCGTTTGCCACAAAGATAAGCATTTTTAGTCCGGATAAACCAACGCCATTTTTGACAATGGTAGCAAGATGATTTCGACATCCAAGACATGTTATTTGAATATCCCATTTAGTTTCTACTTTTTTCTTTTTTGTACCATAGGCGTGCCAAACTTTTCCCATTGGCAGAAAAACAAATTCATAACCAGCCTTCCAAATACGCCAGGTCAAATCCGGCTCTTCCCAATACATAAAATAGTCTTTATCAAACCCGCTGATTTTTTCAAAAACATCTTTACGGACAATCATGGCCGCCCCTTTACTGCTGAATATGGGTTGGACTTTGTTAAATTGTCCCTTGTCTTTTGCTTCTTGGGCTTGTTCTGCCAAAAATCCAAATGGAGTTAATTTTTCTCCAGCGCTGTCAAAGATTGTTTTTCGGTCTAAACGCAGTAATTTAAGTTGTCCGCCTCCGATCTTTGGATGTTTGTCTAAATATTGGATGGTGTTTTTCAACCATGACTTATCAACTTCAGTATCATAATCTAGAAACAGAAGATACTTGCCGCGAGCTTTTTTCACCGCAAGATTGCGAGCTTTGGCAGGGCCGGTGAAAGCGCCGTCTTTGATGATGATTTCATATGAAGTAGATGTGTTTTTTTTGATCGAAGCCAAGCAAGAAAAGAGAAACTCTTTGCTTCTTGGGTTTTTGCTGTTATTGGCAATAATTATTGAAACAAGAGGAGATCTTTGTTTTTGGGTCATTATTTCAAACTATATTTTTCTATAGATAGCCTCATAATTAATTGTTAATTCTTTTTCTGTATCAAAAAAATCCAAAACATGAGCGCTTAAATTGAAAAAAATAATCAGAGGAGAAAATAAGATGAGATAGAGATGATATAAAAATACTTTTCTTTTCAAAAATAGTCTTATTGGCAGGGTGGTTAAAATATATGAGGCGACATGAAAAATTCCTCCATGGGGTTTTAGATGTTCAATCGTAAAACCGTTTGACTTTCCTAAATATTCAAGTCCATATTTCGTAAATCGATAATAGTCGTTGGGTATCATGTGAATCTGATAAATAAAATTTGTGGTTAAAAAAACTTTGCCTTTTGGTTTTAGGATTCGATAAAATTCTTGAAAAGTTTTTTGCGGGTTTTTTAGATGTTCTAAAACTTGAGTGCAAAGAATATAATCAAAACTCTCTTTTTTTATCATCTTCAAACCCTTATCAAGATTTCCAATATAATCTATGGTTTTATTTTGGTTTTGCTTAATGTCTTGAGTAAAATAACTCAATTTTTTAAAATATTTTTTGTAGGGACTATTTCCAGCACCAATGTCTAATAATTTTTTTCCTTTTTTGTCATATTTTTTTGAAATAGAAATAACAAATTTTTCGATTTTGTAATAAAAATTTATAAAAAGAAATTTAATAAACAAGATAATTAAAGTTTTAAGATTCATGAATTATTCTTTGAAAAGATGAATTTCTAAAAAATTGGCAAACTTCCTAAAATATTTAGGAACCTTTTCCATGTAAAAATACACCGGACCTGCGTGTAAGCCAAAAACTAAAGGAATGACTTTATATTTATGAAACTTAGATTTTTTTAATAAAGAGAGCAAGTCTTTTTCAATATATTCTCGCTGGTGTTCTAAATGAGGGAATTTTCTTTCACCAGTAAATAATTCTACAATAGTTCTTGTGAGGCGTTTTCTATTTGGAGTAGTAATTAAAGCCATACCAGTAGGCTTTAAAACAGTATATAGTTCATCAAGAGCTTGTAAATCATTAGAAACATGTTCTATAACATGACTGCTTACAGTAATGTCAATGCTGGCAGGTTTTATGAATTTTGTAAGTTCTTGCCAATCACCAACTAAATATTCAACATTTGCAAAGTTTTTTGGTGTTTGTTCCGCAAGGATTTCTACTCCAATTAGTTTTTGACACCATTTTGCCAAATCCTTTGTCTTTTTTATATTTGAAGCACCAATTTCCAAGACAGTATCATTTTTTGAAACATACTTTTTGTAGGATTCTAAGATAGATACCCAATCATATGTTATTAGAGGTGATGAGTAACAAAATTTCATATTACTTGCCTCCTCTGTCATGCTGAACTCGTTTCAGCATCTATATAGATTCTGAATTAAATTCAGAATGACAAATGTATTATTTCTGATTAACTTTTTTATAAATATATTTTACTCCTTTAAAAGTTCCTAATAAGCCGCCCAGCCAGTCGAAATTTTTAGTAGTAATTGTTTTGTAAATCCAATAACAATTAAGAAAGAGGAGATAAGATAGAAACTTAAAAACATAGTCGATTCTGAATTTAAAAATATGGCGAAAGTAAAATTTGAAAAAATTTTCCATTCTTTTTTTAGCTTGAACTCTTCGAGAATAAACCCCTTCTTGAGAGATATTGTGATTAACTTTGATTTTAGAACTGAAAACCAGACGATAGCCCAATTCTTTAATTCTCATCGCCAAATCTAATTCTGACCATTCAGCAATTCCAGTGTATTCATAATCAAATCCGTCAACTTTAACAATTAAATCTCGTCTAAGAGTCATATTACAAGCTTCAAGATAATCAACCTCTTTTAAGCCTTTGATTTTCAAAGAGGAGGGGAGATTTGAACCTGGTGACCAGGCACCGCTTTTAAAGATTTTTCCAACTTCAAATTTTTCTCCCTCAAGAAAAAAATAATTCCAAAATTTTCCTAATAAACCAATAAATCCGCTTTGATGATAAAAAGAAAAAACATCTCGATTTTGCAAAAGTTTTTGGGGAACTATTGTTGGGCCGCTAACGCCAGCAATATCAGCATGATTATCAAGTATTTTTACAATTGATTCAGCCCAATTTTTAGAAACAATAACATCGTCATCAATCCAGGAAATAAATTTTCCTTTTGCTTTTCGCCAGCCTTGATCTCTAACTCTGGATAATTCTTTCTTTTTGTAAATAACTTTTTTAATTTTTAATTTCTTTGAATATTTCAAAATGATATTGTTAGTGTTGTCAGTCGACCCACCGTCAATAATAATCACTTCAAAATGAGAAAAAGTTTGTTGAGCTAAAGACTCAAGACACTTTTTTAAGCTTTTGTCTCTGTTAAAAGTGCAGATGATGACTGAGAGTTTAGGCTTCATACAATGTTATGGGTGGGACATTATTCTTCGAGCGAGTCCCGCATTGCGGGACGAGTCGAGAAGTCTCATTGATGGTTAGTTCTCGACTCACTTACGTTCGCTCGAACAATAAAGTTGTTATTTATGTCCCAGCCACAATGTTAAGCAGGCTGTTAATTAATACGCTTTAACTTGGTTTCAAGAATTCCCAAATAATTCCAAGCTTGCCAGTTGATGACCGACAAAAAATAGATCCAAAAAATAAGAAAGCAAACAAGAGGATGTAAAAACCAAGCTCTATCTTTAACTTTTGAATACCCTCGAAAAGAATCAATTATTGGCAGTATTAAAGTTAAAGAATAAAAAGAATAGGCGATAATTTTCTTTTGATCTCTACCTTTTTTATATAAAAAATAACGTCTTCTTTCTAAATTGTGCAGATATAAATTCTCCATATATTTTTTTCTTTTGCGAAAATATTCCCAGAATTTTTCTCCGCTTGAATGAACAATATCATTTTTAACCACTATAAATTGATTATATCCTTGAGAAACTAAATCCCAAATAACATCAATATGGAAAAAATGCTTTTCGTCTACTTTTGCCTTAAGAAGCACTTTCCTTTTAATCAAAAAGCCATTATCTCCCAATGTTGGCATATTATCCTTATTGAATTTAACTAAGAAATACTCACCCTTGTCTTTTACTTTTCCAGCAAGACTCCATCTCGAAGAAAAATAAGATTGACGGTCAGCTTTTCCTAGAAAATAAGCCACTGGATCATTAGCGCCCAATAAAGCAAAATAGCGGTTTAATATTTTGTCTTTTTTTTGATGAGTATATCGCCAAGGGTAACAGCCGGTAATCTCGGGTTCTTTGTCAAAAAAAGAAACCATTTTTTTGAGCCAGTTTTCATGAGGTAGAATGTTATCACTGGCAGCCATCAGGAGAATTTCGTTTTTAGCATGTTTTAAGGCAATGGCCTTGGCTGATTCCGAACTGCCGGTGTTTTCTAAAATTACTTTACCGTTGTATTTTTTAATTATTTCAGCGGTTTCGTCAGTAGAACCGCCATCGGCAATGATAATTTCGACTTTACTTTGATCATATTCTTGCTTGCGGATGCTTTGAAGGCATTTTTCCAGAACACCGCCGCTATTAAAAGTTGCCATAATGACACTGATGCTTTTCATGTTTAAATTATAGCTGGAACATAATTATCCAAGTTATTATTCGAGCGATCCGCCAGCTGGCGGAGAGTCGAGAATCAGCAATCTAATAGACTTCTCGACTCGGCTTTCAGCCTCGCTCGAAAAATAATCTTCCAGTCATGGTTAGATTATAGCAAGAAAGCGAAAACCGGTCGACGCTTTGACCGGTGAAGCGCTATAAATGGAATGAGTGGAGCGAATACAGAGCGCTACAAGCCGTTTTTGTCCGATTCGGACAAAACCACTCCACAATGGGGTGGAGGCTTATATCATCAAAAATTAACTTAAAATGGTAAAATAACATTAATGAATTTTAAATTAATCAAAAAACCCAAACACACTGATCATCGTGGTTCTTTAGTAGAGTTTTTAAGCCAAAAAGAATTAAAAAAAGCTCAATTTTTCGGCGAGATACATTTTGCTGCTTTTAACCGCTCTGGGGTTATTCGAGGCAACCATTATCATACTAAAAAAGAAGAATATTTTGGTGTTGTTATTGGCAAGGTTCAGATTGAAATTGAAGATATTAAAACAAAAGAACATCAGTCATTTATTTTAGACACCGATGATCCTGAGTTTATTTGTCTCCAAATTGGACCTAATATTGCCCATGCGGCTAAAAGCCTGTCAGACAGCGCTGTTTTAATTAACTATTCTTCCTTGGTTTATAATCCTAAAAATCCAGATTCTTTCAAATATATTCTTTTAAAGGAGAGTGAATAGGGTTGTGGCTGGGACATAAATAACAACTTTATTGTTCGAACGAACGTAAGTGAGTCGAGAACTAACCATCAATGAGACTTCTCGACTCGGCTTTTAGCCTCGCTCGAAGAATAATGTCCCACCCATAGGGTTGTATTTTTTATTAAAAAAGGTATACTAAATTTTGATGAAAATTGTTATTAGCTATCCATCATTTAGAACTTCAAAAGGAGTTCCTCAAATTTCTCAAAATCGACAGTTTCAGTGGACAGCTTCAGGTCCGATGGCTTATTTTATTTATCCTGTTGTTCCTGCTTCAGCCGCGACTCTTTTAAAATCCAAAGGACACGAAGTTGTTTGGCTTGATGGCTTGGCTGAAAAATGGAGTTATGAAAAATGGTTAGAGGAAGTAAAAAAAGCAAAGCCTGATCTGATTATGCTGGAAGTCAAAACACCAGTGATTAAGAAATATTGGGAAATAATATCAAATATCAAAGCTCAAATATCAAATATCAAAATTGTTCTTGTCGGCGATCATGTCACTGCTTTGCCTCGAGAATCTATGGAAAACTGCCCGGTTGATTATATTTTAACCGGCGGCGATTATGATTTTTCACTGCTTAATTTAGTAGAGCATTTAAGCAAAAGAGCCAAGCTTGAACCGGGGATTTGGTATAGAAAGGAGTTGCCCAGTTATTCTTCGAGCGAGCGTAGCGAGTCGAGAAGCAAGGGTTCTCGACAAGCTCGAACAATAAGGGAATGTGTAAATTCTAAAGTTTTAAATACGGGTAAATTCAAATTAAAAAAGCATGATTTGAACAGTCTTCCCATGATTGATCGGGATTTAACTAAATGGCAATTATATGCTTATAAAAATTCTAATTTTTACCGAGCGCCGGGAGCTTATACCATGTTTGGTCGGGATTGTTGGTGGGGGAAGTGTACTTTTTGTCTTACTGGAGGTAGCCAAGTTGTTACCAAGGATGGCCTTATTCCTATCAAAGAGATCGTAGATGAAAGAAAAAATTGCAAAGTTTTGACTCATAGAGGAAGATACGGTAAAGTTGTGGCTTGGCACAAAAGGTTTGTCAACGAAGAAATCTTGAAAATATCTTCTCTCTACCTCCCCTTTGATTTAAAACTTACTTCGAATCATAAACTTTACTTTTTGTCCAAAGACAAACTCAAGCGCTGTACAAAAAAAGGTGGGTGGACCTATATATGCAAACCTGATAGGATTTCCAAATTCCTTGCTTGTGAGAGTTGTAAAAACAAACACTATTTTAATTATAAGGCTTCTCTCACTGAAGCAAGAAATCTTAGAAAAGGAGATTTTTTGGTTATACCCATTGATAGAAAAGTCAAAGATATTAAGTTTATTGCAGTTAAAAAAGTCCTTGAGAGAGAGCCGACCATATTCAAAACTCTAAGAAAAATTTCTCAAGAACAAATTAGCCAAACGCTTTTCCTAAACAAAAATGGTTATTCGCAAAGAACCATTGCTAGAAAATTAGATATAGATAGGGAAACAGTAAATAGATACATTTTACTAGAGAAAGAAAATTCTTTGAACGCAGCCAAGAATTCTTTCACCTACGATAAAGAAAAAATGTCGTTTAAGTGGGGATTACATAAAATACCTCTCAAGATTTTTCTGGAAGAAGATTTTCTTTTTTTGTGTGGTCTTTATCTGGCCGAAGGACATGTTTCTTACCTTAAAAATAGACCCAACTCGTCGACTTTAGGTTGGACGTTTAGCAAAAAAGAAAAGAATCTTATTAGGCAAACAAAATTTTTATTTAAAAAAAATTTTAAAATTTCCTTAAACGATTTTCTCAACTCTAAAAATAATACTCGCCAACTTTATATTGGCGCGACAATAGTGTCTAAGTTTTTTAAAGTGCTTTTTGGGCATGATTGTTATCACAAGATGATCCCCAGTGAATTTCTACACCTTCCTCTAGTTAAACAGCGAGCATTATTAAGAGGAATATTTAAAGGAGATGCTCATTTAAGGAAAAGAGAGGAAAAGGATGGTGGAGCAGAATATATTTTAGTAACAACTTCAAAAAGATTGGCAGATCAAGTCTTTTCTATATTATTGAGATTTGATGTCATTCCTGGTTTTAAAGCTAGAGAATCTGTTAAAAAAAATGAGTCAACTAAGTATGAAATTACTCTCTTTAGAAAAGATATTCCCAAGGTTTTTCCTGAAATAAAATTTGACACAAAAAAAGTTACCTATAAAAGAGGATTTGTGTTAAAAGACTTTGTTTTTGTCCCGATAGTAGAAGTTGCAAAACAGTCATTTAAAGGTTTTGTCTATAACATAACGGTGAAAGAAGATCATTCTTATGTTGTTAATTTTTTAGCTGTTAAAAACTGCTCTTGGACGACTCTTTTTCCGGGTTCTTGTTATCGAAAAATAAAAGTGAAGAGAGCTCTTGATGAAGTTGGTCAATTAATTGAAAAATATCAGGTTAAAGAAATAATGGATGACAGCGGCACTTTTCCGGTTGGAGATTGGCTGAGAGAATTTTGTCAAGGAATGATTAAACGAGGTTATAACAAAAAAATCAGAATGAATTGCAATATGAGATTTAATGCCGGTTTGAATGAAAAAGATTATCAATTAATGGGTAAAGCCGGTTTTCGTTTTATTCTTTATGGTTTGGAGTCTGCTTCGCAGAAAACATTAGACAAAATTAATAAAAATTTGAAGGTTGAACAAATAGAACCAGTCTTAAAATGGGCAAAAAAAGGAGGCTTAATGCCCCATCTAACGATCATGGTAGGCTACCCTTGGGAAAATGAAAAAGACACTCAAAACACTATTTCATTGGCAGAAAAATTCTTTAAAAGTGGCTTAGCTGATTCAATGCAGGCAACGGTTGTTATTCCTTATCCTGGTACGCCCTTGTTTGATTATTGCCAGAAAAACAATTTGTTAAAAACAAAAGATTGGAATCGTTATGATATGCGCGAGCCAATTATGAAAACAAAATCTTCTGAAGCAAAGCTTTTAGCCGCTGTTCGCAGTCTTTATAGCCGTTCTATCTGGACGCCTCGTTTTATCCTTAATACTCTTTCTCAGCTCAAATCCATTGACGGTATTAAATATGTTGGTTTCCAAGCCTTAAAGTATCTTGGCAAGCTCTGGGAATTTAAATAAATACCAAAGGTGTTCTATCTATAACACCTTAGAGGTGTTAGAATTCAGGATCTATAATAAATTGGAGTGACGAAATTCATTTCGTTATCTTCACTCTTGTCATCCTGAATTTAATTCAGGATCTATATACCACTTGACAAATTCTTAATATGGTATAGAATAAAAATAAAGATAAACCATATTAAGAAAATGATAAAATTCATTGATCCTTTAATTCAAAAACGAATTGATGTCAAGCTTGATCGGTTAAATAAGCTTCGGCCATTGCCAAAATCGGCTGTTAAAAAACTTCAGGAACAATTCCAGGTCGAGATGACTTATAGCTCAAGCCGTTGAAAGATCGCTTGAGATTTATCTTAAAACCTTAACACCCATTTCTAAAAAAAGAGAAAAATTTATTTCTTTATCCGATATTAGTAAAAAAACACCTTATTCTGCTAAATATTTAAATTTACTGGCTCGACAAGGAAAATTAGAAGCTTATAAAGCAGGCAGAAATTGGCTTACCTCTCTTGA
>JADHYG010000001.1 GCA_016782545.1 Candidatus Microgenomates bacterium
TGGCTCTAATGTGGGAAGTGGTTAAGTCAAATATTCCACCAGGGGATAAGCTTGATCTAATTTTAAACTTTGATCAGGTTTTTGGTTTAAAACTTGCTGAAGTAAAAACAGAAAAACACAAAATTCCAGCCGAGGTTAAAAAGTTAGTTGAAGAACGAGAAAAAGCCCGTCAAGAAGAAAAATGGCCAGAGGCCGATAAGATTAGAAAAAAGGTTAAAGAATTGGGTTTCATTATCGAAGACACGCCAGGGGGTGTGCGAATAAGGGAAAAATAAAGACGGACAAAACTGCACGCGATCGCCTGTCATTTTGTCCATATCCTGTAGTTATGAGATTGTTGAACAACATTTCAAATTGTCATCCTGAACTTGCCCGCCCGCCATAGGCTGCGCCCGCCCGCCATGACTTCGTCAAGGCGAAGTCGGGCAGGCCATCAGGCGCTGGCAGGTGGGATTCAGGATTTATATAGATTCCAGGTCAAGCCTGGAATGACAAGAATATTCAAGTTATTCAGCAATGTTCTAATGTCATGCTTGATTTAATTTTCATTCTTCTTATTTTCTTTTTGATCCTTTCCTTTTTTACTGGTGCGCCGTATATTGTGATGAGGAAAAAAGAAGCAAAAAAGATGACGGAGTTGGCAAAAATCAAAAAAGGGGAAAGGGTTTATGATTTGGGTTCTGGTGATGGGAGATTGGTGATTATGGCCGCCAAAAAAGGCGCAAGAGCAATTGGTTATGAAATCAATCCCTTTTTAGTTTTGATTTCATGGGTGAGGATTTTGCTTGCTAGGGTGAGAAAAAATGCTCAAATAAAATGGCGGAATTTTTGGGGACAGGATATCAGCGATGCAGATGTGGTTCTTTTATATTTAATCACCCAGCATATGGAGAGGATGGAGAAAAAGCTTTTGAAAGAGCTCAAACCCGGCGCTCGGGTCATTTCTTACACCTTTAAATTTCCCAATTGGCCGCATTCTTTTTATGACAAAGAAAATAGGCTGTATGTGTATGAGAAGAAGATAGGGAATTGAAACCCGCCATTCTAACTCTAGCACAAAGACAAGTGATCGTTCACCTCTGTGTTGTTTGTTTTCAGTATTTTAATCAGGCGTGATATAATTAGGACATGGTAAAAAAGGTTATATCTACTTTATTAATTGTCATTTTGGCTTGTTTTGCTGCGTCAATAAAAACTTTTGCTTCTTTTGAAAAAATTAATTATCAAAACAACAAATTTGGTATTCATTTGGCCGTGCCTGGTAATGAGGACTTGGAAGACGCGGCTGATTTGGTTAATTCTTCAGGCGGCGACTGGGGTTATGTCACTCTGGTGATGGAAGAAGGGGATCGGAATAAAGATAAATGGCAGGGAGTTTTTGATTTATGCCGCCAATTGCACTTGATTCCCATTATTCGGTTGGCTACTTCAGCAGAGGGCGAAAATTGGCGCAGGCCGAGAATTGAACAAGCTAAAGAATGGGCTGAGTTTTTAGATTCTTTGAATTGGGTGATTAAAAACCGCTACCTTGTTTTGTTTAATGAGCCTAATCACGGTCAAGAGTGGGGCGGCCAAGCCGATCCTCAAGACTATGCCTTAATTGCTTTTGAGTTTGCTAAAATTTTAAAAGAAACTAATGCTGATTTTTTTGTGATGCTGGCTGGATTTGATGCCGCCGCCCCGCAAAAACCGCCTCTTTATTTTGACGAAAAAATATTTTTACAAATAGTTCTGGTTAATAAACCGCAAATATTTGAATATATAGATGGTTGGAGTTCTCATTCTTATCCTAATCATGGTTATGTGGGTTCGCCAACCGGCTCTGGCCGCAATTCAATAAAAACTTATCTTTGGGAGCTGGATCTTTTAAAATCTTTGGGTGTTCAAAAAGATCTGCCGGTCTTTATTACTGAAACCGGTTGGCCTCATGCGGAAGGTTTAAATGAGGAGAGAAGTTATTTTTCTGCCGAAGCAGCGACAAAAAACTTTCAAACCTATTTTGAGCAGTTAATCAATGATGAGCAGGTGATAGCGATTACTCCTTTTATTTTAAATTATCAGGGTGATCTTTTTGATCATTTTTCCTGGCGCAAACCCGGTGAGCCAAAAGAATTTTATCCTCAACACGGTCAGGTTTTGGGTATCAGTAAAACCAAAGGCGAGCCCGAGCAGGAGCAAAAATTAGTGATTGTTTCTCAATTGCCAGAAAAATTAATTGCCAATTCAAAAAACAAAGTTAAAATTGAGATTTTAAATGAAGGTCAGGGAATTTGGGCTTGGCGAGATGGTTATTATTTAGAATTGGTGGGTGAGACAAAAGACAAAGTCAAATATTCTTTTGATGTTTTTGATGAGGTAATGCCTTTTAAAAAACAAACAATTTTCGCCAATATTGAAGTGGGTGAGGAAAAAGAAGGCTTAGAACTTTTTTTGGCAATAGTTAAAGATGATAAAGTAGTTACCAACCAAATTGACTGGCCTTTTAAAACCGTTTCTCAGTGGAGTTTTAATGGAATTATAATTCGGGTTAGAAATTTGTTGGGAAAATTTTAATATTTTAAAATAGTTTAGCCACACGTTTTCATCCACGGCCGTGGACAGAAACGTGTGGCTAAAACAAAGATATTATGAGTAAAGTAACAACAGATTATCTATTACTAATTAATAAAATTGAGCCAATGGATGAAAAAGAGAAGAAAGATAAAGAGTTGATTCTTGACTGGCTTGAGTCTGGTGAGTCAATTTATAGAGAAGAAAATCCTCAAGCCCATCTTTGCGCTTATTTTCCTGTGGTTAATCTTCAAAAAACTCAGATGTTTTTGGTCCATCATCGAAAATCAGGTCTTTGGCTTCCTAATGGTGGTCATGTGGATAAAGGGGAAAGTCTTGAAGAAACGGTTATTCGTGAACTTAAGGAAGAGCTGGATATTTCTTGGAAAAAAGCTTTAAAACCTTTTTTTGTCAGCAGAATTACAACTAAAGGCAAAGATGCCGGCCACATTCATAATGATATTTGGTTTTTGGTTGAGATTGATGAAAGGACAAGTCTTAATTCTGATAAAAGGGAATTTCACGACTGGGGTTGGTTTGGGTTGAATCAGGCTGCTTTTAAATCTTCAGAGCCTAATATTATAAGAGCAATTAAAAAGATTAAGCAGTTTTAATCTAATTTTATCTACCAAATTTTTCGCAATAGCGGAAAATTTGGTAAAGTAACAATCAATTAATAAAGGAAGAATTTTGTGTTAAAATTAAAAAATGAAAATAGTATCTTTTAATGAAAAATATTTGGCGGAAATGGCTAGGCTTTATATTGACGAATATTCAGTGTCGGGTTATGAATGGGATTTAAAGACGACTAAAGAGTATTTATGGCGAAATGTTAAAGAGTTTCCTGAATATTGCTTTGCCGCTGTTGATGAAAAAGAAAATTGTTTAGGAGCGATTTTTTGCAGAATCAACCCTTATTATACAGGAACAATGTTGTTTGTTGACGCACTTCAAGTAAAAAAAGAATGTCGTGAACAAGGTGTTGGCAGGGCTCTGTTAAAAAAAGTAATTGAGAAAGCAAAACAGGAAGGGATTCTCGGAATTCATTTCTTAGCAAGTGATAGAAAAGATTTTCCTAAAAGCTGGTATGAGAAAATAAGTTTTAAGAAAAGCGGCTGGGTAGAATATGAAGCTTTTATGAAAGATTTAAAAATATAATGAAATATCAGATTGATCAATCGGGGAAGGTTGAGGACACGAATAGGCTAACGGTTGTTGCTTTTGCTAATGGGAAAACAAGATCGTTGAAAATCAGTGGTGTTGAAAAACAAAGGCTGGTCAAATCAATGCGGGCTTTAGATTATCCTCGGAAAGTCTTTATCTACAAAATTTTTGCTGGGCTTGTTTTTATTTTATTAAAAGGTCAAAGAATAAGAGAAGTTGTTATTGATAAAGAATATCCAGGTCATGAGCCATTAATTAAAGATCTTATTTTGAATTTATTTATTCGAACAAAAGGACAGGCGCCAAAAATCAGTTTTAGTCAAATTGGAAGAGAAAGTCGGGCGCATAAGATTGCTCTTGAAGTATTTCGAGGGAAAAGAAAGCCTGATATAATTGTTAAAGCTGATCAGATTTTTAGACTATTTTATCAAACAAAAAAAGGCTGGAGCTCTCACTCTGGGTGAGATAGTCCTTGGCTCAGACCGCCAATGACGGACGGTGGTCACCAAGGCATCCAACCAATAGCAGAATATCATAAAATGGTTTTTTTGTCAACAAAATGGACTTCTCAAGAGTTAAAGATAAAAAAGACCTTATAATAGACTTTATAGTTTTCCAAATTTCACGCAAAAGCGGAAAATTTGGAGGTTGTAATTTAAATTTAGATATTTAGATTTTGGCAAATAATTCTAAATAATTTTTAATATGACTTGGCAGGTTTTGATTTTAATCAGTGTTGTTTTGTATTCGGTGGCCACTTTGCTGCAGAGGGTGCTTTTAAAAGAAGAAACAAGCGACTCCACGACCTATTTAGTCTTTTTCCAGGTTTCCACGGGATTAATGCTTGGAGTATTTGGTTTGCTTTTTGGAAAATTGTCTTTTCCTGATATTAAGCCTTTACTGCCCAACATTCTTTTAATGATGACTCTTAATGGTATTGGCGCTATTTCTCAATTTAAAGCTTTAAAATATGTTGAAGCCTCAAGATATGCGGTTATTTTTTCTGTTCGAGTTTTTGTTACTATTTTGGCTTCTAGTTTTCTTCTTAAAGAAGGTTTATTGGCCAAGCAATGGCTGGGAACGCTTTTAATTGTAGTTGGAGTGGTTTTGGTTAATATTCGATCGGCCAAGTTGTCTTTTTCCAAAAAAGAAGGCCTGGCTTTACTTTCAGCGGTTGTTTTTGGTTTAAGCAATACTAATGACCGGTTTTTACTAAAATCTTTTAAGGTTTACCCTTATATTTTTTTAGGCTATATCTTGCCTGCTTGTTTTGTTGTGATGCTTAATCCTTACACAATTAGAAAAATGAAAGTATTTTTAAAATGGCAATTGCTTAAGAAATTATTATTATTTTCTATTCTTTTTGTGATTTCGGGTTTAGCCTTTTTTTCTGCTCTCCAATTGGTAGACAATTCATCAAAAGTGATTGTTATTAATTTAACACCTGTTATTCTGACTGTTTTATTGGCAGCCGTGTTTTTAAAAGAACGAGATAATTTGCTGGAAAAAATTCTCGGCGCGGTTTTGAGTTTTATTGGCTTGCTTTTGGTGAGTTAGAAATATGAAAATTCTTATTACCGGAGACAAGGGTTATTTAGGAAAAGAATTTGTTGAAAGACATGGAAAAGATTATAAAATTGTTGGTTTTGATTTGGTGGATGGAGATGACCTACTTGATTATGAAAAGTTAATTAAAAAGATGAAAGGCTGTAGTCAAGTTGTTCATTTGGCGGCGATTCCCGCGCCGGTCGAAGGCAAATCTTTTAAAGAATATTTTGATAATAATGTCAGAGGGACTTTTAATATTACTCGGGCCGCTTACAACAACCGCTTAAAAAGAATTATTTATGCTAGTTCAACCACTTATTATGGTATAGAGAAGGGTATTCCTTTCCAAACGCCAATTAAAGAAGATCAAAAAGTTGTTTCCCAATATATTAAAGCTAATCAGCTTTCCTGTCGAGCAATAGACCTGTCTTATCACGTTAGTAAAGTCATGGCTGAACAAGTTATGGCTTGGTATGGCTTAAATAAAAAAATTGAGACCGCTGTTTTAAGATTTGGGCCGATTAACAAGGTTTTTTTAGGAACGAGTATCAGTATTAATAATGCTTGTCAAGCGATTAAGTTAGCGTTAGATTATCAGAGTAAATTATGGCATGAAGCTTTTAGTATTGTTGATGATTTAGAGCATATTAGCAATGCAAAAGCTAAAAAGATTTTAGGTTATAAGCCAGAAAAACCTAAATATTCAAAAGATCAAATCCATTCTTTGCTGGGTGAGAAAAAAGCTTAGTTGGCCTCACGTCTGAGGTCCCGATCGGGCTATCCAGCGTGAGGTGAGTCAAACGGAAGCTAGAACAGTATAAATTGGTTAGATAAAAAAGTGCAAAAAGAATGTCTTCAGCTTATTTACGGCTCAACACCTTGTTTTGGAGAGGTTCAAGAGACAGAGTGTTCGCTTGATTTTTGCCCGACATCCAAATATTTAAGCCAAAAACCTGATGTAGATCCGTGGGGATGTGCTTCATAGTCATTGTGTGATGTGTGATAAATATGGTCAGCAAACAGATTTCGAAGAAGGAAAGGGTGAATTTATCGACTTCATTGCGCACTTGAGCAGAAAAATATGAAAATATTTGTTTCTTAGACTTTACATATTTATTAATTAAGCAAGTAGGGAGTAGTAGTAAAGAAACTATGGGACTATACGTTTAGATGCGACGATCGTTGTATGTTTGCGTATAGTCGTTAAGGAGAACTGTCAAGATGACTGTGAGAATTCGTAAAGCAGAACTCAGAGATCTTCAAGATATTCTTCATTTGAATTATCTTCTTTTTCAAGAAGATTTTAAGCGTGATAAGACGCTTAATTTGAAATGGACATATAGTAAGATCGGGCGGAGTTATTATAAAGAAAGAATAACGAAACATGATGGATATGCTTTAACTGCAGAACTTAACGGGGAAATTGTTGGTTATTTAGTCGGAGGTTTGCAAAAAAGAAAATTTTATCGTATTCGAGTTCAATACGCAGAACTTGAAAATATGTTTGTTTTACCTGAGTTTAGAAGGAGAAGGATTGGTGATAGGTTGGCTCAAAAGTTCTTTTCTTGGTGTAAAACGAAAAAGATTAACTATATTTCTGTGACTGCCTCTGCAAGTAATCAGTTAGGAATAAAATTTTATAAAAAAATTGGGTTTAAGGCATATCATTTGACATTAGAGAAGAAATTAAAATAAAAAGAACTTTTTAGCTATACGATTTGATAACGCGATCGCATCATGAAAGCGTATGGCTAATAAGAGATTAAAGAAGAATGATTTCTAAAAAAATCTTTATTAAAAACCGATTTGGGGAAAAACTAGAGGCTTTGAAAGAATATTCAGAAAGGCCAGTCAGAGGCTGGTCCGCCCCTGCCTGCCGGCAAGGCAGGTCTGGTGGAAAATATCCTGCGGTTTTGATGGTGCCAGGGCTAGCCATGGACTTGCATGAATGGGCAGGGAGTTTTGATGAAATTGCAGAAAAATTGGTCAAGGCTGGTTTTTTGGTTTTAAGATTTTCTTTTGCTGGTTGTGGGAAGTCGGAGGGTGACTTCAAAGAAATGGGCATAATTGCCACTTTATGTGGGTAAAAACGTTAGATTAGGCTTTTGTATAGACCTAATCTGATATAATTTGGACATGAACAATCCAAATTTTAAAAAAACTATCGATTTAACTGTCCAGTTTGTGGTGAAAAATCTATTAAATGGAGTAGCTTAAAATCTCCTTCAGCAAGATACCGTTGCAAGTATTGCAAAAAGACTTTTACGCCGGGAAAAAGAAACAAACAAAGAAAGTTTTTTAAGCTTTTTGTCAAGTGGATTACAACAGGAGCAACGATTGAAGATCTGGTTTTAAATAGCCGTTCTAAAACCTCCACAAGAAACCTACTAAGATGTTTCTACCAGTTTTTAGATAATCCTCCTAATCCTCAAAAACCAAAAACACCAAAAGAGATTTATCTTAAGATTGATGGTACATATTTTAAAAGATGGGGTTGTGCTTTAGTGTATAAAGCTGGAAAAAGAATCATCTTTTGGGACTTTGTCTTGAGAGAAAATCACTTTTCTTATTATTTTAACCTAATTCAAATTATCAAGCTAGAATATATCATTAAGGGAGTCACCAGCGATAGACATGGCGGCCTTGTCTCAGCCTTGAAATCAATTCTACCGTCCGATATTCCTCACCAGCATTGTTTAGTTCATCTTCAAAGACTCTGTCAATCTCTTTTAACTAAGAATCCTAAGACAAAAGCAGGAACAGAGCTTTTAGAATTAGTAAGATTTTTAAACAAGATTAACAATCATTACGAGAAAAACATCTGGCTTAAATGGTTTGAAAGATTGGAAAAAAGATATGAAGATTTAATCAAGGCAAGAACCTATTTCAAAAATGGAGAAGAAAGACTTACATGGTGGTACACCCATAAAAACCTACGAAGAACTTTCAGAACAATTACAAGATCAAAAGATAATCTTTTTCTTTATCTTGACTATTCAAAACTTCCAAAAGACATCAATGGTCTTGAAGGAGAGTTTTCCCACCTAAAGACAAAATTAAGCATTCACCGAGGATTAAAAAGAGAAAGAAAAGCAAACTTCGTTAAGTGGTATTTTTACTTTAAATCGATCAGTAAAAATGACTAAAAAAACCACATTTTTTGGCAATTATGCCAAGAAATGACTATTTCGCGCCAGGCCCAGCAAGTACAAGATGTCCTCAATTATCTTCAAAAAGAGCCTCTAGTAGATAAAAATAGGATTGGAATTTTAGTTCAATCAATAGGTGGGCCGTCAGTTATTCAAGCATTGCCCTTGAAGATTTCATCATTAGTTTTTTTATCGGCTGTTTTTAGTCCTGGGGAAAGTCTTAAAAAAGTTTTGAGTGAAAGAAATGTAAAAATTGACACTCAAGAAATAACGAAAATGCCAAGAAGTGATGGCAGTGTAACAGAATTTGGTCCTCAGATTTGGGAAGACTTTAAAAAGCTTAACTTAAAAGGCAAGTTAGAAAAACACGCGAAATTTCCTGTTCTTATTCTTCACGGCGCTCTAGATACTAAAGTTTCCACAAAAGACGCCAAACAGTTTTTCAGATTTAGCCAAGGAAAAAAAGAACTGGTCATTTATCCTGAGGGTGATCATGGGTTTGATGAAGTTTCTAGTCAACTTCGTCAAGAAGTTTTAAGAAAAATTGTCAGTTGGTATACACTATTTCCCAAAAAATCCTAGGGTGTGAAGCTACTTCACCCCTGGGGTGAATAGAATTGTGGTTTGGTTGAAAATTACGCACACGTTTTGATCCACGGCCGTGGACAGAAACGTGTGCGTAAAGACTCAATATTTGATATTAAGATATAATCTGATATTTGAAATATAATAAGAAAATTATGAAACCAGAACCATTTAGAATCAAAATGGTGGAGGAGATTAAGCTTCCGCCTAAAAAAGACAGAGAAAAAGCGATTAAAAAAGCTGGTTATAATGTTTTTCAACTCAAAGCAAATGATATTTTTATTGATCTTTTGACTGATAGCGGGACGAGTGCTATGAGCGACAAGCAATGGGCGGCAATGTTAACCACTAAACAATCCTATGCCGGCAGTGACAGTTATTATTTATTAGAGAAAATAGTTAAAGACCTTTTTGGTTTTAAATTTTTTGTGCCTGTTCATCAGGGTCGAGCCGCCGAACACATTCTTTTTTCTAATATTGTTCAACCCGGTCAGATTATTCCCAACAATTCTCATTTTGACACCACTGGCGCAAATATAGAATTTGTTGGCGGCGATCCTCAAGATTTTGTGATTAAAACTGCTTATGATCCCAAAAAAGAAGTTCCTTTTAAAGGCAATATGGATGTTAAAAAACTTGAGGCTTTTGTGAAAAAAAACAAAAAGAAAATTCCTTTAATCATGTTGACAATCACTAACAATAAAGTCGGCGGTCAACCTGTTTCAATGGCCAATATTCGAGCCACGAGTCAAATTGCGAAAAAACACAAAATTCTTTTTTTTATTGACGCTTGTCGGTTTGCCGAGAATGCTTATTTTATTAAAACAAGGGAAAAAGGATATAAAAATAAAACCATTAGAGAAATTGCTCGAGAAATTTTTTCTTATGCTGATGGCTGTACTTTTTCCGGCAAAAAAGATGCTTTAGTTAATATTGGCGGGATTTTAGCCACTAATAATAAAAAACTTTTTGAAAAAATCAGAAATACTTTAGTGATTAAAGAAGGCTTTCCTACTTATGGCGGCTTGGCTTGCCGGGAACTCGCCGCCATGGCTCAAGGCCTAAAAGAATCAACCCAAGAAAGCTATCTTGAGTATCGGCATGGTCAGATAAAACATTTATGGAGCCGGCTTAATCAAGCAGGCATTCCCATTGTTAAACCAGTCGGTGGTCACGCCGCTTACATTGACGGAAAAAAGTTTTTTGCTCATTTGCCTCAAAATCAATTTCCCTCCCAAACACTGGCCATTGAATTATATCTTGAGGGAGGCATAAGAGGAGTAGAGTTGGGGAGTTCTTGTTTCGGCAAAATCGATGCTAAAACAGGTAAAATGATCTTGCCAAAATTAGATTTATTAAGACTGGCAATTCCCAGAAGGGTTTATACCAATAGCCATCTGGATTATGTGGCTGAAACAGTGATTAGAATTTACAAAAAACGAAAAAAAATTAAAGGTTTAAAAAGAATTTACGCCCCTCCATTACTCGGTCATTTTCTGGCCAAATTTGAAAGAATTTCATAAAGTAGTTTTTTAAAAAAAATAATTTTGTGGTATAAATAAACCTATGGAAAAAAAGATCAAAGTTTTAAAGAGGGATGGTTCTACTGAAAATTTTAATCCAGAGAAAATTGTCCGGGTAGCCACTGCCGCCGGCCTTAAGTCTGATCAGGCGCAGGCATTATCAGTTAAAGTCAATCAATGGATTAATGATCTTGATCAAGAAATAGTTTCTTCTTTAAAAATAAGAGACAAGGTTTTGAAAGAACTTAAGAAAGTCAATGATTATGCCGCTAATCTTTATGAATGGTATGATAAGAATAAGTCATTAGATCACTAGAGCAATTAAATCATTAAAACAAAAGGACAAAAGAACAAAAAAAGTGGTTTGTGATTGGAAATAAGTGATTAAATAAAACCTTATGTTAGCCTTAGGAACAGACAAGCCGCTATCCTACATTTTGAAATCATCAAGAAATTCTCATTGGTGCGGAAGTTGAAAATAATTTTAGTTCTTGACATAATTCACAATTAGCATATAAAATGTATTAATTATGAATCAAGTTCAAAACTTAAAAAAATTCAGCGATTTGAGCTATTTTGACAAAAATACCCTTTCCCAATTTATCAAGCTTTCTGACAAATCTTTATATGCGGCCATAAATCGCTGGATTAAAAATGGGAAAATTATCCAACTTAAAAAGGGATTGTATGTGACTGGCGACTATATTGATAAAATGTCTGGAAAACAAGCATATCTTGATTTTATTGCCAACAGATTAAAATTTCCTTCTTATCTAAGCTTGGAATATGTTTTACAAAAATACAGTGTTTTATCAGAATCTGTATTTTCAATCACTTCAATAACTTTAAAATCAAAGAGGATTTACAGGAACAAACTGGGGATTTTTATCTATCGAAGCATCAGAGAAAGTCTTTTTACCGGCTATGCCATTAAAAAAAATAATGGCTTTGAAATAAAAGAGGCCACCAAAGCCAAAGCTTTATTTGACTATTTATATTTAAAACTTTTTAGAATCAAGTCTCCAGATAAACAACTATTAAATTCTTTCAGGCTAAACCTTGACGAATTTAGCAGTGAAGATAAGAGGGAATTCGATGATTACTGTCAATTGTTGGGGATTAAAAAATATAAAAAACTGCCTTTACTGTTGTTTCATCCATGATTTATCAAGAATTAGAAAAAATAGTTCAACAGGAACGGTTTAAAAAAACCCATCTATCGTATATTCAGACCTTACTCAAAGAATATCTGCAGGTTTATGTTCTTTATTTTATTTACACTTCCAAAAATTATGGCAAAAACCTGATTTTCACAGGAGGAACCTGTCTTCGTCATTTTTATAATTTAGAAAGGCTTTCCGAGGATGTTGACTTTGATTATTTAAGAGAATTTGAGAGCCAAGAACTGTTGGATGATTTAAAAGACTTTTTCATAAAAATTCAAAAACATCAGGAAGTTCAAATTTCCCTGAAACAGAAGGGTGAACAAGTTCTTTTAAAGTTTCCAGTTTTACACCGATTAGGCCTAGCTCAAGCCGACCAGAGCAATCTTTTACACGTCAAAATTGATTTATCTAAAAATTCTTCAAAGCATTACTCGATTATTACTACTTCAAAAAGTAAATATGGATTTAATTTTGTGGCCAAACATTATGATCTGCCGGATTTAATGACAGGCAAGATCCATGCTATTTTAAAAAGACGGCGTTTGAGGGGAAAAGAAGACAGAGTAAGTGTTAAGGGCAGGGACTATTTTGACCTTTTGTGGTTTGTTAAAAAAGGAGTCAGACCAAATATAAAAAGACTTTCAGATTTATTGGGACGGGCAGTGATATTAAAGGAAGTAGAAAAAGAATTGGATCAAAAGGTGGAACAAGTCTCAACCAAGCTAAAAACTGATTTTCAGACAGACCTTATTCCTTTTGTTGTTAATTCTGATATTGTGCCAACTTACGTTGACAATTACCAAGAAGAGTATTTGCGCTGCAAATCTAACTCGTTTTCAAATATGCTTAGCCTTATGCTGAAATGTGGGAAGTGTGGTAAGAATTTTAGTTCCGGAATAGCAATTTCCGAGGAAAGTTTTAAGACAACTGAGTTTAAAAACAACACTCATGTTTGTTCTTTTTGTGGATTTAAAAACGTTGTTAATAAGGGAGATTATTCTATTAAGGAGTAATGATGCTGTCACTAGGGACAGACAAGCCGCTATCCTATATTTTGAAATCATTAAGAAATTACCACTGGTCAAAAAAGCGAGGATAATTGTTGAAAGAGATAAGTTTGGCCAAATCTTAGCTTCAAAAGTGCCTCAAATCAATTACTCGCCACTGTAGTTTCTATCTAATTTTCTTGTAAAAAATGTTGAAATGATGTAACTTAAAATTGATGGGAAAAATTTGTCATTATGTTGTTTGCTTTGTTGAATTTTTAAACAAACTCAAAAAACCAATCTTCAAAATAATTTATCGGTTATTGGGGAGGAAATATCTGTCAGAAACTGGCAAAACAGTCCAGAAGCAGCCTTTTGTTTCTCCTGTCTTGAAAAAAATTAGAGGAAATCCAATTCTAAAACCAATTATTGATCATTTTTGGGAGTCTAAACTCGTCTTTAATCCAGCGGCTGTCTATGAAGGTGGGAAAGTTCATCTTGTTTACAGGGCGGTGGGCGACAGTGATATTTCAGTTTTCGGATATGCTTCAAGCAAGGACGGAGTTCATATAGACCAGAGGCTGAAAGAACCAATTTACATTCCTAGAGAACCGTTTGAAACAAATTCCCAAGCTCCACGGGTTTGTTCTCCTATTTACATTTCTGGAGGGGGTTGTGGTGGATGTGAGGATCCTAAAATAAGCAAAGTTGAGGATAGATTTTACATGACCTATGTGGCTTGGAATGGAAGCAATTTGCCTCGGGTGGCCTTGACTTCAATTTCAGTCAATGATTTTCTCAATCATCAATGGGATTGGGAGCGGCCAGTGTTAATTTCTCCGCCAGGCGTGGTTGCTAAAAGCTGTGTTATCTTTTCGGAAAAAATTAATGATCAGTATGCGATCTTTTATCGGATTTTTCCCAATATCGTGATCGATTTTGTCGACGATTTGAATTTTGACGGCAAAACCAAATGGCTAAAGAGAAAGTTTGTCATCGGGACAAGAAAAAAGATGTGGGATAGCCGAAAAGTTTCCGCCGGCGCTCCTCCCATCAAAACAAAAGACGGCTGGTTGCTGATTTATCATGCCGTTGGAGATGAGGATTCCTCCCGATATAAAATCGGGGCCATGCTTTTGGATTTAAAAAACCCCGCGCAGGTTTTGCACAGAAGCAAAAATCCAATTTTAGAACCCACTGAACGATATGAAAATGAAGGTCACAAGTCTGGTATTGTCTATCCATCTGGAGCCGCCGTCATTAAAGACCGACTATTAGTCTATTATGGTGGGGCGGATACGGTTGCTTGTGCGGCCACGGCAAATTTGAGTCAATTTTTAGATCAATTAAAATATTCTGAAGTAGCAAAACTAAAGCCAACAATGGTTTCTTAAAAAAAATATGGTTAATGTTAAACGGCATCCTAAAAATCCAATCCTTACTCCTGATGAAGAAAAAAGTTGGGAGGCAATGGCGGCATTCAACGGCTGTGTCATTAAAGAAGAGAATAAATTTCACTTTGTTTATCGGGCGATTTCTTCTTCACAACACTATTTTGGTCGGGACATCGAGTTGTCTTCAATCGGGCAGGCGGTTAGTAATAATGGCGTCGATTTTAAAAATCGTTACCTCTTTATTAGCCCTGAATATCAATGGGAGCAGTTTGGCTGCGAAGATCCGAGAGTAACCAAGCTGAATGATAAATTTTTTATTTTTTACACGGCGCTTGGTGATTATCCGCCTTCACCAGCGGGGATTAAAATTGGCCTGGCGATCACTAAAGATTTCAGAGAAATAGAGGCGAAACATCAAGTGACTCACTTTAACTCAAAGGCGATGGCCCTTTTTCCAGAAAAAATAAATGGGAAAATCGCGGCTGTTTTAACCGCTAACACCGACCACCCACCGGCAAAAATTGCTCTTGCCTTCTTTGATAATGAAGCCCAAATTTGGTCAAAGGAATATTGGGACAACTGGCTGCCTTTTCTTGATCGATACACGATACCACTGCAAAGAGAAGCAGATGATCATCTTGAAGTCGGTGCTCCGCCGCTCAAAACAGAAAGAGGCTGGTTATTGATTTATGCCTACATCAGGAATTACCGAACACCGCCGGTCACTTTTGGAATAGAGGCGGTGTTGTTAGATTTAAAAAATCCCTTAAAAATAGTTGGCAGAACCAAAGAACCTCTTTTGGTTCCAAAAGAAGAGTATGAATTATACGGTAAAGTCCCCAATGTCATTTTTCCCTCCGGTGCTCTGATCCAAGATGGAGAGCTTAATATCTATTATGGTGCCGCTGATACGACTTGTTGTCTGGCGACCCTAAGTTTGGAAGATCTGATGGCAGCAATGCTTTCTCAAAAAGAAATTAGAGTTAAAGGCAAAAAGTTTCATTATCCAAAGTTTGAGAAATATCAGGGCAATCCTATTATCAAGCCCAATTCAGAGCATGATTGGGAATCTAAATATACTTTTAATCCAGCGGCGGTTTATGAGGCCGGGAAAGTCCACCTTGTTTATCGAGCCATGGGTGATAGAGAAACTTCGGTCTTGGGATATGCTTCAAGTTCAGACGGTTTTCAGATTAACGAACGTTTAACCAGGCCAATCTACAAACCCAGAGAGGATTTTGAAAAAAAAGTCCAGCCAGGATACTCTGGTTGTGAAGATCCAAGAATTACTAAAATTGGCAATGAATTTTATATGTGTTATACCGCTTTTGATGGAAAAAATCCCACCGAGGTTATTTTAACTTCAATCGAAGTGGCTGATTTTTTAAACAAGAAGTGGAATTGGACAAGGCCAATAGTGATTTCTGCTCTGGGTCGAAGCGATAAAAATGCTTGTGTGATGCCAGAAAGGATAAGGGGTAAATATGTATTTTTTCACAGAATAGGCGGCTGTATTTGGATTGATTTTGTTGATGATTTGAGTTTTAGCGACCATCGTTGTTTGGGGGGTAAAATGATCCTCTGTCCCACGCCTAAAAAATGGGACAGCAAAAAAATTGGCATTGGTGCTCCTCCGGTCAAAACTCAAGCCGGTTGGCTTTTGATTTACCATGGACTTTCTAACGATGATGATAAATATCGGCTGGGAGCTGTTTTGCTAGACTTAGAGAGCCCTGATAAGGTTTTAAGCAAACTAGATTATCCCATTCTTGAGCCTGAAGCTGACTATGAAAATCAAGGCTTAAGACCAGGAACTGTCTTTGCCTGTGGGGCAGTAGTGATTAAGGAGAGACTATTTGTTTATTATGGAGCCGCCGATCAGGTAGTTTGCGTTGCTTCTGTAAATTTAAATAAGTTGATAAACTGTTTTAGAGAAAAGTAAATAATGATGATTTCAAGCTTATGCTATAATTATTTCCTATGTTGGCCTTAGGAATTATTGGTTTGCCAAATGTCGGTAAGTCCACTCTTTTTAATGCTCTTTTGGGCAGGGAACTGGCCCAAGTGGCTGAACATCCCTTTACCACTATTGATAAAAATACCGGCGTGGTTTCTGTGCCTGATTATCGTTTAAACCGGCTCAAGACAATTGCCGCCGAGCTGGCCAAAATTGAACCGCAAAAAGTTGTTGTTGCCCCAACAGCAATTAAACTTGTGGACATTGCCGGTCTGGTTAAAGGCGCTCATCAAGGCGAGGGTTTAGGCAACGAATTTTTAGGTCACATTAGAGAAGTTGATGCTCTTGTTCATGTTTTGCGAAATTTTGATGGTGGAGTTTATCATGTGATGGGAGGGACTGATTTGCTGAGGGATTTGGAAATTGTAGAAATAGAGCTGATTCTTAAGGATTTAGAAGCCTTAGAAAAACTCCAAAACTCCAAAACTCCAAAACTCCAACTAAGTCAAAAATTAAAAATTAAAAATGAAAAATTAAGATTAAAAAATTTAATTAATAAAATAAAAACGGGATTAGATAAGGAAATAATGGTAAAAGATCAGAAATTAAGCGAAAAAGAAAAAGAAGAGATTAAAGAGTTGTTTTTGTTGACAGACAAGCCAGTGCTTTATGTGGTTAATGTCGCCGAAGATCAATTGACTGTTCATGGCGGCAAGGCGGCGATTACTGATCAGAATTTAGTGAAGAAGCTCAAAGAAAAACTGGGTGATTTTTTGGTTATTTCTGCCAAGTTGGAAAGCGAACTTCATGATCTATCTCCAGATGAGGCGAAAGAGTATTTGGATGATTTTGGCGTTAAAAAATCAAGTCTTGATCAGATCGTGGTTGAGGGCTATAAGATTTTAAATCTTTTGACTTTTTATACCATTGCCAAAGGAAAAAAAGTTAATGCCTGGTCTTTAGAAAAAGGAAAAACAGCTTTAGAAGCGGCCGGAACAGTACACACTGATTTTGCCAGAGGGTTTATTAAAGCCGAGGTGATTAGTTATCAAGAATTGGCAAAGATTGGCTCTTGGTCTAAAGCAGGAACAATGGGGAAGGTTAAGATGGTAGGAAAGGAATACTTGATTAAAAATAATGACATAATTGAATTTAAATTTTCAATTTAGAAATGTCGGGAAGATACTGAGGTCGCCTACGAAAATTTTTGTGTTCGCGGACCGCTCCCAGACTCGCTAATTGCGAACAACAAAAATTTTGTAGACTTCCCGCATCTTCCCTAATTGCTTTTTGGAATTGTTTTTTAAAAACTGTTTGAAAATTGTAAAATTAGAAATTGAAAATTGATAATGAATGTGATATTATCTAAGAATTAAGTTCCAAGGGACAAGATGAAGAAATACGAACTGACTTTGGTTTTAAAGCCTGATTTGAAAAAAGAAGCTCAAGAAAAACTCCTGACAAAGATTGGAAAGTGGCTTGGTAAAGGTAAAATTATCACCACCAAGGAATGGGGCAAAAAAGTTCTCTCCTATCCAATTAAAAAAGAAACAGAAGGGGTTTATTATTTATTGGAAATTGAACTTAAAGATCTTGAGAGGGGAGGTGAAATCAGTAAAAAGCTTCGGTTAGAAGAAAATGTCCTCAGACATCTTTTAATTTCGCGTTAATAAAAAAAAGTAAATAATTTTTTGAACTGAAGAAAGGAGCAAATATGGCAACACGAAGTCTAAATAAAGTAATGTTAATTGGTAATTTAACCCGCGATCCTGAGCTTCGCTATACTGCTCAAGGAACTGCGGTTTGCAATCTTGGTTTGGCTACTAATCGTTATTGGACAACGGAAACAAACGAAAAAAAAGAAGACACTGAATTTCACCGGCTTGTGGCTTGGAATAAATTAGCCGAGCTGTGTGCACAGTTGTTGGCTAAAGGAAGAAAAATTTATGTTGAAGGCAGGCTTCAGACCCGAGCTTGGGCAGGGGCTGACGGTGTGCAGAGAAAAACAACCGAGATTGTTATTTCTGACATGGTGATTTTGGATTCAAGAAGAGCTTTTGAAACCGGTAAAACAGCGGAAAAACCAGCCGAAGCAGAAATAGATGTTTCTGAGGAGACAGCGCCGGCAGTAAAAAAGACCGCAGTAGAAGAGAAAAAGGATACGAGTACTACTGCCGCTGATACTAAGAAAAAGGGCGATGATAAAGTAAAAAAAGAAGAAAAAGTAAGTCCAGATGAAATACCGTTTTAAAAATTAATAAACAATGTTAAAGAAGAAAAGATTTAAAAGAAAACCTAAATTTGTAAAGTGTCTTTTTTGTGAAGAAAAGACATTGCCTGATTATAAAGAGCCGCAAATTCTTAAGCGGTTTATTACTGAACGGGGCAAGATGTTATCTCGGGCAAACAACGGAGTCTGTAGTAAGCATCAAAGAAAATTGACAAGAGAAATAAAAAGAGCCAGACATTTGGCTTTATTACCCTTTATTACCCAAATCTGAGGTACATTAAATTCTAAATACTGATATCTAAATCTTATTTTGAAATGAGATGTGAGAAGTGGGAATCTTTGAAACTGATATTTTGAACTTTTGAATTCTTGAAGTGAGAATTATCAAGAACGTCTCACTTCCCATCTCAATATCAAGAACATCTCACCTCTCACTTCCCACTTCGAGATTTAGAATTTCGAATTTAGGATTTTATTAAACTAATATGGTTCAGACCTTTTCTCTTAAATTGCCTAAAAAGAGAAAAATCTTTGTCAAAGAATTTGAAAAAGTTACTTTGGGAAGTATTTTAGCAGAAGGAAAGAGTGATGGTCAGAAAGAAACTCTTTCTATTGCTCAAGTTTTTAAAATTTCACCGTCACAAATCTTCAAAGTTTTAGTCAAAAAAGTAGGTGACGAGGTTAAAAAAGGTGAAGTTTTAGCTAGAAAAGCAGGGGTTTTAAGCAAGGCGATTTTAAGAAGTCCAATTAATGGGCGCTTGGTGGAAGTTAGTCAAGCTTTGGGAGAAATTACTTTGGCCAAAGAAGAAGGAAAATTGGTTGTCAAGAGTCCTGTTTCAGGAAAAGTAGGTAAGATCAGTGAGACAGAAATAAAAATTGAGTTTGAGGGCGTGGTTTTTGAAGGAAAAAATGGCAGTGGAGAAAGAGTTTTAGGAACAATTGAAAATTTACCTCCTGAAGCTAGTCTTTTGGACATATCGTCAACAGTTGTTCAGAAAATTCTTGTTGCCGAAAATTTTTCCCGGCCTGTTTTAGCCAAGGCTTGGGCTTTGGGAGCGGCGGGCGTGGTGGGGGCGAGTTTTTCTTCCCAAGAACTGGCTTCAGCATCTTTGATGGTAGAAAAAAAGAACATTCAGGAATTAAGAGGTTATCAGGGAAAAAAGGCTATTCTTGAACCGCAGGAAAAAAGACTAATTGTTTTACTTGAATAGAATAAATAAGATTGTTAAATGGCTACATGGCTGCATGGTTGAGATAATTTAATAATTAACTATTTAACCATTTAGCCATAAATTTATTTTTAATGACTTTAAAAAAAATCAGAAAAATCATTTTAATTATTTCTTTAATTCTGCTTTCTGGTGGTGGTGGTTATTGGCTGGGTCAAAGAGAGATCTCTTTTTCATGGCAGAATTTTAATCCTCAAACATCTGTTGTTAATCGGGCAACGCCGCCGGGAACACCAATTGATTTTTCCCTTTTTTGGGCAGTTTGGGATAGAGTTTCTAGAGATTTTATTGAGAAAGAAAAAATTGATCCTCAGAAAATGGTTTGGGGAGCAATTTCAGGCATGGTTCAGAGCTTAGAAGATCCTTATACTGTTTTTTTACCGCCGCAAGAAAACAAAGAAGCCAAAGATGAATTAGGAGGCAAATTTGAAGGCATTGGTGCTCAATTAGGAATGAAGGAGAAGAGAATTGTGGTTATTGCTCCTCTTGCCGGCATGCCAGCCAAGAAAGCAGGAATTTTGTCAGGCGATGTTATTTTAAAAGTTAATGATGAAGATACAACTGGCTGGACATTGCCGCAGGCAGTTTCAAAAATCAGAGGTCAAAAAGGAACAAAGGTTGTTTTAACTGTTCTTCATAGAGGAGGGAATTCTGAGGATGAGGTGGGAGAAACTGAAGACATTGAAATTGTAAGGGGAACGATTAAAGTACCTTCGGTTGAGGTTGAGATTTTGAATGAGCCATGCAATCTTGCTCATCTTCAGCTAGCGCGCTTTGGTGATCAAACCAGTAATGAGTGGGATGTTGCGATTACGGAAATCCTAAATTCAAAGTCCAAAATTAGCAATTTTAAAGGTATAATTTTGGATTTGAGAAATAACCCCGGCGGTTATTTGCAAGGATCAGTTTTTGTAGCTTCAGAATTTTTGAAAGACGGGACAATAGTGATTCAAGAAGATGCTAAAGGAAAAAGAGAGATATTCTCGGTTAATCGAACAGGAAAATTAACAGAAACACCTTTGGTGATTTTAATAAACCAAGGCTCAGCTTCAGCGTCTGAAATTGTTGCTGGAGCTTTGCAAGAACGTCGGAAGATTAAAGTTGTTGGTGAAAAATCTTTTGGTAAAGGATCAATTCAAGAAGCTCAAGATTTACCTCAAGGAGCTGGTCTTCATATTACTACCAGCAAATGGCTTCTTCCTTCGGGGACCTGGATTAACGGAGAGGGAATTGAAGCAGATGTTAAAATAGAAGAGGATCTGGAAACGGAAACAGATGAGCAGTTGGAGAAGGCAAAGGAAGTGCTTTGCCAATAAATCATAAAATCACTAGAACACGAGAACATAAAAACAAAAGGTTAGAAAATCATTAAATTATTTAATCACTAGAACATGAAAACATGAAATTATTAAATTATGAAATCATGAAGTCAATCTGTTCTTTTGGTCTTTTGTTCTAGTGTTTTAATGATCTAGTGTTCTTGTGTTTTTATGAAGCGCATCTTTTTACTTTTTGCCATTTTAATAATTTTACTGGCCGGCGGCATTTCTTCAGATCTTTTGGGTGTTTCCTGGACCGATGTGGGTGGTTTTTTAAGAATGGGTCGATCTGAAGTAGAAATTTCTCCTCCTTTTTCCCAAGAAAAAATCCGAGTAGTGACTGAAGAATCAATGGTGATTGATGTGGTTGAAAAAGTAAGCCCTTCAGTGGTCACTGTTGGAGCCAGTAAGAATCAGGTGGTGAGAGATGTTTTTGAATTTGACCCTTTTGACCCTTTTTCAATTTTTGAAACTCCACAAAGACAAGAAAAAGTAGAGCAGAATATTGGTACTGGTTTTGTGATTGCCAAAGAAGGATTGATTGTTACTAATAAACATGTTGTTGCTGACAGAGATGCTGATTATAAAGTTTTAACTAAAGATGATCAGGATTATCAAGTAATAAAAATTTACCGTGATCCAGTTAATGATTTGGCGATTTTAAAAATTGACCCGTCAGCTGGCGGGCTAGAACCAATTGAATTTGGCGATTCTTCAAAATTAAAAGTTGGTCAATTTGTTATTGCGATTGGGACGGCCTTGGGAGAGTTTAAAAATACAGTCACCACCGGGGTTATTTCCGGTTTAGGCAGGGGAATTACCGCTGGTTCTCCTTTTGAGGGTTTTGTGGAACAACTTGATGATGTGATTCAAACAGACGCGGCCATTAGTCCTGGTAATTCTGGCGGGCCGATTTTAAATTCTGCTGGTCAAGTTATTGGTGTTAATGTGGCTGTATCAATGCAGGGAGAAAATATTGGTTTTGCCATTCCTATCAATGTTGTTAAAGAATCTTTGACTAATTTTAATAAAACCGGAAAGTTTTCCCGGCCCTATTTGGGCGTTCGCTATCGGATCATTGGTCGGGATTTAGCTCTTCTTAATGAAGTGCCGCAGGGAGCTTATTTAGTGGAAATTATGGTTGATTCACCCGCTGAAAAGGCCGGTCTTCAAGAGGGAGATATTATTACGAAAATTAATGACAAACCAATTAGAGAAGAAGATGGAGGAATAGCGGAGATTATTAACGAGAATAAAGTAGGAGATAAGCTTTCTTTAGAAGTTTGGCGTGACGATAAAACCTTTTCTCTTGATGTTAATTTAGAGGAGTTTGAGGAGTAGCGAAGAAAAAGAACTAAGCCCTTTTTTAGAAATTCATTTCCTCTATTACTATTATCTGCTATAAAATCTTTGTCTTAAATTATCAAAAGTTGCTCTAAGATATAGCGATCGCAACATGTTAGAGCAAGTTATTTATTTTATTTTGCTTAGGATACTAGAGATAGAATTTTTCCAAAGGATTTTTGAGCCTGCTGATATGGCCAGTATAAAGGTAGAAGTTCTTTAGGAAGAAAGGGGTTTTCTCTTAGGAGTTCTAAAAATTCTTCAACTAGAAAACTTAAATTTTGTTTTTCAGGAGATTTCTCTTTAATGTTATCTTCTGATTCTTGGCAAGAATCAATGAACTTTTCATATCTACTTGCTAGCTTATCTAGTTGCCAGGCTTTTTTAGCGATTAGCCGGTCATCGCTCTCACTTAATCTTTTTGCTTCGAAACAGACAGCATAATTAAAGAGTTTTTGATGTTTCAAAAACTGATTAATTTCTTGGATTAAATCATAAGGAGAAATATACACAGAACGCTGCCATTGTCCAAAACCTAAAGAAACAAGTTTACGACGGAGTGATTCTCTAATTGTTTTTTCTTTCTCTGGAATATCAAAAGTGACCAATCTCCATTTTTTATCCCACGGTTTTTTGGACAAAGTCAAAAGAGGAATATCTTCTTTGACTTTTTGATTACCTTGAGAAGTTAGTTTTAAATAAACATGGCCGTTTTTAACAACTTTTTCAATATCGCCAACACTTAAGAGTTTAGAGATTGTGGGTAGGATAGTGGATTTTCTCCATCTGCCAAAATAAAGAAAATATCTTTGAGCAGAATAACTCATTGTTGTGTCCCAAAAGTCCAATCCTTTTCCTAGTAAAAGAAGGAGATCTCGTTTAAAAGATTTTCTTAAAAACATTTTTTTATCTTAATTATCTTAATTGTTTATAATTATACAAGCCAATCTTTAAAAACTTGTTTTAAGGTATAGCGATCGCAACATGTTAGAGCAAGTTAAGATAAGGATAGCAGAGGTTGGAAGAAGGTGTCAAGAAAAAAAGGGATGCAAATGTTAAGAAGGGATGAAAATGTCAAGAGGGAGTTTGGTCGTTTTTGGTTAGAGTAGAAAGTAGAGTAAGAAGTTTTTCGAGTTTGCCTTCAATAACGTCTTCAAGACGGAATTTCTTTTTAATACGGTGGTCGGTGACGCGGTTTTGAGGAAAGTTATAAGTTCTGATTTTTTCAGAACGCATGCCGCGGCCAATGGCTGAGCGATAGCCCGCCATTTCTTGAGATTTTTTTTCTTTCTCTCTTTGCCAAAGCTTGCCTGCTAAAAGAGAAAGAGCAATCTGGCGGTTTTTTTCTTGATATCTTTCCCGTTCAGAAGTAACAACAACGCCAGTGGGTTTATGAGTTAATCTGACGGCCGTGGAAACTTTTTGGACATTTTGACCGCCCTGAGAAGAAGCGTGATAGAATTGCCATCCTAAATCTTGAGGATTGATATTGACTTGATGAGCAGGAATTTCCGGTAAAACAGCCACGGTGGCGGTTGAAGTGTGAATTCTACCCCGGCGCTCGGTCGCTGGAGTTCTTTGCACTCGATGAACACCAGCTTCAAACTTAAGAAGATCAAAAGCATTACTGCCTTTAATTCTTAAAACGCCCTCAGTCAGACTGGTTGCTTTCCAGCCTTTTTTTTGAGCGAATTTGACATACATCCGAGCTAGGTCTTGCGCCCAGATTTTAGCCTCATCGCCGCCAGCGGCGGCACGAATTTCGAGAATAGCAACGTTAGACATAAGAATTTTCAATTTCTAATTTTTAATTTTCCCGCCTGCCAACGCCTGACGCCGCAGGCTATGGCGGGCAGGCATTGAATTTACAATTCTTTAATTTTCAAACAGTTTGTAAATTGAGTCATTGAAAATTGATTGGAAATTGTTAAATTGCCGTGCGTCGCCAAAGGCTATGCCGGCGGCACGAAAATTGTAAATTAAAATCGGATTCCGATTTTTACTTTCCCATCAACATTTCTTTCAGAGTTTTTGGAGCGCGGTCTTCTTTTTCCTTGATAATTTTCTTTTCTTTTTTCTTGGCTTTAACTTGATCAGCCGCTTTCTGCTTTTTTTGGAATCTTTCGACTCGTCCTAAAGTATCAACGAATTTTTGTTCACCAGTAAAAAAAGGATGACATTTACTGCAAAGTTGAATTTTAAGTTCAGACACAGTCGCCCCAGTGGTAAAAGCATTGCCACAGGCACAAGTGACTTGACAATCTGAATACCATTTGGGATGAATAGTTTTTTTCATGATTTGAGTATTGTAGCACTTGGAGTGACGAATTTCAATGCGCTAAAAGTTTGTCATTCCGTTTACGTTTAACAGGCCTTGATTCGCTGATGCCGACTCCAATAGTAATAATAACCGCTCCGATTAAAAATGGCAAAGAAACTTTTTCTCCAAGCCAGAAAAAAGCCAGAGGTGCAGTAAAAATTGGTTTTAAATAGTCAAAAAGAGTTGCTTCCGAAGCTTCGATCAAAGAAACGCCTAAATTATAGGTAAAAAAGGCAATGCAGGAGGAGAAAATTGACATATAGAGAATGCCGGGGAGAGCCGCCAGAGGCGGAGTAATGAGCAATGAGTAATGAGTAATGGGAAATTTTGAAATTAGAAAAAAAGGAGTTAATGTTAAAAGACCTGAGAAGAAGCTGAAAAAGGTGACAGTAATGGGGTGATATTTTAAAGAGTCTTTTTTATACAAAATGATGTAAATTGTCCAGGCAACATAAGATAAAAAAACAAGAAAATTACCAAATAAGGCTTGGGAATTACCATTATTCCTTTTAAGCAGTGGTTCCATAATAGCAATTAGGGCACCGAAGACAGCAATTGAAAGACCGATTTTTTCCCGCCGAGCTACTTTCTCTTTTAGAAAATGGGAACCAGCAAAAACAATCATAATTGGTCCTAAAAGCGAAATCAAAGAAACATCAATGGCAGTGGTGTATTTCATGCCCTCAAAAAGAAGGTAAAGAGTAACAGTGGTTGACAGGGTTCCTAATAAAAAAAGTTTGAGAAAATCTTTTTTAGAAATAGGATGCTTTTTGATAAATATAAGGAAAAAGGGGAATAGAATTGCTGAGCTAATTAAAAACCTGAAAAACAAAAAACTTAGAGGATCAATAAAATTTAAAGTATATTTAATTACTACTACTGCCACACCGAAGATAATACTGGTAATCAAAAGAGCGAGATGAGCAAGAGTGCGTTTGGGCAGGTTTACCTTTTTTTAAGTTTTTTAATGATATTATCTAAAGAATCAGTTTGTTGTGTTCTATTCTGAAGATTTTTTAAAGTGATAATATTTTTTTTGATTTCTTCAGGGCCTAAAATAATGGCATAGGCGATTCCTTTTTTATCAGCGTATTTGAGCTGTTTGTCGAGCTTTGTGCTGGGATTGGAATAGAGATCAGTATTAATGCCCACAGTTCGGAGCTTTGAAGCCAGTTTGATTGATTCTTTTAAAAGCTCAGGTGAGAAAATAGTGACTAAGACTTGAGTTTTAGTTCTTGGATTAGGAATAAGATTAAATTGCTTCATAGCTTCTAAGGTGCGGTCAAAGCCTAAGCCAAAACCAGTAGCCGCAACATCTATTTTTTGGAAAGTGCCGATTAATTTATCAAATCTTTCACCACCTAAAACAGAACCAGCTTCAAAACCAGGAATTTCTATTTCCCAGATAGGACCTGTTGAGTAGCTAAAAGAACGTGCCAAAGCAGGCTCAAATTTATACCAAGAATTAGAAAAGCCAGCCGTTTTAAGATAATCAAAGATAGTCTTAATAGTTTGATTGGGTTTTAAGCTTACTACTTTTTTAAGATATTCTTCTGCCTGAGTTTGACTATAACCTTTTTTTGCTATTTCTTGGATGACCGCTTCTTGACCGATTTTTTTAAGCTTATCAATACAGACAATAACCGGATAGGGAATGTCTTTATACATTGAACGATCATTGATTAAAGTTCTTATTTCCTTAAAGCCAAGACTTTTATAAATATCCATGGAGAGGGCAATGACTTCAGCATCTGCTTCTGGTCCAGGAACACCAAAAATATCTGCATCAGAATGTATAAATTCTCGATATCGCCCTTTTTGGGGTTTTTCTGCTCGCCAAACAGGTTGGATCTGGTATCGTTTAAAAGGCAAAGAAATTTTGTCTGGATATTGGGCAACAAAGCGTGCGGCAGGCACAGATTGATCGTAACGAAGAGCAACCCAGCGCCTACCTTGATCTTGGAATTTATAGAAAAGCTTTTCATCTTCACCAATTTGGCCGGCAAATGTTTCTAGATATTCTAAAGCAGGGGTTTCAATTGGATCATAGCCATATAACTCAAATACCTGTTTGATTTTATCTTTCAGGTATTGACGTTTAATGGCTTCTTCCGGTAAAAAATCCCGAAAGCCCTTGAGTGTTTGTGGTTTGATGATTTTTTTCATGATTGCTTCTTTATTATATTATCATTAATCACTAAAAATTAATAGTTTTTTAAAGCAATTTGCTTGTCAGAAATAATTCTCACTTGTCCCTTGATAGCAAAAACATTACCTCTTTTCTTAATTTGCATTATTTGCCCGCTTGACTGGGTGATTTTTTCTTTTCCTTTAATAAGATAAAAAGCCAAACTGCCTGAGCCACAGGCGTTTTCTTCCACAATAGTGTTGGTATCTTTGACATAAACAATTGGGCAGATGCTATTTTTATTATAAAAAATTACACCCCAGGCTTTTTGTTTGATTGTTTGACCAAATCTCTTCTTGATTGTTTTAAAAGCCGATAAATAATCCTTTTTGGCAAAAGACTTCTTAATGACAAAATAGGCGATTCCTTTTAAATCAACAAAGTCAAAACCATTAACTCTTGATTTTTTAATACCAGGAATACTGAGTAAAATACTTGAGGCGTTGTTTTTAGTTTTTTGAAATTTTACTGAATCAGAAAGCCCAGAAGTCTTTAATTTTAGACTGTTCCTTTTTAATTTCTGAGCTAAATAATAGCCAAAAGCAAGGGTGGCATTAATTGAAAGTTCACCGCCCATCATTTCTAATTTATTGTCAACAATAAAGCCAACTTGTTCTATTCTGGGAAATTGACCCATAATTTCATTGGCAACAGCAGGCCTTCTGTTTTTAGAAACAGAATCTTTGACTAAGGCAGTAATATTGCCTAAAGGATTAATAATGACAAAATTGACAGTTTTTTTCATAGCACTAAAAAACCCGCCGGTTGGCGGGTTAAAATTCTATTATTTTGTTGGTTAAAACACCACTAAAAACCCACCAACCGAAAGGGCTGATAGGTGATGATGAACTTTTACTAATGACTTTTTCCTTTTCATATTAGCCTTAATATACCAAAAATCTCTTTGTTTGTCAAAAAATTGTCAAATAACGAACTAAAGTTTGTCATTTCATTTTATACATTCCCAAATTCTCAATTCCAGTGGTAAATTGAAATTGGGTTTAAAAATCCTTGATTAGTAAAAATCTAACTGTTTTATAAGCTCTTTGATGATTCTAGCTTTTCTTTTGCCTGTCTTCATGAGCGTTCTTTGAATAATGGATTTTCTAAACTCGTTTTCTAAGATTTTCAGATTTGAGCTTTTTTTTGAAAAAATAATTTTAAAATTCTTGATCAAGATTAGTTCTTCTCTGATTTCCTTTTTAGTTTTGGTTTTTTTAATCAAAAAATTAACATAACAATTTTTATATTGTTCCAAAGTCTTGCAATTTAGGTATTTTTGCGGCCCAAAGATTTTTTTGTCTTTTTTACTTGCTAAACATAATGTAGCAGAGAAAACTTTCCCTTTTTCGTTCTTTAAAAGTAAATATAAATGGCATTTTAAACAATTATTTTTACATTTTTGTACATCTTCGGTATCAAAAACAAATCTATATCCACGCCAATTATCAAGGCCAATGTTGATAAAGCCTTTATATTTTTTTTCAAGCTGTTTAAATTTTTTGATGGCTAAGTTTAAAATATTTTTATTCATATGCTGAAATAGGGTGGGAAACAGCTCAAGGCCTTAGTAACTGATCGTGATTGATCTTTGTTTTCAGGCCAAGAGCTGTTTCCTTTTCCTACTTAGTGTTTTCCCATGTTGGCCCCTTTGATAGCGTTTTGCTACTGAGCCGCAATAATGGCTCTGGGGTTGTCAAATTCCTGTTGAATTGGACAGAGAGGGTAGCTTAGGTAAGAGCTACCAAAGCTTTCTGCCGTAGCTCGGCAGCCTCCGCGGCATTTGTCCCAGATCGGACAGCGAGCGCATGGTCCTTGCATTTGTTTTTGCTTAAGGGTGCGTCGTGCTTGTATGATTGGATGGGCGATTGCCTTGCCGATAGGATCGCTATCTGTGTTGAAGTTGGCAAGGATTGTTTGGTTGTTGGAACAAGACTGAATTCGGCCATCGGCGCAGAAGTAGAGAGCCGTGTCGTAGAACGGGCAGCTGCCCAGCACGTGTGGCATCAGAAACTCGGGCTTTGCTAGTCTGCGTTTTGCATGGGCCTCCTCAATTTGCCTCATCAGCCAGCGGATAGTAGGAATCTTTGGGGCAAGCTCAAAGTATTTCCAGTTTGCTGATTCGCCGTTTCCCATGAGCTCAAGGTCTGGTTTGAAACCCAAATCAAGACCAAGCTCATAGTATTGGGGTACATAAGGCATGTTGTTGAGTTCAGGTCCCTCGCGAAGGAGGTTTTCCACGAACAATAGGCCAGATTTAGCATAGCCAACCTCCAGTGCCGTGTAGAGACCTCGGATGAGTCTCTTAGCCGTGGTTACATCTTTGCCGATCATCTTTGCCTGGAGTTCAAGCTGGGTGGAATCATTGGGATTGCCAATATTGAGTTTCATGGTAACAGGGATTTCTCTAGCCAGCAGCCACTTGGCTTTCTTGTTGGTTATGAAGACTCCATTGCTGAAGACCCATGGCTTGATGCCTCTTTGAAGGCATTCTTCGACGATCATCTGAGTGACTGGCCAGCAGACAGGTTCTAGCGGTTCACCGCCGATGATATCCAACGATTCTACCTCTACACCGCCATTATGGATCTTGACCAGATCAAAAACCCGTACGGCAGTTTCAAGGTTGAATTGCTGGAGCGGTCCGTGGTTCCTTCCAGACTCTATCATGTAGCAGCCTGGACAGGCACAGGTTGAACACCTATTGGTAGTTTCAAAGATCAAGGCTTCAACTTTTTGTTGCGCTGCTTCAGTTTTCCCGTCATACCTTTTAGTGATAGACATTTTAATCTCCTTTTTTTAGTTTTGGGAATTTGGGAAAGCACTAAGTTTTCAAAGAGCAAAGCAAAGAAATTCGTCTCGCTTTTAAGAAGAGAATCTTTACTTTGGGTGACTGAGGGGATTTGAACCCCTGATCTGTCCGATTTAATCGGACTGTTTTTACCACTAAACTACAACCACCTTTTTTTCCCACTAAAAAAACCTAACCTTGGTTTAGCTCACAAAATCGGAAAGAGTAGGGGAGTTATGGGCTAAACTCTAGTTAGGTTTATGAATTATGATGATGATTTAAGACACGAGAAAAAGAACCGTCTTTTGCGGTTGTGTTTTTTGAAGTTATTGGTGATAGAGAAGTGGCTTTTATATATACCATGTTAATATGTTAACATGATAATATAACATAGGAAAAAGAATTTGTCAAGAGACAAATTAAATTGTTAATTGCTGATTGTTAATTGTTAGGAAAAGAAAGGAAAAAAGAAATACAACTGGAACATTATTTTTTAAGTCGTTTTAGAATGAGTTTGTAGCCGTTACGGCCGCGGAAAAGCCAGTGGGCGACACGGGAAACAGTTGTGGTGGACATTTTTAGTTTTTCGGCCACTTTGAGATAAGATGAGCCTTGATTTAAAAGTTTGGCGGCTTGAAAGCGATTGCTGAATTCTTTGATTTCTGCAATGGTTAAAAGATCGCGGAAAAATTTTATAGCTTCTTCTTTATTTTTTAATTTCAAGATTGCTTCAAAAAGCTCTTTGGTTTTTTTATCAGGATAAGTTTCTTTTTTTGTCATTTTGTTAATATGTTAACACGATAAGGGTGGGGCCGTCAATCTAAGAAAAGATGTGGAAAAATTCGTTAATCCGTTTCGACAGGAGTTTCTTCTTTTTCAACCACGCCAAGAGCTTTGCCGGGAATGACTAAAATGCGGAGAGCAGTGAGGCGGGAATCTTCTTTTGCGTTTTCAGTACCGACAACATGAATGTGGTCGTCAACTTTTATTTTTGAAAGTCCGCCTTTAGTGAGGTCTTCACCTTTTTCAAAAATATTGCATTGGGTTGTTTTTTCATAGTCAACTAAAAAGCCACCATCTTTTTTAGTAGCAACGGTAATGACGCCTGTTCCAACATCAACCTCAGTGACTTTGCCATTAATAATGACTGGTTTTTGTTTGGCAATAATAATTTTTGGCGTTAATTCTCCTTCTTTTTCAGCAAATCCCATTGCAGAAATGGATTGATTTTCTTCCAGATCTTCGAGCTCAATTTCTTTTCTTTTTCCTAGGCCAATACTAAAAATTTTGGTTTCTTCACCAACTTTAATGATAATTTCTCCCTTTTTAGTTTCAAGAATGATCGTTGAGGCGGCAATTTCTTTAATTTGGCCAAAATGAGCGCGGCGGTTCTTTTTTCTTTGATTGGCCACAGTTTCAGCCACTCTTTCTTTAAGTTGTTGAATTTTGTCTAGTTGATCTTTTTTAGGAGAAGGGGTAGCGGCAGTCTCTGCGGCGGAAGTGGATTCTTCTTCTTGGGCAAAGGAGATTGGCAACATAGCAACATAGCAACATAGCAATGTAGCGATAAAACAAATCAATTTAACAATGTAACAATTTAACAATGTAATAATTCTTTTTTTCATATTTCTTCCTCGCTGTAATAAACAGTCACTGATTTTGTTTCTTCTTGGTTATCATCAGTGTAGACAGTAATGGTGATTTCATTGTCACCCTCTTCAAGTGAGATTTCTGTTTCAAAATTGCCTTTATCATCAGCCTCGATTGCTTTTTCGTCAACAGGAGAAATAACCACCAGCAAAGCATTGGCTCTGGTTTTGCCGGAAACAGTAATTTTGTCCTCAGAAAAAATAGATTCACTTTGAGGGTTTTCAAGAGTTAAAGAAGATTCAGCTGAAAGAATAGGCATTAATTCTTCTTCGTTAGTTGTTTCTGTTTTTTCTGTTTCTGTTTGAGAAGAAGGGTTTTTTGATAAGAATTTAGGCAGAAAAAGAGTTAGAAAAGCAGTTAAGCCGCCAATAACAACGCCAACAATAATTGCTAAAACAATGTCTTTTTCTATTTTCATAGCTATTATGGTGCTTAGGATAGCCGATTTTTTGATTCTTGTCAAGAAAGGGGAAAAATGGTAAATTAGGAAGAAGTAATTAGTAATTAAGGGAAAAGAAGAAATACAGTAGAAATTCGTTGAAATTCAATAGAAATACGATGGAAATAACAAAGCTGGGGAAAAATTGTTTTAGGATTAAGGGTAAAAAGGCGATTATTTTAATTGAGCCTTCTTCAGAAATTAAAAATCTGACGGCTCATATTGTTATTACCTCTTCAACGACAGAAACTCAAGTTAAGGGCGAACCGGTAATAATTTTTGGGCCGGGCGAATATGAAATAAGAGGGATAACAATTTTAGGATTCAGAGAAAAATTCGGAAAATTCTATAAAATAGATGGAGATGGTTTTTCAGTTTTGTATGTCAGTGATTTGCAAGAAAACATACCAGAAGAAAAGCTGGAGATTTTCAATCATGTTGACATTTTACTTTTACCTGTGGGCAAGCCGAAAATTGCTTCGGCTTTAGTTTCCGAACTTGAGCCAACCATGATTATACTTACAGATGAAGAGAAAGTTGAGGAATTTTTAAAAGAAGTTGGAACAGAGAAAGTAGAGAAGCTAGACAAGCTTGTTTTTACTAAAGAAGAATTACCGGAAGAGAGAAAAATAGTATTGCTAAAAAGTGGCTAGTGGCTAGTGGTTAGGTTCTAGTTAACTAGAACCTAGAACCTAGAACCTAGAACCTAGAACCTAGAACCTATCATGCCAAGTATTAATAAACTTCCACCCCATAATAAACAAGCGGAGCAGTCGGTTTTAGGAGCAATTTTCATTGATTCTGAAGGAATTGCTTTAGTGGCTGAGTTTCTTCGGCCAGAGCATTTTTATGACCCTTCTTTGGGAATGATTTTTGAAGCTTGCATTTCTCTTTATGAAAATCATAAACCAGTTGATTTGGTGACTGTTTCTTCAGAGCTTAAAAAAAAGCGAACGCTTACAAAAATCGGCGGTAATTCTTTTTTATCAGAACTCTTAGGTATTGTTCCTACAGCCGCCAATATTGAACATTACGGCAAACTTATTCTTGAAGAATATACTAAGCGTCGAATTATTTCTGCTTCATCAAAAATTGTGGAAAGAGCTTTTTCTGATGGAGATGTTAATGAGATTCTTGATAAAGCTGAAGCAGAAATTTTTTCTATTTCTCAATCTCATTTGCGCCGTGATTTTATTCCTATTCGAGATGCTTTAGCGCAAAGTTTTGATCGTCTTGATGATCTTCATAAACATGCTGGAGGATTAAGGGGTTTATCGACTGGATTTGAAGATTTAGATTCAAGACTAGCGGGCATGCAAGATTCAAATCTTTTAGTTTTAGCCGCCAGACCAGGAATGGGTAAAACTGCTTTTGTTTTAAATATAGCCCAGCATTTAACGGTTAATAAAAAAACTCCAGTGGGATTTTTTTCTTTAGAAATGAGCAAAGAAGAATTGGTTGATAGAATGTTGGTGGCTCAGGCTGATGTTGATGCCTGGAAACTTAAAACAGGAAGGCTGACAGAAAAGGATTTTACCAAGCTTTCTGAAGCCATGGGAGAGCTGGCTGAAGCACCTCTTTATATAGATGATACGCCTGGGCTGAGTGTTCTAGAAATGAGAACTAAGGCAAGACGGCTTAAAATTGAACAAAAGATTGGCCTTTTTATTTTAGATTATCTTCAGCTGGCTGATGCTGGAAGAAGATATGACAACCGAGTGACAGAGGTTTCTTTAATTTCTCAGTCATTAAAAAATTTAGCTCGAGAGCTAAAGGTGCCGGTTTTGGCGGTTTCTCAGCTTTCAAGAGCGGTTGAGTCTAGAGGAACCAAAAAACCTCAACTAGCAGATTTACGGGAATCAGGGGCCATTGAGCAGGATGCTGATGTGGTGATGTTTTTATATCGGGAAAAAGAATCAGAGAGTTGGGGAACAGACATGATGACCAAGCTTTTGATTGCCAAGCATAGAAATGGACCTTTGGGAGAAATTGACCTTATTTTTAAAGGCAATCGAATTAAGTTTTATGGGGTGGAGAAGAGGAGGGAAGAAGAATAATTGTCAAATTGCTAATTGTTGATTGTTTAAAGAAAAAAGCAAAAAGAAAAAATTGGCGAACGCGAGGCTCGCTTTTTTTGTAAAAAAGAGATTGATAGGATATAATAGTATTACTCTTAGCCGCGGTGGCGGAATGGCAGACGCGTAGGTCTCAAAAACCTATGGTTCGAAAGGATCATGAGGGTTCAACTCCCTCCCGCGGCACCCTTCGGTCGATATTTCGACCTCAGGGTAAACCCTTCGAAGACTCAGGATAAACCCGAAGGATCAAGTAAACTTGTTAAAAGGAGAAAAATATGACCATACAAGAAATTTATCAGCTGGCGATTGAGATGGGGATTAAAGCCGATCCCAGGGGAAAGGATGGGGTGAAAAAAGCATTAGAGCGGGTTAAAAAGGAGTATGATGAGCTTAAAGATAAGGAAAAAGAAGATTTTGACCGCGAAAGCCTTAAAAATCCTTATTCTGATTCTCGGATTCTTTTTGGCGATTCTTCAACTGTGGTGGATAAGGTTTTAATGGGAATTGATATTGGCACCGGAGAAATAGTTTTGGCGGATCGATTAAATGAAAAAGGGGAAGGGATTGACTTAGTCATTGCCCATCATCCTCAGGGCCAGGCCTTAGCGGCCCTAGATGAGGTGATGGATCTTCAGGTGGAGATGATGGCTGTTTATGGCGTGCCGATTAATGTTGCTGAGGGAATAATGAAAGAAAGAATTGGCGAGGTTTATCGGAAAATTTCTTCCATTAATCATTTTCGAGCTATTGACAGCGCTCGACTTTTAAATTTGCCTTTGATGTGTCTTCATACGGCTTTGGATAATTTAGGCTGGCGGTTTTTAACAGATTGTTTTAAGAATAAAACTCCAGACCGATTGGGCGATGTTCTTGAGATTTTAAAAAGTATTCCTGAATTTGAAAAGGCATCCAAAACAAAAACCGGACCAGTGCTTTTTGTGGGTGATAAAAAATCAAGAGCAGGTAAAGTAGAAATAGCTGCTTTTACGGGCGGTACTGAAGGAGCAAAGGCGATTTATGAAAAAATGGCTTATGCCGGCATCGGCACAGTGATTGGTATGCATGCTTCAGAAGAGCATCGTCAAAAAGCTAAAAAGCATCATTTGAACTTAGTGATTACTGGCCACATGGCCAGTGATTCTTTGGGAATAAATTTATTTTTAGATGAATTAGAAAAAAAAGGCGTAACAGTTTTGCCGTGTTCGGGAGTGATTAGAGTAAGTCGTCGGAGATAAGCAAGTATTGATTTGCGGCTGAGGTCGTTCACGAAAATTTTTGTGTTCGCGGACCGTCCCGATGCAACATCGGGACTAATTGCGAACAACAAAAATTTTGTAAACTCCCCGCCGCAAAATTACTAATTACTAATTACTTAATTACTAATTACTGTTTTTATGATTCCAGTTACCAACCTCCGCAAAGGAGCATTTTTTGAAGAAGACAATGTTCCTTTTGAAGTTTTAAAATACACTCATACTAAATTAGGTAGGGGAACAGCCAATATTAAAGTTAAAATTCGCAATCTTAAGACAGGAGCCTTGAATGAGAGGACTTTTACTTCCGGTGCTAAAGTAGAGCCAGCCGAATTAGAAGAAAAAGAAGCTCAGTTTTTGTATAAAGATGGTAAAGATTATTATTTCATGGAAGCAGTGAGTTTTGAACAATTTGCTTTGGCAAAAAAAATCTTAGGCAATAAAGCAAAATTTTTAAAAGAAGAACAAAAAGTGAAAATTCTTTTTTACCAAAATGAGCCTTTAAGTATTGAATTGCCGATCAAAGTAGAATTTAAGGTGATTGAGGCACCGCCGGGTATTCGCGGTGATACCAGTACTAATGTTTTTAAAGATGTGGTCTTAGAAAATCAGATGACGGCGAAAGCACCACTTTTTATAAAAGCAGGTGATATAATAGTAATAGATACGAGGAGTGGGGAATACATGAAGAAAATTAAAAAGTAAAAGTGAAAAACTAAAAACGATTATGTTTCCAATACTTTTTTCTCTAGGACCAATTTCTGTTTCATCTTTTGGTTTTTTTGCGGCCGCGGCTTTTTTGCTGGCTTGTTTTTTAATTTGGAAATTTTCTCATGAAGAGCTTTTGTTTAGCAAGACGCCAATAGAAGACGAAACTCTTTTTGACGCTGTTTTTATTTTTATTCTTGCTAGTTTTTTTGGAGCGAGATTGATTTTTATTTTTTCTCATTTTCAGAATTTTGGTTTTAATTTTTTAAGTTGGATTTTAGTTAGACAGGCAAGCGGTTTTTATTTTTTAGGCGGTTTTATTGTTGGTTGTGTTTTCTTATTTATTTTTTCTTTGAGGAAAAAACTTGATTTTTGGAAGATGGCAGACCTTTTTTCTTTGGGGATAACAGCGGTTCTGCCGCTTTGTTTTATTGGCGCTTTTTTAGATGGAGTTAGTGCGGGAGCAAAAACAACTTTACCTTGGGGCATTTTATTTACGGGGCTAGAAGGAAAAAGACATCCTGTTCAACTTGTTGGGGCAGTTTTTTTCTTGTTATTTTTTTTAATTTTGAAAAAGGTAAGATTTTTGGTTCTTAAAAGAAGAGAAAAGAAGGGGGTAATTGTTTTTAGTTTTTTAAGTTTTTCAGGTCTGGTTCTTTTTCTGCTTGATTTTTTAAAAGAAGGCGAGATATACTTAGGAGGACTAAAAAAAGACCAGTTTTTATATTTAACAGCGGCTATTATCAGCAGTGTTTGTTTATATAAACAATTAGAAAGGAATTTTAAAAATGATTTTCGGGCTTTTTATCAATATCTAAAATCAACAAAGAAAATTAAATTAACTCTTAAAAAGAAAGGAAAAAAATGATTAGATTTCCCAAAAAACTTTTAGGCCCAATGGCTAAATATTTTGAAAAACAAAAAAAGAAGACTGAGAAACAGCTTTCTTCAGTAGAAAAAGAAGATCCGTTTGCCGACACCGATAGGTTAATAGATAATGCCGCCTCAGACACAGAAGCAAAAGAACAGTTTGATCATTTAAGGGCGGAAAGCTTGAAAGAACAGCTTGTGAGTCGATTGCAAAAAATCGAGAAAGCGCTTTTTAGAGTTAAAAAGGGAAAATATGGTAGTTGTGAAAAATGCGGCAAGATGATTAACACCGATAGACTAGCCGTGAATCCCACCGCCACCCTTTGTCTTGAGTGTGAAAAAAAATCAAAGAAATGATTGCTCCTAAAATTATTTTTGAAGACCTCCAGATTTTAGTGATTGACAAACCATCGGGTGTGGTAGTAAACCAAGCGGAGAGTGTGAAGGAAGAGACGATACAAGACTGGATAGAAGAAAAATTCGAAATTCGAAATTCGAAATTCGAAATTGCGTCGGACTTTGTCCGACGAGCTGGTATTGTGCATCGACTGGACAAAAAGACTTCTGGACTTTTAATAATTGCTAAAACTCCACAAGCTTTTGAAAATCTTAAAGCGCAGTTTAAAGAGCGGCAGGTTAAGAAAAAATATCTGGCTTTAGTCCATGGCAAAATGGAATCTTCTGAGGGTGAAATAGCTTTGCCAATAAAAAGACTTCCTTGGGACAGAAAAAAATTTGGCATTATTCCCGGTGGTAAAAAATCAAGAACAAAGTTTAGAGTAATTTCATGTTTCATGTTACACGCTACATGTTACACGTTTCTGGAAGCTAGTCCAATAACAGGGCGAACGCATCAAATTAGAGTTCATTTTAAGCATTTAGGCCATCCATTAGTGGGGGATTTAAAATATAGCGGCCGAAGAGTGAAACAAGATATGGAATTTTGTCCTCGGCTTTTTCTTCATGCTGCTTATATTTGTTTTACTCATCCTCAAACCAATAAAAAACTAGAACTCAAAAGCTCTTTACCTCAAGACCTAGAAAAAACACTCCAAGGCTTAAATAAAGTTGAATAATAATTTATTAAGATTTGGCAGATTGGGTTGAATGGTTTATAATGAATTGGAGAGATAATTTAAATAAGAAATTCTAAGACTCTCCGCCAGCTGGCGGATCGTAAAGAATTCCTGCCTGTCGGCAGGCAGGCCTAATGGAGGTGATAATTATGGGAAGTAGAGGCGGATATTATTCCGGCGAACAAAGAAAAAAGAAGAAAAAAGACTTGGAAAAGAAAGCGAAGAAGCTTTCTTTTAAAAAAGCTAGTGTTTTGCCAAAAGTGAGAATAGAAAAGTAGTGAGTAGGGAAGAGAAGAAATACAGTAGAAATTCATTGAAAGACAGTGGAAATAAAGAAATTAAGATCTTGGGAGGTTGGACCTCCTGGAGGTCCAACCTCTAAGAAAGAAGATAAAAGAGAAATTGGGAAATCTGACAGGGTCCAACCCTGTCAATCAGGGTTGGACCCTAAAACAAATTAAGACCCTGTGAGGTCGGACCTTAGGAAAGGTCCGACCTCTTAAGAAAAGAAATAAGATAACGTAAAGTTTATTAATTCAAGACAATGATTAAGAAAAAAAGAGCAAAAAAGAAAAAAGAGGGCAGCCTGAAAAGGTGGTTTTTTGTTTTGGGGGCAATTTGTCTTTTTTTTATTCTTGGAAAGCTTATCTTTAGTTATCGAAAAAGAATCTGGAAAAATGGAAGACTGAATTTTGTTTTAGCAAGCAAGCCTGTTTTGTTTTTTTCTCTTTCTCCTGAAGAAAAAAGTTTAACCATAGTTAAAATCCCTCAAGAGACTTATGTTGAAGTGACAAGAGGGTTTGGCGCTTACAAAATAGAATCAGTTTATCCTTTGGGAGAGCTTGAAAAAAAAGGCGGTGAACTTTTAATAGAAACAACCCAAGAATTTTTGGGAATACCAGTAGAAGCGTATGCACGCTTCTACAATTTCCAATTTCCAATTTCCAATTTCCAATTAAATAAAGAAGGATTTATACAAGCGAAAAGAAAGATTGCCAGTTGGGGGGTTTTGTTAAGACCGCGAAAAGTGCTTCAATTTTTGAAAGAAGATTTAGAAACTAATTTAAGTTATTGGGATATTGTCAAAATCTGGTTAGCTTTTAAGAAAGTTAATATCGGTAAAATATCTTTTATTGATCTTGGAGAGCAAAGAGTTTTTTCAAAATTCTCTCTTGCTGATGGTGGAGAAGGAAAAAAGGGTGATCCATTATTGGTTGACGATGTTTTGCAGGAATTTTTCTTTGAGCCTGAAATCAGGAAAGAAGAGATTTTAATTGAGGTTTTAAATGGAACAGACTATTCTGGTTTGGCGCATAATGCGGCAAGGATCATCAGTAATATTGGCGGTAAAGTTGTTAGAGCAGGCGATAATGAAGAAAAAGTTAAAAAATGTCAGCTAAAAGCAGAAAAACAGATGCTTAAAAGCTTTACTTTTTTAAAGATTAAAAAGATTTTTGACTGCCAAGTTTTAGAAGAAGAAGGTCAGGATTTGATAATGATAGTTGGCGATGATTATCAAAGAAAGCTTTTTTCAAAAGAGTAGATAAGGGTTTAAACTTGTTTTTTAAGAGAGGGAAAATAAGTTTTGTTTTCTCCAGGAGAAAAACTTGGTTGTCCTTTGAGCCCTTTCCCTTTTTTGACTTCTCGTAAAAAAATGGAAAGAAAATTTTCCTTGACATTTTTTATCAGAGCTTCATATTGATAGCCTTTGTGAATAAGTTTTTTAAGACGGAAGGAGAGATTATCAGGAATGGTGCCTAGATAGGTTTTATCTTCAGTTCTTATTTCAATTGAATATCCTTTAGAGCTAAGAGTGACATTTTGGCCAATAGATAAAGAAGAAAGAGTTTTTTGAGTGGCGATTTTCACCAAAACAATGCTTTTTGTTTTTCCTGATTCTTCTAAAAAAAGCGTAGGAGAAACAATAAGGCCATCTTTTTGAGGTTTTATTTGTTTTAATCTTTTGAGTCTTTGTAAATTTTTGTTGGCCATTGGATTAAAACGATCAATGCTTAAAGTCTTTCTGAAGTAGTAACGGGCTTGCTTAATTTTTCCCAATTTGATGAAGGCATAGCCAAGTCTATTGATAGTGTCAATTTCTTCAGGTAGTTTTTCAAGAATTTTTTGATTAAGTTCAACTGCCTTTTTCCAATCAGATAATAGAGCGGCGTTGATTGCTTGTTGTTGAAGTTTTTCTTCTTCCATTAGAATTAGAGTATAGAAGCAATTTTAAACAGTTGTCAAGTAGCAAATCTAGAGTTTGCGATTATTTAAAGAGATGGTAAAATACAGTAATTAGAAATTAGAAATTTTCTTATGTCTGGTCATTCAAAGTGGAGTACAATTAAACGAGAAAAAGGCGCCAATGATCAAAAAAGAGGCCAAATTTTCACCAAGCTGGGAAAAGCAATTACGATTGCTGTTAAAGATGGCGGTGGAATAACCGATCCTGATAAGAATTTCAAGCTTCGTCTAACTATTGATAAAGCTAGAGAAGCAAATATGCCAAAGGACAACATTAAAAGAGCCCTTCTCCGCCATTCGGCGAATCAGGGTAAACTTGGGGGTGGGGGATGGAAAGAAGTTTTGTACGAAGGATATGGGCCTTTTGGCATTGCCATCATTATTGAGGCGGTTACTGATAATAAAAAAAGAACCTCTCAGGAATTAAAAAGAGTTTTTGAAAGAGGAGGGGGAAGACTGGCTTCTACTGGTGCTGTGAATTATCTTTTTGAGCGAAAAGGGTTGATTGTTATTGAGAAAAAAGATTTAACTGAAGATCAGGTTTTGGAAAAAGCACTTGAGGCAGGTGCTGAAGACTTAGAAGAGACTGAAGATGGATTTGAGATTTTTACTGAGCCGCAAAAACTTAATCAAGCCAAAGAAAAAATCAAAAGCTTTGGATTAAAAATTATTGATAGTGAATTGAGCTTTCGTCCTAAATCAACTGTCAGCATCACTGGAGAAGAAAAAGCAAAGAAAATATTAAAACTTATGGATGCTTTTGAAAGTCTTGATGATGTGCAAAAGGTTTATGCTAATTTTGATTTGTTGTAATGATAAAAATTTATAAGCAGATTGCAAAGAGGTTTAAAAAGAGACAATTTTCAAAAAGAGTCCAATTAGTTTTGGTGACGATTATTTTAACTTTAGGTCTTATGGCGGCTCAACTGGCTTCTTTTGAGGAGCGGGGCTTAATGATTGTTGGTCTTTCAATTTTATCTCTTTTTCTTTCTGCTTGGGCGTTAAGAGAAAATTTAAAAGGCGTTAAATGGATAACCTTGCTGATTTTGCCGCCCTTTTTTAGTATGGCAGTGGGTTTTTTCTATTTTTTACTTCCTGTTCGTTGGTTAACCCGTCTTCCTTTTGCCGGCCTTTTTGCTTTGGGGATGTATGCTCTTTTATTAACAGAAAATATCTATAATGTGGCTACAGAACGATCAATTGGTCTTCTTAGAGTGGGCCAATCAGTGGGATTATTGCTTACTCTGATAACCTATTTTTTGTTAATTCAAACAATTCTTTCTTTTCACTTTCCAAGTGTTTTAAATTTTATTCTGATTTTTATTTTTTCTTATTTTTTGACTCTTCAATCTCTTTGGTCGGTTGGGCTAGGGGAGAAGTTTAAAAAAGAGACATTGTATAGTAGTGTTATCTCTCTTTCTTTGGCTGAATTGGTTTTTATTTTTTCATTTTGGCCTGTTAAATTAACGGTTGAAGCTCTTTTTCTTACCACTGTTTTTTATGTTTTAATCGCCGCCACTCAGCAATATCTTTTGGGAAGATTTTTCAAAAAGACTATTAATGAATTATTAACAGTTTTACTGGCGGTTTTTTTATTATTGATTGTAACAACAAGCTGGCGCTGAAATTTTTTAAGGGTTTGGTTGTGGAGCAGGGGATATAGTTTGATATAGTTAAATAGCCTATAATATTTAAAGTGAGTCTAAAAGCCCTATAGTATATTTCACGGATTGTGGATAACATTTCACGACATGAGAAAGTTATTTATTCTATTCTCTGATTAAATCGAGGACAAAAGTTGCGCATAAAACTAATGGTTTAGGCCATTGTTATCCTCTAAATAGCCGTTGACCATTTTATTTACAAAAAAATCAGCCTCAAAAATTAATGTTTAAACCGCTAATATAGGCTAAACTCGGTTTAATCTCAAGGGCTGGTCTCTAAGCCTTATTTGAGCAGTTCTTTCTCTAAGGTGCTAATTAAAACTAGAGGAGAGGTTTAATTTAGCTTCAAGAACGATCATTCAGCCTGTTGTTATCCTCTAAATCGCGCAAGTTATTATTTTTCTTTGAAAAAATCAGCCTCAAAAATTAATGTTTATATTGTTGTTATGGGCTAAACTCGGTTTAATCCTCAGATAACCATAAATAGACCGAAATTACTCTTTACTTCTTTTAAACAATGGCTGTTTCTTTCTTGTCTTTAGCCTTGAAATCAATGATTCAGGCTGTTATTATCCTCTAAATCAATGATATGTAATATTTATGCTTCGGGAATTTTAGCCTTGAAAGTTAATGTTTTAACTGTTATTATGCGCTAAACTCGCTTTGCTTCTTAGAGACGTTTTAAGACGTTATTTCAGGATGACAACTACAAGAGGATGACTATTCTTGTCATTCCGGGCCTGCCTGCCGGCAGGCAGGCAGGCTTGACCCGGAATCTATGATGACAATTACACTCTCTTCTAGTAAGAGGACGTGAGAATCTAAAAATAGAGACATTTTAAGGAGGGAAGCTAAAAATGAATAATGTCGCACAAGATAGCTTTTACGACGTTAATTAGGCATCAGCTTTGGAGAAGTGGTTAAAATGTCATAACATGGTTGTGAGAAGATAACGAATTAAAATTCGTCAATCCAAAAATATTTAATTTTATTGCTTATTTCCCTCTAGGTTTTCTTTTAACATTTCTTCTGTCCTATAGTATATTGAAACAATTTTCAATTTCTAATTTTCAATTGACATAAATCCCCTACTTTGTTAAAAAAATAACAAATTCCAGCCAAAGGTTGGTCCGCCCATGGCGGAAAAATTTATCAACCCAAATTTGCCTTATAAAGACCTATCTTTAAGAATAAAAACGTCTTAAAAACGTTCTAAGAGCCTTGTAGGTTCAGAAATATAGAAGTGAGATGTGAGAGATGGGAATTTTTGATGCTGATATTTTGAATTCTTGAATCTTTGCCTGTCCGCAATGCAAAGCATAGCTTTGGCAGGCGGGAAGTGAGAAAAGTCTTATCTCACTTCAAGAACATCAAAAAATCAAGAGTTCAACTTCAAAAACCTCTCACTTCTCACATCCTACTTCTTGTAACGATTAAAAGAATGTGTTTTAATAACTCAATGATAACTAATTTAATTACAGAAATCAGTGAGGAAGTCATTTCTATTTTTCAAGGATTTAAAAAACAAATCCAAGAATCAGTTAATGATTTAAAAAATGAAATTAAAAATCTTCGGACTGATTTTGTTGTGGAAATTGAAAAATTCAAAACCAAATTTAAAATTTAGCTATTTTTTTTAAACCCACTTTTTATTTTTTTCACGAAGGTAATTGATGTGAATAAAGTTGCCTGCAATGGTGGGTAATTTTGACAAACTTGACAACGTCGCACAACCTAGTGTAGAGTATTATTAACGGGGGACCATTTTACGACATCTTTTAGTTGTCGCAAAATGGTCTAGTCAGGTATTGTGCAGGCCATTTTTATATTTGATATTTAATTTTTCTTATGTCTTCCCTACTCCAACTAATTGATCAATATTTAGAACATTTAGAAATTGATCGGAATTGTTCAATCTATACGGTTCGTAATTATCGTCATTATTTAAGTCGGTTTCTGCATTTTTTGGAAGAAAACTTTCCCAAGGCAAAAGCAGAATCGCTGAATTTAGAAATCATTCGCAAATACCGCCTTTTTTTATCAAGGTTTTCAGGGTCTAATAACCTGCCGCTTTCCCGAATCACTCAAAGTTATCATGTGATTGCTTTGCGGGCCTTTTTAAGATATTTAATTAAAAACGATCATCAAACCTTGGCGCCAGAAAAAATTGATTTGCCTAAAGGAAAATCAAAGTCTTTAAAATTTTTAAATCGCGAGCAAATTGAAAGACTGCTTAATCAACCGTTAGTATCAGAACTCAGAGGTTTAAGAGATAAAGTGATTTTAGAAATTCTTTTTTCTACTGGTCTCCGGGTTTCTGAATTAACCAAGCTTAATAAAGATCAAATAAATCTTAAACAGGGCGAGTTTGGCATTGTTGGTAAAGGCGGCCGGCCCAGAGTGATTTTTTTATCGTCAACAGCCATTGAATGGCTTAATCGTTATCTTAAAAAAAGAGAAGATCATTTTAAGCCTTTGTTGATCAGATATGGAGGGAAAAAGATTGAGCCTTCAATCAGTGATGAACAAATGAGATTAACGGTTCGTTCTGTACAAAGAATTGTTGATAAATATGCAAAAAAAGCTAAATTGCCAATTAAGGCCACTCCTCATGTGTTGAGACATTCTTTTGCTACTGATCTTTTAACTTCAGGAGCAGACTTAAGGTCAGTGCAGGAAATGCTGGGACACAAAAATATTTCCACCACCCAAATTTATACTCATGTGACCAATCCACATTTACGCAAAATACACGAGAAATATCACAGAAGAAAGTAGAAGATAACAAACTAAAGTTTGTCATTCCAATTCTTTAATTTCTTTTAACAATTAACAATTAACAATTAACAATATAACAATTCTTCTTTTCTTAATTACTTCTTCTCTCTTTCACAGGCAGTGATGAGGTTGGCCATTAAAAAAGCAACGGTTAAGGGGCCGATGCCTCCTGGTGTGGGCGTGTAAGAAGAAACAATATTTTTAATTTCTTTTTCATTGAAATCACCTCGAAAAAGTCCTTTTTTTACTCGTCTAATGCCGACACCGATTAAAATAACATTGTCTTTGAGCATTTCTTTTTTAAGAATTTTTTCACCCACGCAGGAAATAATGATCTGGGCTTTTTTGGAAAATTGAGCTAAATTTTCTGTTTCCCGATGAGTAATTAAGAATTTAATTCTCTTAAAAGAAAGGGTTTTGGCAATTGGCTGACCGCCGGTTCTTCCCCGGCCAATAAGGAGAATAGAATGATGACTTAACCAGTCAACTAAATCTTCAGAGGGAAAATCAACAAGGCGCAAGATGCTTTTTTTCTTGCCCTCAGTTCTAATAAAATCTAGACTTAATAAAACCGCCATGGATACAGGAGAAATAAAAGGAGATTTTTGATTGGCGCCCTCAATATCTTTGTCGATGGTGATGATTGAGTCAAGCGAAGTATGAGAAAGATTGACAGGAAGAGGTTTTTGAATGATCACTCCTGAAAAGTGAGGATTTTTAACGACCTCATTTAACTTTTCAGCGAATTCTTGATATGAAGTTTCTTTTTTAAATTGAAAATGTTTTAATTTGGCACCAATTGTTTTAGCGGCTTTTCTTTTTTGGCGGATATAAGATTCTGAAGCAGGATTATCACCAGCAGAAAAAATGGCTAAACAAGGTGTTTTCTTTTCCTTTTTCAGCTTTTTAATTTTCTTTTTAAGATGATTAAGAATTTCTTTGGCTAGTTGTCTGCCGTCGATTTTTTTATCCATTTTTAAATCTCCCTCTTAATGCAGGTGGCAGCGGCGACTTGATCATTTTTTTTGGAAAAGCGCATGATAATTACTCCCTGAGTTGATCTTCCCAAAATAGGAATGCCCTTGAGAACAACTTTAATGACTTGACCGTGTTTTGAGTTTAAAATCATTTTGTCAATCTTTTCCGTGACTAATTTTGCGCAAACTAAGGGACCGGTTTTTTTTGTTAATTGAGCGGCTTTAACGCCAATGCCGCCTCTTTTTTGCAAAGGATAGGCAGAAACAGGCGTTCTTTTTCCCAAGCCGTTTTCAGCGATGGTTAAAAGGTGGGCAAAAACTTTTCTTCTTTTATCTTCAATTTTATTTTCTTGTTCGGAAAAAACTCCCATGTCAATGACCCAGTCACTATCTTTAAGTTTAATGCCTTTGACGCCCTCAGTCGCCCTGCCCATGCCGCGAACATCTTTTTCATGGAATTTAATCCCTTTTCCCTTATGAGTGACTAAAATAACATGATTTTCTCCGTTGGTAAGTTTAACCCAGCAAAGTTTATCGTCGTCTTTAAGCTTGATGGCGATTAAACCTGAGGTGCGAATGTTTTTAAACTGAGTCAAAGAAGTCTTTTTTACCCTTCCCTTTTTAGTAGCCATGAGGATATATTTTTTAGTCTGATTTTCGGCGTAAGTTAAGATTGAAGTTACTTTTTCACCTTGATCTTTATTAATCAAATTAACAATTGCCTTTCCTTTACTGCGGCGGACTCCTTCTGGAATTTCCCAAACTCTAAGTTTGAAAACTTTCCCCTTATCAGTAAAAAACAAAATCTGGTCATGAGTTTTACAGGAAAGAAGATTTTCAATTTCATCTTCTTCTTTAGTGGTCATTCCCAAAACACCTTTGCCGCCGCGGCGCTGAAGTTTAAAAGTTGAGGGCGGCACCCGTTTGATATAACCTGTTTTGGTAATCGTCATTAACACTTCTTGGTTGGGAATGAGGTCTTCTTCTTTAAAGTCTGTAATGCCTCTTTTAATTACCTTTGTTCTCCTTGGGTCGGCAAATTTTTCCTTGATTCTTTTCAACTCTTTTTTGATCACTTTTAAAATCTTTTCAGGATGTTCCAAAAGGTCAGTTAAATAGGCAATTAATTCTTTGAGCATTTGATATTCATCTTCGATTTTTTCTCTTTCCAAGCCGGAAAGTTTTTTAAGCGGCATTTCTAAGATGGCCAGAGCTTGAACCTCAGTCAGTTTAAACTTAGTCATTAAAGCTTGTTTGGCTGAGTTTGGATCTTTTGATTTTTTAATGGTTTCAATCACCGCGTCAATGTTGTCAAGAGCAATTTTCAATCCCTCTAAAATATGAGCTCTTTTTTGGGCTTGTTTAAGTTCAAATAGACTTCTTTTTTTAATGACTTGATGGCGGTGGTTTAAATAAGATAAGAGAATGCTTTTTAAACCTAAGGTTTTAGGGACGTTGTCAACTAAGGCAACAATATTAGCGGAGTAAATAGTTTGCAGGGGTGTGTGTTTATAAAGATTATTAAGAACAGAATTGGGTCGGGCTCCTTTTTTAATTTCAACAACAACTCGAATGCCGTCTCGATCAGATTCATCTCTTAAATCAGAAATGCCATTTAATTTTTTTTCTTTGGCTAGTCTGGCGATTTTAGCCACCAATTCTGCTTTATTAACCTGATATGGAAGCTCATTAATAACAATTTTTGTTTTTTTCTTTCCTTCCAAAATTTCCGCTTTGCCGCGAATAAGGACTCTTCCCTTCCCAGTTAAATAAATGTTTTTTATTTCTTCCCAGTTGTAGATAATGCCGGCCGTAGGAAAATCAGGCCCCTGAATAAATTCCATTAATTCATCTATGGTTGCTTCGCTAGTAATTTTTTCATCAATCTTGGCTTTGTCAAGAGTAAAAGTAAGGGCGTCAACAACTTCTCCTAAGTTGTGAGGGGGAATTTTGGTGGCCATACCAACGGCAATTCCCTCTGCACCCATAAGAAGAAGATTGGGCAAAGTGGCGGGCAGATAAGCAGGTTCTTCTAAAGTAGAGTCGAAATTAGGCAAAAAATCAACTGTTTCTTTTTCCAGATCAGTGAGCATTTCAATGGTGATTTTTGCCAATTTTGCTTCTGTATACCTCATCGCGGCTGGTGGATCATTGTCAATAGAGCCAAAATTTCCTTGTCCCAAGATTAGTGGATAGCGCATAGAAAAATCTTGGGCCATGCGGACTAAAGCATCATAAACTGACTGATCACCGTGGGGATGGTATTTTCCTAAAACTTCACCAACAATTTTAGCTGATTTGCTGAATCTGCCGCCAGCAGTCAGACTCATTTTATGCATGGCGTAGAGAATGCGGCGGTGAACAGGTTTGAGACCGTCACGGACATCAGGTAGAGCGCGGGAAACAATCACACTCATGGCATAGTCCAAATAAAATTTTTGGACTTCTTCGGTGAGCTGAACTATTTTCAGTTTGCCAATTTCCATGGTTTTATTTTACCTTTTTTAACCTTCAACTTCAAGAGCTTCTTGACAAAATAAAGCACGTGCTTTATTTTGTCAATAGATGATAAAAAAGATAATTAAAGAGAAAAAAGATAAAAAAAATTCTTCAGTATTGCCCAAGAGAATAAAACCAAGAAAGAAAAAAGAGAGATTAGAAGATCTTCTACTTCCCTCCTCTCAAATTGATTATATTGCTAAAACGCTGGTTAAAAAAATTGACAAAGAAATCTTTGAGAAAAAATATGCTCGAGTTAAAGACGTTCTTTATCTAGTGGGCGCAGGAGCTTTTTTAGCACTTTCAATGGCTATTCCTACTCTTCCCCAGATTCTTTTGCCGTTCATTAAAAAAGACGAGTATGAAGCTTTTCGACGCTTTAATCTGCCCTATCTTAAAAGAACACTTAAAAGATTAGAAGAGCAAAAATTGGTTGAGATTGAAGATCAAGAAGGATTTCAGATCATAAAAATAACGAATGTTGGCAGGAGGAAGATTTTAAAATATGCGCTTGATGAGTTAGTAATTAAAAAACCGAGAATTTGGGATGGAAAATGGAGGCTGATAAGCTATGATATTCCAAAAAAATTAAATTGGCGCCGGCAGATCTTTCGTGATTATCTTCGGGCTTGGAGATTTTATCCCCTTCATGAAAGTGTTTATTTTCATGCCTATCCTTGTGAAAAAGAAGTAGAATTTTTAAGAGAATATTTACAGATTGGAAAATACGTCCGGATCTTTACTGTTTTTAAAATTGAAAACGACGCTGTTTTTAGAGACTTTTTTGGAGTTTGAGTCTTGAAGTCTAAGACGATCTAAAAGAATTTCAAAAACTTTTTTAAATATTTTAAATATTTTTTACAGGTTTTGGAGGTTTTTAGGCATGGACAAAATAAAGCACGTGCTTTATTTTGTCCATAGCTCGTTCACGTAACAAGATCACGACTTTCGCACCATCCGTCATTCCGAACTTGTTTCGGAATCTGGAAATATACACTTGATAGATCCTGAAATAAATTCAGGATGACAGAACCGCTCTATAAATCAAAGTGCGAAACTCGTGTGTTTTTTGAATATTTTTTGAATGTTTAGAAGAATTTTAGGCATGGACAAAATAAAGCACGTGCTTTATTTTGTCAAGGCTTTTTTAGGAAGTAAGGAGCAAGAATTAGAAAACAGGAAATTTAAAATTTAGTTTAAAAATTGAAGATGTAATTTAGATTTTAAGCGAGAGCTAATTGAGATCTTGGCTTTGGTTGATTTTTTTATTTCAAGAAAGCCGAAAATCATCCCGCTGAGCGGGATGAGTGAAAGCAATAGAAATAAATTTTACAGAAAGACCCTGTATTTATCAAGGCTGAGGATAAATACAAAACAAGACTAGGGACTTGTTAGCCCTCGGAAGTTTATTTTATGCACCTGCTTCAGTTAGAATTGTGTCTACTCTTGCTAAACTATCTTCTGATAATGGATTTCCGGCCTCAGCATTTTCCTGGACCTCTTTCAATAAAGTAAAAGCTCTATCTGGAATTGTTTCATCTCCTGCTATTTGTTCACGCATTGCTTGTGGTAATAATTTAGCAGCAATATTAGGTCCTAATTTTTCCACGACAAATTTTCACCTCCTTTGTACTCAGAAATAATACTACGAGAAGGCTATTTTACCATATTATAGGTTTAAATGTCAAGCGTGGCCATTTTGGCGTGGGTTTGGATGAAGCGCTTTCTTGGGGGAACTTTTTCACCCATTAACATCGTAAAAACCTGATCTGCTTTTTGAGCGTCTTCAACCTCAATTTTTTTCAAAATTCTTTTTTCCGGATCCATAGTTGTTTCCCAGAGCTGATTGGGATTCATTTCTCCCAAACCTTTGTATCGTTGAAGAGTAATTTTAGGATTTTTGGAATCTTTTGGTTTAGTTATCTGAGCGATCATTTCTTCTTTTTCTTCTTCTGTATAGACATAATAATCCTTTTTATTGGCACTGATTTTATAAAGAGGTGGTTGGGCAATGTATAAATAGCCATTATCAATAATTGAAGGTAGATGTCGATAGAAAAAGGTTAAAAGCAAAGTAGCAATGTGTTCACCGTCAACATCAGCATCGGTCATAATAATAACGCGATGATATCTGGCTTTTTCTGGATCAATTATTTCTCCGATTCCCATTCCTAGAGCAATAATTAAATCTTTGAGTCCTTCAAATTTGACAATTTTATCAAGCCTGGCTCGTTCAGTATTTAAAAGCTTTCCCCGTAAAGGCAGAATGGCTTGAAACTTTCTATTTCTTCCTTGTTTGGCTGAACCGCCGGCTGAATCTCCTTCAACAATAAAAATCTCTGATTTGGCAGGATCGTTTTCCTGACAATCAGCTAATTTTCCGGGCAGACTGCCTCCCTCAAAAGCGCCCTTTCTAATAATCGCTTCTTTAGCGGCCTTAGCGGCGAGGCGGGCCTTGGCAGAGAGATAGACTTTTTCCAGAATTCTTCTGGCAATACTGGGTTGTTCTTCAAGAAATACTTCAAGGCCTTCTTTAACCGCGGTTTGAACAAGAGGAGTAATTTCAGTATTGCCCAATTTAGTTTTAGTTTGGCCTTCGAATTGGAGTTTTTGAGAAGACATTTTAATGGCAACAACGGCGGCTAGACCTTCACGAGTATCGTCGCCGGTAATGTCATCGGCTTTATTGCCATTGCCTTTAGCCCGGCTGTTTTTTTTAGCATAATCATTAATGGTTCGGGTTAAAGCGGTGCGAAAACCAGTCAGATGAGTGCCGCCCTGCTTGGTATTAATGACATTGACAAAAGATTCAACTGTTTCTGAAAAGCTGTCGTTGTATTGGATAGCGACTTCAACTTCAACTGAATTAACAATTTTTTTAATCATGATCGGTGGATGAAGCGGGTCTTTATTTTTATTTAATTCTTTAACTAAGGAAGTGATACCGCCCTCAAAATAAAAATGACATTCAGAATCAGATCTTTCATCTTGAAGATGAAAATAAAGACCAGGAACAAGATAGGCTCTGATTTTGACCATTTTTTTTACTTTTTCATAATCAATGTCAATACCTTCTTTGAAAATAGTTTTATCAGGGAGAAAAGTGGTGGTCGTGCCGGAAACTGAAGAATCGGGAGAATTATAAACATCGGAGAAATCAGAATGACTTGAGAGTTCTTTTACTTCTCCTTGTGGGTTGCCGCGTTTATATTCTTGGCCAAAGGTTTTTCCTTCTCTTCTAACTTCGACTTTCAACCAGTCAGAGAGGGCGTTAACCACAGAAGAACCAACGCCGTGAAGACCGCCGGAGACCTTATAAGTTTCGCCGTCAAATTTAGCACCGGCGTGAAGCTTGGTCATGACAATCTCTAAAGCAGTCTTTTTATATTGAGGAATAATATCAATTGGAATACCTCGGCCGTCATCAGAGACGGTGACTGATTCGTCTTTATGAAAAGAAATCCAGACGTTTTTGGCAAAACCAGCTAAAGCCTCATCAACAGAATTATCAATAATTTCCCTGACTAATTCGTGGAGGCCTTCTTTGCCGGTTGAACCAATATACATGGCTGGTCTTTTCCGGACTGGAGTTAAGCCTTCCAAAACAACAATCTGTTTACCAGTATAATCTTGCTGAGGAGTGTTTTTAGGCATGTTTTATTCTATCATTTTAGTAGGGGTAAATCAAGGAAAAAGTTCTCTAAACAGAGTTTTAAATTAACATTTTTTTTAATCATAAATTTAGTTTTTTGAGCTTTTCTTAAGATTTTGGGAAGGTCAGAAATATTAGGGAAATCAGGGATATTATCGATAGACGTGGTCGCCTGCATTGATGATATTTGATATTGTTTAAAGAGAAGATCTCTTAGTAAGAAAATGAGCTGATCAAGAAAAGTGAGGGCGTTTTCTTGTGTTTTAGAGAGTGTTTCTGCTTTTTTAATTCTCTCCCCTACTCCAGAATTCAAAAGAGTAATTAAGTAATTAAGTAATTGAGTAATTAAGGGTTTGTTAAGAACTATTTCAATTTCGGGCTTTAATTTGATGATTTTGCATCTGGAGATGATCGTTGACAGCAAAGAAGTTTCTTGAGGAGCGGTGAGGACAATCAGGGTATTAGCGGGCGGTTCTTCTAATATTTTTAAAAGGGCGTTTTGAGCTGAATAAGTGAGTTTTTCTGCTTCATGAATAATGGCTTTTTTATATTGACTTGAATGGGGTTTTCGAGAGGCCCATTTCTCTAAGTCTCTGACTTTATCAATGCCAATTGAATTTTCTCCGTTGACAATGAGAGTGTCAATATCAGTGATGGATAATTTCTCGATTTCGTGTGCTTTATTTTCTCTTTTTTCTAAATTACCGCCAACAATGAGTATGCTCTGCATGATTGTTGATCCTTTCACGTTTTTACAATCAGAAGTGAGATGTGGGAAGTGGGAATTTTTGATATTGATTTCTTGAGTTCTTGAACTTTAGAAGTGAGAAATTTCAAAAAATCAAAAGTTCCCATTTCAATATCAAGAATATCACATTTCTCATTTCCCACCTCGGAAAATTATTTTCTATACTTCAGTTGACATTATACCTTAAATAGAGTTAAGATTAAAAGAATATGAATCAAGCTTCTGCCCAACATTTAACTGATATTCTTATTAATGACAAAGTCATTACTGATGAATTAGCCTCTCAAGTTAAATTTGAAGCCATTAATAAAGGGATTTCTGAAGAAGAAATTTTAATTCAGAAATATAAGATTTCTGCCAAAAAAATTCTTCAAGCCAAGGGAAAAATATTAGAAACGCCGTATGTTGATCTTTCTCAAAAAGGAATTTCCCCGGAAATCTTAAGTTTAATTCCCGAGCCAGTGGCTCGCCGCTACAGCCTTATTCCCTTTGAACTGGATTCAAAAAAAGATGTTTTAAAAGTGGCCATGGTTGATCCTCTAGATTTTCAGGTGATTGAGTTTTTAGAAAAAAAAGCCGGAAAAAAAATTGAGACTTTTCTTTCTTCTGAAGAGGAAATTAAAAAAACAATTGACGAACAATACGCCCGATCTTTGGGAAAAGATATCAGCGAGGTTTTAGAAGACACGGCTCATTCTGGAATTAAAACTATTGAGGCGGAAAAAATTAGCGAGATCATTAAAGAACCGCCGATTGCCAAAATTGTTTCTTATCTTTTAGAATATGCCGTTAAAAGTAGGGCTTCGGATGTACACATTGAGCCGCAGGAACAAAAAACAAGGGTTCGTTATCGAATTGACGGTATTCTTAGAGAAAAACTAGCTTTGCCTAGAAATGTTCATAGTGCAGTTGCCTCCAGAATCAAAATTCTTTCCGATATGAAAATTGATGAAAGACGCATTCCTCAAGATGGAAGATTTAATTTTAAGCTTGGCAGTGATGAAGTTGATCTTCGAATTTCTACTCTTCCTACCATCTTTGGAGAAAAGATCGTCATGAGGCTTCTTAAAAAAACCGGCGGCATCCCAACTTTGCTGGAGCTGGGTCTTAGGGGCTTGGCCTTAAAAAATCTGGATGAAGCTATCACCAGGCCTTATGGAATAGTTTTGGTCACTGGACCAACAGGTTCTGGCAAGACCACGACTTTATATTCAGTGCTTTCTAAGCTTAATTCTGCTAAAGTCAATATTATTACTTTGGAGGACCCGGTTGAATATCAGATGATGGGCGTTAATCAGGTTCAGATTAATGCTAAAGCAGGATTGACATTTGCCACTGGTTTAAGAAGTTTTCTTCGTCAGGATCCTGACATTATTCTTGTGGGTGAGATTAGAGATGTTGAAACAACACAATTAGCCATTAATGCGGCTCTCACAGGCCATTCGGTTTTTTCTACTCTTCATACTAATGATTCTGCTGGAGCTTTGCCTCGTCTTTTAGATATGGGCGCCGAGCCTTTTTTGGTTGCTTCTTGTCTTCACTGTGTGGTGGGACAAAGAATTTGCCGCCGCATTTGTCCATCATGCAAAGAGTCTTTTCAGCCAACCGAGGAAACAATTTTGGATATTAAAGAAGTTTTGGGCAGTCTTTTTCCTAAAGACAAAAAAGAGATTAAATTATACAAGGGCAAAGGTTGTGAAGAATGTAATAAAACCGGCTATTCTGGTAGAACCGGTATTTTTGAAGTTCTTCCTATTTCAGAAAAAATTGAAAAATTAATTTTGGAAAAAAGCAGCAGCAGCAGCATTCAAAAAACAGCCGTTGCTGAAGGAATGATTGTGATGAAGCAGGACGGTTATCTCAAGGTTATCGAAGGACTAACAACTATAGAAGAAGTATTAAGAGTAGCGGAGGATTAAAATTATGAATGAAATTCAAGAACTTTTTAAAGAAACAGCTGATCAAAAGGCTTCTGATTTGCATTTAATGGTGGGAATGCCGCCGGCTTTGCGGGTTGACGGAGAATTAAAAAAACTTGACAAATTTTCTGTTTTGACACCGGAAAAAGCAGAACAAATGATTTTTAGTCTGTTGTCGGCAGAGCAAAAAGAAGTTTTTTTGGCTAACAAAGAACTTGATTTTTCTTATTCTTGGGAAAAATCAAGATTTAGAGTTAATATTTATCATCAAAAAGGAACGATGGCGGCTTCTTTTCGATTGATTCCTGAAAAAATTAGTAGTCTTCAGGAGCTTAATCTGCCGTCAATTTGTGAGCAGTTTACTTCCCTTCGTCAGGGATTAGTTTTAGTCACCGGACCATCAGGAATGGGAAAATCAACCACACTGGCCTCGATTATTAATACCATTAATCAAGAAAGAAAGGTTCATATTGTTACTATTGAAGATCCGATTGAATATATTTATCCGTTTGAAAAATCGATTGTTTCCCAAAGAGAGATTCATTTTGACACCTATTCATGGGAAGTGGCTTTAAGATCTGCGCTTCGGGAAGATCCAGATGTTGTTCTCATTGGCGAGATGAGAGATTATGAAACGATTGCTTCGGCTTTAACGATTGCAGAAACAGGCCATTTGGTTTTTGCTACTCTTCATACTAATTCAGCCGCACAAACAATTGATCGGATTGTTGATGTTTTTCCTGCTCATCAGCAATCGCAGGTAAAACTACAGCTTTCTTTTACTTTGGAAGCAGTTTTATGTCAAAGACTTCTACCTCAAATTAACGGAGGAAGAATTCCTGCTTTTGAAATTTTAATCGGCACTTCGGCAGTAAAGAATACCATTCGCGAAGGAAAGACTCACCTTATTGACAACATTATTCAAACTTCTCAAGAGATGGGGATGATGAGTTTAGAAATTTATCTGGCTGATCTAATTAAAAAAGGCAAAATTTCCTATGAAGTTGCTCAGGCTTTTGCGATCAGACCTCAGGAATTGGCTAGATTAACTAAAAAGTAATTAAAATGGAAGTTTTTTCCTATAAAGCAAAAGATAAAAGTGGCGAAACGCAGATTGGTTCGGTTGAAGCCCCTAATGAAAAAAAGGCAGTTTCTCTTCTTAGAAAAAAAGACCTTTTAGTAACTTCTCTGGTTAAAAAAGAAAAAGGTTTTAATTTCAAAGATGTTTTTGCTAAGTTTAAAAAAGTTTCTTTTTCTGATATTGTTGCTTTTACTCGCCAGCTTTCAACCATGACCAGTGCTGGTCTTTCTTTACCTGATACTTTGGATATTTTAAAGTCCCAGTTTGATAATCCGGCTTTAGCTAAAATGATCAAAGACATTGGTAGCAGTATTGAATCAGGCATTTCTCTAAGCGAGGCTTTAAAAAAATACCCCCAGCATTTTTCGCCAATTTATATTTCTTTGGTGCAGGCAGGAGAAGCTTCAGGCAAGATCAATGATGTTTTAGAACGGGTTTCTGACAATCTTGAAAAAGAAAGGTCATTTAAGAGTAAATTAAAGGGAGCGATGATTTATCCGACGATTGTTGTTACTGGTATGGGCGCGGTGGTTTTTATTATGATGAGTTTTGTTATTCCTAAACTGACGGAAATGTATTCTGAATTTGACATTGATTTGCCTTTGCCGACGAAAATTTTAATTGGGGTTTCTTCTATTTTTTCTAAATTTTGGTGGTTGATTTTAATTTTTGTTTTTGCTGGTCTTTTTTTGTTTCGTTCTTGGAAAAAAACTGAATTTGGAAAAAGAGTCTGGGATTCTTTTATGTTGAAACTGCCGGTTTTTGGCAACATTAATAGAAAACTAACTCTGGTTGAGTTTTCACGGACATTGGGGATTTTAGCGGGCGCCGGCGTGCCTATTTTAGAGTCTTTGAACATTCTTTCTGCTTCTATTGGCAACGCCACTTATACCCAGGCAATTAAAAAAGTAGCTAAAGGGGTGGAAAGAGGGTTTTCTATTGGCGCCTTAGTGCTGGCTGATCCGATTTTTCCGCCTGTTTTTGGGCAGATGGTGGTTGTCGGCGAAGAAACAGGCAAATTAGATGAGACTTTAATGAAAATTTCTACCTATTTTGAGCAGGAGGGAGATCAAGCAGTCCAAGGCTTGACAACTGCTTTGGAACCAATTATTATGGTTATATTAGGTGTGGGCGTTGGTTTTATTGTGATGTCTATTATTCTGCCGATTTATAATTTAACAGCGCAGTTCTAGACAAAAGAGACAAGGAGACAAGGCAACAAGGAGACAATGGGAAGACAGAAAAGGAATCAAAAAATACGGGAAGAAGAGAGAGGGTTTAGGAAGTTGAGAGTTTGGCAGGAAGCTCACGAGCTCGTTAAAATGGTTTATAGAGAAACAAAGAAATTCCCGAAACAAGAATTGTTTTGTTTAACTTCACAACTAAGAAGAGCGGCAATTTCGGTACCGGCAAATGTTGTTGAGGGATACGCTTATCGATCAGATAAAAAACTTTTACAGCATTTACATATTGCTGATGGCTCATTAGCAGAAGTAGAGTATTATTTAATATTAGCTGAAGACTTAGGATTTGTTGGCAAAGAAGATTATTTAGAGTTAGAAGAACAACGTAGAAAAATTGGTGCTTATCTTACAAAATTTATTAAAGCAATAAAGCAACGAAGTTGAACATTGTTTCTTTGTTGCATGTTACTTTGTTGCTTTTTTGAGGGGAGGTGAAAAAATGATGAAAAAAATAAAAAAAAGGTTTACCCTGAGCTTGGCGAAGGGTTTTACCATGATTGAAATGTTGATAGTCATTGCGGTTTTAGGTATTTTGGCAGCCGCTCTTTTAGCCACCATTGACCCATTTGAACAGATGAAAAAAGCCAGGGATACGACTTTAAGAAACTCGGTGATAGATTATATGGATGCTTTGACCAGATATTATGGAGTAACAGGAGGGATGCCTTTTGGCGTAGGTGATTGTTCTCTTGGCATAACTGCACAGGATCTTACAGCGGGTGCATCTCAAGCCTGTACAACTCTATTAGTAGAGGCAGGTGAACTTAAGACAGGTTTTCAAGCGGCTCTTGGCGATAAGACCAATGATATCTTTATGTCTTTAAAGACGGGAGGTGTTGGTGAGAGTGTTGTTCTTTGTTTTGAGCCAGATTCAAAATCAATTGCAAACGATCCTAATACGGTTTGCAGTAATATTGGTAGAGGGTGTACTACGACGACGTGTTTTTGGTGTACAGACGTGACTGATTGTGGAGCAGCACCAGCAGCTACTTCAACTCCACCACCACCAGCATCATAGAATAATGAGATTGGAGATGGTTTTTTTGCTCCAACCTCAATGGTGGTGAGTTGTAAAGGATGTGATGTACTGAATCTGTGACTGGGTTTAAATGTCATCCCTGAACTAAATTTAGGAAACGAGGTCGGACCTATGGAGAGGTCGAACCTCTCGAGAGGTTCGACCTCTAAGAATATAACGAGGTTGGACCTCGTAACGGGTTGTAACAATCACCTATTCTTAATGATAAAGAACCGAGAATTTTGTTTGAGTTTTTTTCATAACGAGGTTGGACCTCGTTTTGGGCCATAACAATTGTCTATTCCAGTGTTAAAGAACCAAGAGTTTTTTTCGAATCTCCTTTAAAATCTTCTACAAAGCTTTGGTAGGAAAGGATGTCTTGTAAACTGGTTTTTTGAGCAGTTTTAAAAAATCCTAGAATTTCCTCTGGATGAATCCAGCTTGTTTTTCTTAACCCTAAATATTCCTGATAGCTTGAATATGAGTATTTCCTCACTGAGGTTGGACCTGTAGAGAGGTTGGACCTATCGATAGGTTGGACCTCTTTAGGATTCAAATGAATATAGCGAGTGAGATGTAAAAGTTGTGGCTCTGTTTCTATTAAAACTGCTTTATAATTTCCTTCAAAAAGAGGTCCCCTTCTTCTACACTTTTTATTAAAATAATGGACATAACTATTAGTCAAAGCTTTTATAAATACAGTCATTGCTTCTTTAGTTGATTGTTTAATCATTAAATGAAAATGATTTGGCATTAGACAATAAGCATTTAACTGAATTTTATCAAAAAGATTTGTACGAAAAATTGGTGTAATTTTATTGGGATCAAAGGGTGGTTTGGTTAAATAGCGCTTAAGAAAATGGAGAAAAACTTTATAATCTCCTTTTTCCATAAAAATATCTCGTTTCTCTACTCCTCGGTTATAAACATGATAAAAGCCGTTTTCAATATAAATTTTAACGACATTTTTTACTGGCATTGACTTTTATAATACTTAATGAGGTTGGACCTGTCAAGAGGTCCAACCCATGAGGAGGTCCAACCTCTCTAGAGGTTGGACCTCGTTAGACTCGTTAGAAAAGTGGATGTTCTATATGTTATACTGAAAATAAGATGTCAATTGTGATGATTTTTTTCCTTTTTAATTTTGGACTTTGTGTTGGTAGTTTTTTAAATGTTCTTATCTATCGCCTGCCCAATGAATTATCGCCTTTAAAAGGCCGGTCTTTTTGTCCTCAGTGCAAGCATCAATTAGCTTGGAAAGACAATCTTCCCCTTCTTTCTTTTTTTTGGCTTCGAGCCAAATGCCGCTACTGTCACTCCCCTATCTCATGGCAATATCCAGTGGTGGAAATGACAACCGGAATACTATTTTTATTGATTGGCTTAGGTTTTTTTAGGGAATTAGGGAGATTAGAGATGTTGAGAGGGTCATTGATTGGTTTAGGCTATTTATTGTTTATTATTTCTTCTTTAATTGTTATTTTTTTTGCTGATTTAAAATATCAGATTATTCCAGATAAAATCGTGTATCCAGCGATGATAATCGCTGGAATTTTCAATTCTTCCGCCAAAGGCGGACCTCGCTTCGCGGGGCAATTTCTAATTTCTAATCAATTCTCCCGCCTGTCATCGCTTGGCAGCGAAGCAATTGGCGGGCAGGCAATTTTCAATTATCTTTTGGCGGGGTTAGGAGCAGGGGGATTTTTTCTGACTTTGTTTTTGTTGACTCGCGGCAAGGGCATGGGCTTTGGTGATGTTAAACTAGCTTTTTTAATGGGCCTTATTTTGGGTTTTCCCAAAATTATGGTTGCTTTATATCTATCTTTCTTGACAGGAGCCTTAGTGGGTGTCATACTGATTTTGTTAAAGAAAAAAAGATTTGGCCAGCATATTCCGTTTGGACCATTTTTGGTGGGAGGGACATTTGTAAGCATGTTTTATGGAAATCAAATCTTGGAATGGTTTTTAAAGATATTAAATTAATGAAAAATTGGGGTTTTACTCTGGTTGAGATTTTGATTGCGGTAGCGATTATTGGGCTTTTGGCGGCAGGGGCTTTAACCTCAGGTGCTTATAGAGCACAAATTTATAAGGCGCGGGACGGTAAGAGGAGATCAGATCTTAAAAAAATGCAGAATATTCTTGAAGATTATTACAATGATAATAATCAGTATCCAGAGGCAAGCGCGATTACTTGCGGAGCAAGCCTATCTCCTTATCTGGGCATGATTCCTTGTGAGCCTCAAAAAGAAGAAAGCTATCTTTATTTATTCTGTAACGATGGTCAGGCTTATTTAATGTTTACTAATCTTGATTATGAAGGTGATCCTGCGATTGCCTCAGGAGATTGTGCTGGTGGATGTGAAGTTGGTTCTTTGGGTACTTATAATTTTGGTGTTTCCAGTTCTGATATTGCCTTGACGGATGTTTCAAATTGCGATGTACCTTCAGTACCATTTTCGGAGTGCGAGCCATCAGAATGCGCAAGTGTGCCACCAGAGTATTGTGACACTTCTCAACCTGTCTGTTGTCCCGGATCTGGTTATACGATTACGTGTAACGACGGAGAGATTTTATGTTGTCCAATAGAAGAGTAAATCATTACGGTTTTACTTTAATGGAGCTTTTGATTGCCATTGCCATTTTAGGCATTTTAGCAGTCGTGGGAATGGGAAATTATTTCACTTCTTTAAAAAAAGGTCGGGATGCGAGAAGAAAGTCTGATTTAGAACAAGTGCAAAAAGCTTTGGAAATGTATTATAATGATCATGGTCAATATCCAATCGATTCAGAATTTGATCTAAATTTATCTTGGGGAGAAGAGTTTACTATTGGACCAACGACTTATATGACAAAATTGCCCGAGGACCCAAAAACTAGCAGTAATTATAAGTATTATTATGCAACTGATGCGGATGGGACATATTTTCAGCTTTATGCCTGTTTAGAAAATACAAATGATCCTAATCGAGAAACTGGTGGATATTCTGGAACCGATTGTGACACCGGATGTACTGTGGAAACAGCCCCACTTTGTAATTATGGAATTTCCAGTCCAAATACAGAACCATGACGAAACACGAGAACACGAGAACACGAGAACACGAGAACAATAAAATAAAGAGCGGAAGCGGCTTTACTTTAATTGAATTGCTGGTAGCCATTAGTATTATTGGCATGCTGGCCGGTCTTTTACTGCCCAATTTTATGGGTGCCAGGCAGAGAGCCCGTGATACCCAAAGAAAGCAGGATTTAATGCAGATTAAAAAAGCTTTAAGACTTTATTATAATGATTATCAAGCATATCCAACCAGCAATGTTAATAATGAAATTGTTGGCTGTGGGGCGGGTGGCGATGAAGTCTGTTCTTGGGGAAGTGAATTTTCAGACGGATCCTCTACTGTTTACATGAAAGAGCTTCCGGTTGGGCCTTCCGGCTCAACTGATGAGCCAGAATATAGTTATAGTCGTGATGCCTTGAATAGTGATGATTTTGAACTTCTGGTGCCTTTAGAAAACGAATCTGATCCTGATATGGAGACGTCTCAAGAGAATTGTGGAGTTGGCACGACAGCTCCTGAGTATGTGGTTTGTGCAGACTAACAAAAAGTGACAAAGAAACAAGGAAACAAAGGAACAATGAGATAATTAAAAAAAAGAAAGGAGAAAGAATGAGAAAGAAATTATCAATTAACAATTATCAATTAACAATCAACAATTATGGTTTTACTCTTCTTGAGCTTTTGGTGGTGATTTCCATCCTGGGCATTTTAATTAGTTTGGGAGCAGTGAGTTTTACCACAGCGCAGAAAAAGGGGCGGGATGCAAGAAGAAAAGCTGATATGAAGCAAATCCAAACGGCTTTGGAACAATGCTATAGTCTTCAGGCAAGCTATCCAACCACTGACGTTCCTTGGAATGGGGATGCAGGCAATGAAAGTTTAACCTGCGGCACGCAGACAATTGCTTCGGTTTTTCCCAGCGATCCAAAAGACATTGGCAGTTATACAGGTGATTATGAATATAAATATAATTATTATGACACCGCCGCTGGAGGTGGTAATGGTTATTGTGTTTGTGCTTTATTAGAATTAGGCGGTGGCAATGTGAGCACCGATCCTCCTGGTTCTGGCTATAGCTGTGTTTTTGGCAGTAGTGGTGATTATTTTTGCGTTGAAAATTTACAATGAGAAAAACAAAAGGTTTTACATTAATTGAAGTTTTGGTGGCGGCAACAATTATTTCTTTATTAACCAGCATTGGCGTTGTTAGCTACAGAACCAGCGGCCGGCAATCACGAGATGCAAAAAGAAGAGCTGATTTAGAGCAGATTAGAGTTTCTTTGGAAATGATTAGAGCTGATTGCAATGTTTATCCTTTGACTGCTGATGGACCTCCCTGGGGCACTACCTGGACTTATACTTGCGGTCTCCTGTCCAATATCTACATGCAAGACACACCTCAAGATCCAAAAGCACCTGATTATACTTATGTTTATACTTCTGATGGTAGTACTTATTTTCTTTGCGCTTATCTTGAAAATGGCACTGGTAATGAAGGTGCTTTTTGTGTAAATAATTGTGACGTTGCTGGTCCAGGCCCTTGTAATTATAAAGTTGTTAGTCCTTAGATCTGCTTTAATGAAAAATTCCTCCTCGTTAAACAAAGGGCAAACTTTAGTGGAAATGGTGGTTACTTTGGCAGTAGCGGTCATGGTTATTAGTTCGTTAGTGGTTGGAGTTACGGTTTCCATTAAAAACACGCGTTTTGCTAAAAATCAATCTTTGGCCACAAAATATGCTCAAGAAGCAATGGAACAGGTTAGACTTGATCGGGATCAAGATGGTTGGATTGCTTTTTGGACTAAAGTGTCATCAATAGAGACACCAGGAATACCTAATACGATTTTTTCAAAACAGATAGAATACATTGACGAATCTGATCCTGATGGTGCGAATAATAGAGCAAAGATAATTGTTACAGTATCTTGGACAGAAGGAGGAAGAGAGCATCGTAGTAAATTAACAACTTATTTAACAAAATGGGAATGAAAATCATTAAAACAAAAACAAGGCTTGGTTTTACTTTGATTGAAATATTGGTGGTCACTGGTATTTTAGCAACTGTTGGCTTGATTGCATCCAGCATTTTTTTCTCAACTTTAAAAGGAGCAGCCAAAACAGAAATTTTAAAAGAAGTTAAGCAAAATGGCGATTTTGCCATTTCAACCATGGGAGGAATGATTAGAAATGCCCGCGAAATTTCAGTTTGCAGTGGCAGCAGTGAATCATCAATTCAAATTGTTAATCCTGATAATGGCACCACTAATTTTCTTTGCGACTTGGGTTTCGAGCAAATTGCTTCAAATAGTAGTCTTTTGATTTCTGATAAATTTTTGACTTCTGATAAATTGGCAATCTCTGATTGTTCTTTTACTTGTATTTCTCAAAGTAAGGGTCAAAAACAAGTGAATATTCAATTTACCCTTTCTCAAAAAGGCTCACCAGCTCGACCTGAAGATAAAGCTTCTTTAACTTTTGAAACCACGGTTTACACAAGATCGTATTCTTATTAGAGGTCGAACCTATCAAGAGGTCGAACCTCTCGAGAGGTTCGACCTCATCTTGACATTGTTGACTACTCCATCATATACTGAATTGACATGAAAAAACTGCCCTCTAATAAATCTGGTCAGGCGCTTTTAGTTATTCTTTTGGTAATGTTTGTTGGTTTGACTATTTCGCTTTCGCTTCTTTTTCGAACGACGACCGACATTAAACTTAGCCGGCAGTTTGAAGAATCTTCTCGGGCATTTTCAGCGGCTGAAGCAGGCATTGAAGAGGGTTTAAGAGATCTTACTGTCTTATCTGGTAATCAAGACGTAGAAATAAATATTAGCAGTTATAGTTTTATCAGTCAGCCAGCAGGTCAGGGTTCAGGGCCATTTTCTTTGGGAAAATTAGAAAAACAAAATGTCGGTACCGTCTGGCTAGCTAATCACAACCTAGACGGAAGTCTTGATAAAGATATAGCCGTTTATACTGCTAATTCTATTATCCTTTGCTGGAAACCAGCGGATGGAGTTTCTCCTGATATGGAGGCAATCATTCTTTATAAAGATTTAAGTGATAATAAATATAAAACAGCGAGGAATTTTTATCAAGCAACAGGTGCGGGCGGGACGAGTTGTGATTCTTCCTATACTGATCAAGTCAGCGTGAGTCTTCCTGTTGGCAGTAGCCCTAACTACAATATTCTTCTCGCCTTAAGGCTAAAGCCAGTCGGTGATAATGCTTTTGTTGTTGTTGATCCTCCAGATCCTCAAGTTCTCCCCTCTCAAGGAAATGAAGTGATTTCCACAGGAAAAGCCGGTGATACAGTGAGAAAAATAAGAGTAGTCAAGTCTTACCCTACTTGGCCAGAAATTTTTGATTATGTTTTATTTAGCGGAGGAGATTTGGTAAAGGAGTAATATGGATGTTTTTGGTTTAGATTTAGGCAGTAGTTTAATTAAAGCAGTTCAGCTTAAAAATATTAAAGGCAAAATTACTTTGGTTGGAGCAGGATCGATTTCTACTCCTCCTAAAGGTTTAATTTCTGACTCTCCTTTAGATCAAGAAGCGGTTGTTCAGGCAGTTAAAAAACTTCTTAGCGAGACAAAAATTTCTGCTGATAAAGTTAATGCCGCCCTGCCTGATTCTAAAGTTTTTTCTCGGATAATTGAATTGCCAATTCTGTCTGATCAAGAACTTGAAGATGCGCTTCAATGGGAAGCAGAGCAATATATTCCTTTTCCATTGGAAGAAGTAAATTTAGACTTTTCGACGATAGAAAAAAATGAAGAAACAAAAAAAATGCAGGTTTTGGTTGTCGCCGCCCCTATTAGACTTGTTAATAAATATGCTAATATTTTAAAATCGACCGGTCTTTCTACTCTTGCCCTTGAAACAGAAATTATTGCTGTTTCAAGATTAATTTCAACTCAAATCTCTGGCGATAAAACAGCGATGGTTATTAACTTAGGTAGTGATTCAACTGCTTTTTCTATTCTTAAAAAAGGTTCTTTTTCTTTTGTTGGCTCGATTTCCACTGGTGGAAAAGCACTGGCCAGAGCAGTAGCTCAGGAATTAGGTTTTGACATTGAACGGGCTGAAGAATATAAAAGAACTTATGGACTTGAAAAAGAAAGTCTTGAAGGAAAAGTTCTTATTGCTATTAAACCTTTGATTGACAAAGTTGTTCAGGAGATAAGAAAAGCAATTTCTTTTTATCATCAAGAAAATCCTCATGATCAAATCAGCAATTTAATTCTTACCGGTGGAACAGCTTATTTGCCGGGAATTGCCTCTTATTTAACTCAAAATCTTGAAGTAGAAACGCAAATTAACAACCCTTGGGCGGGTATTGTGGTTGACGAGAAAAAATTTGCCCATCTTATGGACGAATCTGTTCTTTTTGCCGCCGCCACTGGCTTGGCTCTTAGAAACCTCTAAACTTAATGGAAAAAAAAGAAGCTGTTTTATTAAAAGAAAAAAAACAAAAGAATGATTTTCTGGTTAAGCCAATTAATCTGCTTCTTAAAGAAAAAGTATCTGGTGTTTGGGTAAGATTTAAAAAAATAATCAAAAGAGCTGCCATTATTTTCAGCCTTACTTTTTCTATTTTGAGTTTTTGTTCTTTGGCTTATTTTTGGCTTCTTTCTTCTCGTGGCGCTTCATTGGAAAAAAGAGCTGAACAAGCAAAGACAAAAATTTCTTCTCTCAAAAAAGAAGAGCAAACTTATCTTTTTTTGATCAAAAAATTAAAAAGCGCTGAAAAAATTTTAAAATCTCAAAGCAGTATTGCTCGGTTTTTAGAAGTTGTTGACTTAACTCTTCCTTCAACAATCATTCCCCAATCTTTAACAATTAGCAGAAACGGTGAAATTAAGCTTAATCTTTTCTGTTCTTCTTTGACTGAGGTTGAAAATCTAAATGAGAGTTTAAAAAAAGCAATTGAAGAGGGAAAGATTTTCAACGCCGAAATTGGCGGTTTAACAAAAGAGGCTGATTCTTATAAATTGAGTCTTAGTTTTGTTATTCAATAAGATGAAATCTAAATCATTAAAATTGGACTTAACACGGTTAAAAGAAATTTTTATACCATTATTGGTTTTGCTTGTGACGGTTTTTTTAACCGCTAAATTTTTGTATCCTAAAATAATTCAAATTACGGAATTTCATCAGCAATTAAAGAAAAATGAGGTTCAAGTTGAGAGTTTAGAAAAAAAAGCTAATCTTTTAGAAAATCAAAAAAACGATAATCTTTTAGGTTCTTTTGAAAAGCTGCAGCAGATTTTGCCAAATGAAAAAGATGTTGCTGGTCTTTTGGTTTCTTTTGAATTTTTAAAAAAAGATTCAGATGTTGTTTTTGGAAAATTTGATTTAAAACCAGGTCTATTAGCGACTGAGAGTGCTCAAAAAACATCGCAACAACAGGAATTTGAATTTCAAATTACTCTTTCGGGAGCTTATGAAAACTTAGTCAGCTTTTTAAAAAGAGTGGAAAATGCGGCACCGATTACCAGCATTGAAAAAGCGCAGATTACTTTTCAATCTGGAAAAGAAGATGTGAGAGCAAATCTACAGCTTAGGGCTTATTATTTTCCTTTGGAAGAAGAAAAGCTTAAAATGGAATCACCCTTACCCGTGTTGTCGTCTTCTTTAAAACAAGTTCACGAACAACTGCTTAAATTTGAAATCTTTACTTATGTTACTTTTCTGCCATTAGAGGAAATTGGAAAAGATAATCCCTTTTCTTTTTAAGAAAGCTCTTTAACTTCCAAGACAACTCTTTGGTCTTTTTTAATGGCTTTAATACGGGTTAAAGCAGTTAAAGCTTTAATGGTTTTTCCACCCTTGCCAATGACTCTGCCAATTTCATCTTTGGGAACATTGAGAGTGAAAATCAGCGAGTTGTCCATTTCACTTCTTTTTTCAATCTTAATTTTTTCTGGACGGTCAACGATTAAATTTAAAAGGAATTTTAGTAATTTTTCCATTTTCTTGTGTCTTATGAGGTCGAACCTTTCGAAAGGTTCGACCTCTCTGAAAGCGTTAATTTTCTTACTGTTTCGCTGGGCTGAGCGCCAACGCCGAGCCAATATTCAAATCTTTTCTTATCAATTTTAAACTTCGGCGGGTCAAAATTTGGATCATAAAAACCAAGCTTTTCAAGAAATTTTCCGTCTCTTTTAGCTTTTGAATCAATAGCAACAATCCAATAAGATCGTTGATGCTTTTTACCTACTTGTTTTAATCGAATCTTTACAGCCATGGGGACAATAATATCACGAGTTTTTCCTTTTCGCAACTGATAAAAAATGAGAATCGTTACTTATTTTTTCGATCGCTGTTTTAGCGGCTACTTCTTCAGCTTTTTGCTTGCTTTTGCCAGTGCCAGTGCCATAGAGTTGTTTATCGACAAAAACACCCACTTTAAATTTTTTGGAATGATCAGGTCCTTTTTCTTCTAAAACTTGATAATCGGGAGAAGTTTTTATTTTTTCTTGGATCATTTCCTGAAAAAGGCTTTTTGGGTCTTTTAAATTTTTTTTAGAAATGATTTCTTGAATGTATGGATAAAAAGCCTTTTCTAAGAAGTCTTTTGCTTGTGAAATATCGCCATCAATATAAATAGCCCCTAAAAGAGCTTCAAAAGTGTCGGCCAAAATAGAAGGGTTTTCTCTGCCCCCTTCTTTTTCTTCTCCCTTGCTTAATTTGAGTAATTCACCTAAACCAAGCTGTTTAGCAATTTCAGAGAGAGTTTTCGTGCAAACAATAGCGGCTCGTAAATTAGTGAGTTCTCCTTCTCTTTTATTGGGAAAGTTTTGATAAAGAAATGATGAGATCAAAAACTCAAGAACAGCATCTCCTAAAAATTCCAGTCTTTCGTTTGAAGAAAGACTGACTTTTGTCTCGTTAAGGTATGAACGATGAACAAAAGCTTGATCAATAAGTTTTTTTTCCTTAAAAGAAAGATTTAATTTTTTTTTAAAATCATTAAGCGTCATCTATATTTTCAGAAAAAAAAGTAACAATATCATTAACGGTTAGAAATTCTTCCGTATCTTCTGCAGAGACATTGACTTGAAAAATGCTTTCAAGTTTAGAAATTAATTCATCAACTTCCAATGATGATGCGTTAAGATCTTTAATAAGACTAGAAGAAGCGATGATTTCTTTTTCCTCTACTCCCAAATGTTGACTAATTATTTTTTTTATTTTTTTTTCTGTGTTTTTCATCGGTAAAATGCTCACTTTTTACAATTGATCCTAAAACTCCGTTGATAAATGAACCGCTTTGTTCATTGCCAAACTCTTTTCCAAGCTCAACTGCCTCATCGATAATCACCTTTAAAGGTTCGACCTTCTCTATTGTTAATTCGTAAACTGCTAGTCTTAAAATGGCAAGGTCAATCTGGTTAATTTTTTTAATTGGCCATAATGGCGCTGCTTTTGAAATTAATTTATCTATTTGAGAAAGATTGTCGATAATTTTTTTTGTTTTTTCTTCGCGAGTATTTTGAGAAAAAAAACTTTGAGCAAAAAGGTTTTTTATTACTTTAACTCTTTTTTGATGGCGAGGATCAGATGATTTTTGCACACTATTCTTTTTTCTTACTCTTTTTTTCTTTTTTTACCACAATCTGTTTGCCTTTATAATATCCGCAAGAAGAACAAGCCTGATGAGGTCTTTTTTTCTGACTGCAATTTGAGCAATCAACCATTGTCAGAGCTTTAATTTTAATTGCTCCTCGTCTTCTTCCCTGACGACCTTTTGAAATTCTTCTTTTTGGTACGGCGCCCATATAAAAAAATTAAAAATTAAAAACTTCACCAGAAATTAATCTGGTGAGATTGTCTTTATTGTATGTTTTTTTAGCTTTCTTTGCAAGAGGGAAAATTTCTTGAGATCAGGATTTTCTTTAAGAACTTTTTTAGCCGCCATTCTTGTTTTTTCAATAAGCTCAAAATCAGTCATGGAAGCGATTTTAAGACTGGTAAATCCATGCTGGCGAGCGCCATAAATTTCTCCAGGTCCTCTTAGTTTTAGATCAAGTTCGGCCAGCTGGGAGCCAATATGAGTTTTTTCCATGACTTTAAGTCTTTTAAGTGCTTTTTCTGAAGCTGTTTCAGTAAAAAGAAGACAAAAAGAAGCTAAATCGCTTCTTCCTACCCTGCCTCTTAATTGATGAAGTTGGGCTAAACCAAATCTATCAGCAGCTTCAATCATCATTATTGTTGCTCTAGGAATGTCAATGCCAACCTCAACAACAGGAGTGGCGACCAAAATATCAATTTTTCTTTGTCGAAAATCTTTAAGATTTTTTTCTTTTTCTTTTGATTTTACTTTTCCATGTAAAAGTCCAAGTCGTAAACTAGAAAAAACAGCTTCTTTAAGTTGTTTAAATTCTACTGTGGCTGCTTTGACCGACTGCATTGTTTCTATTTGAGATTCTTCAATTAACGGGCAAATGATAAAAGCCTGTTCTTTATTTTTTTTGACGCGATCTTTAATCCATTGATAAGCGGCTTTTCTTTTTTCAGGCGGAACCATCCAGGTTTTAATTATTTTTCTTCCTTTGGGCATTTCGTCAATAAAAGAGAGATCAAGTTCACCATAAAGAGTCAAAGCGATCGTTCTAGGAATTGGCGTGGCTGTCATTGTCAAAAGATGAGGATTGATGCCCTTGTTTCGTAGAATGGCTCGCTGTTCTACTCCAAATCGATGTTGTTCATCAACAATAACTAGACCAACGCGATTAAATTTGAGCTTTTCAGATAGAAGGGCATGAGTACCAATAATTATATTAGATTCCAGGTTCGCTATTTTTTTGCTTCTGGTTCGAAGCGCGATTTTAACGTTAAAGGGTTTAAGAAATTTAGAAATGGTTTCAAAATGTTGAAAAGCTAAAATTTCTGTTGGGGCAATTAAAATCGATTGAAAATCATTAAGAAATGCCGTATACATAGCAATCATAGCGACAACTGTTTTGCCAGAGCCAACATCGCCCTGCAGCAATCGATTCATTGGCTGGGAAGTACCCATGTCGGTCAAAATTTGACCAATGCATTTTCGTTGAGCCTTAGTTAGTTCAAAGGGTAGTTTTTTTATAAATTCTTGAATTTGTGATTGGTGATCAGTGATTTTTAATTTATTGCCAACGATTTCTTTTTTCCATTTTGCTTTTCTTATTAAAGAAGCAAGCTGGATTAAAAAAAGTTCGTCAAAGGCTAGTCTTTCCCGGGCTTTTTTTGCCAGAGTTTTATTTCTAGGAAAGTGAATTTGTTGAATTGCTTGGGAAAAGTCTAAAAGATTATATTGATTAATAATTTTTTCTGGCAAGTATTCAATTAGATATTCTTGAGACCTTTTCAGTAAAGGAGCGATTCTACTTCTGAGCCATTTTGAAGAAACACCTCGAGTTTCAGGATAGATAGGGACCAATCTAGCCGTATGAATGGGAGCAGTTATTTTGACTACTTCGTGTTCAGGAGAAATAAGGACAAGTTTATTGCCAAACCAATCAATCTTGCCAGAAAGGTTTATTTTATCTCCTTGACGAATGCTTTTAATCAAGAATGGCTGATTAAACCAAACAACATCAATTTTACCTGTTTCATCGGCAATACTGGCTTGTTGGATTTTTTTCCCGCTCTTGGTATAAACATTTTTCATTGACAAAACCTCTCCTTGGATAGTGATTTTTTCACCGGGTTGGAGAAAGCAGATTTTAGAGATGATTGAATAATCGTCATAGCGAAAAGGATAATGATGAAGAAAGTCTTCAAGATTATTGATTTCCAGCTTTTTGAGCCGCTTGGCATAGGTTGGGCCAATCATAAAAAGTTTTTCAATTGGGGTTTGAAGATTCATGATTTTTTTGCTAAAGTTCGTATGCTACATTTTAAGCACGACGCTCGGCCAATGCTTTTTCCTACTTGATGGTCAGAGAAGCCTCACTCTTTGAAAATTTGCTTGTTGGTCTTGGGAATAATTGAACTTAAATGCAAGCAAATTTTCGAGCGGCTTAAAATGAGCATTGCTCACTTTATCAATGTAAAAACTATCTTTTCTCGCATCTTTCTCACTTAATAGTAAATTTTTTGTAGACTCTCCGTATTTTCTCAATTGTTATTAATTATGTAGTAGAATTTTTATAGATTTTTTACCGCAAATAATATTGTATCATCTTAGGGTTAACAGCGGTAGGAGTGAAGTGGCAATCAAAGCAAAAGAGGCAAAGACAATGACAATGGTTAATATTTTTTTATGTTTCCTTAAAAAGTGCATAGTAAAAGCATTATCAAGGGCTTAGCCCTTGATAAACGCAAGGCGATAGTCTAAACTTACTTTACTATTAGTCGGACAAATTTTCTTTTTCCTGCTTTGATTATTGTGTCGTTGTTAATTGTTAATTGCTGATTATTAATTGTTAATTGTTTTTTATCAATTTCGATAGCTCCTTGTTTCAATAATCTTTTGGCTTCGGATCGAGAAGAACAGAGTTTTGTTTCCATTAACAAATCAATAATATTCCACTCCCCTTCTCTAATTTTAATTTCAGGGATTTTAGTGGGTAATTTTCTTTGTTGAAAAACTTTTTCAAACTCAGCCTGAGCTTTTTTAGCGGCCGACTCATTATTAAGCATTTTTGTTAATTCAAAAGCAAGCATTTTTTTATAAATCATGGGGTTTTTGCCTTGGGCAAGCGCTTTTTTAATCCCCTCAATTTTTTCTAAAGAAAGATTAGTGACAAGCTCCAAGCAGGGTAAAATAGCAGCGTCAGCAAGACTCATTATTTGACTGTAAAATTTTTCTGGTGATTGAGCAATGTTAATGACATTGCCTTCGGTTTTGCCGATTTTATTGCCTTGGGCGTCAGCCAAGAGCTTGGTGGTCAGAACAAACTTTTCTTTATTGAGAATTTCTTTAGCTAATTTTCTACCGGCCATCATGTTAAACATCTGATCGGAGCCGCCAATTTCCAAATCAACTTCCATAACGACGCTGTCATAGCCTTGCACAAGAGGATACATGAATTCATTAAAATAAATTTCTTTACCTTCTTTTAGTCTTTTTTTGAACATGTCTCTTTCAATCAGTTGTTGAACCGTAAAATGACGGGCGAGTTTTAAAACATCGGCAAATTTCAGCTGAGAATTCCATTTTGAATTAAATTTAAGCTTAGCAGGATTTTTGCCGAAAAAGTTTAAAACCGTACTGGCTTGCTTTTGATAGGTTTTGGCATTTACCAAAACCTGTTTTTTGGTTAGAGTTTTTCTTGATTCAAGTTTTCCAGAAGGATCACCGATCATGCCGGTAAAATCGCCAATTAGAAAAATAACCTCGTGACCTTGTTTTTGAAATTCAGCCAACTTTAAGAGGCCGACTAGATGGCCAATATGAAGATTGGGCGTGGAAGGATCAAAGCCCTGGTAAAGTCTTAATTTTTTGCCGGAACGCAAGGTTTTTTCCAACGCCTCTTTGCTGGGATAGATTTTATCGACTCTTCTGGTCAGCAGTTCATAAATTTTATCCATGCTTTCTATTTTATACCACTCTGCTTTGATTTTGCAACTTTGTGGTATATACCTACCGAAGCTTTGCCCCTTCGCTCTCTCGAACTTCGGAGGCACAAGTCAAAGTTTCGCTGTGCCCTTCCGTAGCTTTTAGCGAAGGAGGATTAGGTATAATCTCTTGCAATTTGAAAGCAAAGGGGTATAAACAAAAATCTTTCTTTTGTCTAATTTTACCCCAGCACCAGCCCCGACGTGACGTCGGGACGGTGCGGCCCATGAACCACAAGGATTCAGGGTTTTCGTCCTGCACCTTGTGTGGTGCAGGAGGTTTCACCTCGGATTTTAGAGAGACCACCTCGTCATGCGAGGTGATGGTTCACTTGAAATAGAGGGATAAGTTCTGTTAAACTTGGGGCATGATTGATTATGCTTCGGTAAAGAGATCTAAGAGAAAAAGAAAAAAGTCTTTTGGGATCAAGATGAGTTCTGGTAAATTAATTATTCTTTCTTTTTTCATTTTTGGTTTTTTGTTTTTATCAGTGATTGGTCTTTTTGCCTGGCATGCTAAAGATCTGCCTCGTCCAGATAAGATTCAACGAGTAGAGGGAATTTCAACGGTTATTTTTGACAGAGAAGGAAGAGTTTTGTACGATATTTTTGGCGATCAAAACAGAGTTTTAATTCCTCTTGAAGAGGTGCCTGATCATTTGAAAAATGCCACTATTGCCATCGAGGATAAAAATTTCTATTCTCATCAAGGCTTTTCCTCTCGAGGCATGATGAGGGCGGTTTTAAATATGGTTCTTTATCGTCAGCTTCAGGGAGGTTCCACCTTGACTCAGCAATTAGTTAAAAATGCTCTTTTATCTACAGAGCGAACCATTCCTAGAAAAATAAAAGAGTTTATTTTAGCCGTCCAAATTGAAAGAAAATATTCAAAAGACGAGATTTTACAGATGTATTTAAATGAATCGCCTTATGGAGGCACGGCTTGGGGGGCGGAAGCGGCGGCACAAACCTATTTTGAAAAAAAAGCCAAAGAACTTAATTTATTGGAGTCCGCCATTTTAGCCGGTCTTCCTCAAAGACCAACTGCTTATTCTCCTTTTGGAGCTAATTCTGAAGCATATATTGGCAGAACAGAACACGTTTTAAGAAGAATGAGAGAAGATGGTTATATTTCAGAAGATCAAGAAGAAAAAGCAAAAAAAGAACTTAGCAAAGTTGACTTTGCTGATCAGGAAGAAAAAATGAAGGCGCCTCATTTTGTGATGGATGTTAAAAAACAGTTAGTAGAACAATTTGGAGAAAAAATGGTTGAACAGGGAGGTCTTAAGGTGACAACTACTTTGGATTTTGATCTTCAGAAAATGGCTCAAGAAATAGTGGCTGAAGAAGTTGAGAAAATTAAAAATTTAAATGCAGGTAATGGAGCAGCGATTATTTTAGATTCTCAAACGGGCGAAATTCTTAGTATGGTCGGCTCTAAAGACTATGAGAGTCAAGAAGAAGGTTTTGAGGGAAAATTCAACATTGTTACTCAAGCTTTAAGACAGCCTGGTTCAGCGATTAAGCCGATTACTTATGCGACCGCTTTTAAAAAAGGATATACGCCAGCGACTTTGATTATGGATACGCCAACCAGTTTTCCGGGCGGAACAGAGGAGGAAGATTATAAGCCTGAGAATTATGATGGTTTATTTAGAGGCGCCGTGCAAGCTCGCTTTGCTTTGGGTAATTCAGTTAATATGGCGGCCGTAAAAATGCTGGCGACAGTTGGTGTTAAAGAAATGCTTAAGACTGCTCATGATATGGGGCTTTCTAATCTTGAGCCAACACAAGAAAATGTCAATCGCTTCGGTTTGTCAATTACTCTTGGTGGTGGAGAAGTAAGATTGTTGGATTTAAGTACGGCTTTTTCTGTTTTTTCTACTGGTGGATATTATCGCCAGCCAACTTCAATTTTAAAAGTTGAAGATCCTCAAGGAAAAGTTCTTTTTGAACAAAAAAAAGTCCGTGGCAAAAAAGTTTTATCAGCTGATGTTTGTTTTTTAATTTCTCACATTTTGGCTGATAATAATGCTAGAAAAGATGTTTTTGGACCCAATTCCTGGCTTTTGATTCCTGGAAAAGAAGTGGCCGTCAAGACAGGAACCACTGATGACAAAAGAGATAATTGGACAGTTGGTTTTACCCGTTCCGTGGTGGTGGGGGCCTGGGTGGGTAATAATGATAATTCACCCATGAATGAAAAATTGGCTTCTGGAGTTACGGGGGCGGCGCCGATTTGGAATCGGATTATGAGAGAAGCTTTGCGGAAAAAAGAGGATGGGATTATTGACAAGCCAGATAATATTGAAGCTTTAGAAATTGATGCTTTTGGAGGCGGCTTGCCAAAAGAAGGCCATTCAACGCGGAGTGAATATTTTATCAAAGGTACAGAACCGATTAAAACAGCCTCAATATATCAAACTTTAAAAATTTCTAAAGAAACAAGTCTTTTAGCTAATGAAATTGAGGTTGGAATGGGAGAATACGAGGAAAAAGACTTTATTGTTTTAACTGAGGATGATCCGCTTTCTACTGATGACAGAAATCGATGGCAAGAAGGCATTGATCACTGGCTGGAGAGTGTTGCTGATGAAAAATATCATCCGCCAAAAGAAACTTCACCAGCTAAAAAAAATGAGGTGGTTGTTAAAATAAATAGTCCGGGAGACAAAACACAGATAGACGACCATGACATTAAGATTGAAGCAGAAGCTATTTCAATGGAAGAAATTGTTAAAATAGAACTTTTTGTTGATGGTGAATTAAAAAAGGAAGTTAATGGCAGTTCTATTTCTGAAGTTTTAAATTTAGACAAGGGAACACATAAAATTAAGATTAAAGCTCAAGACAGTAAGGCAGATACAGGTGAAAAAGAAATTCAAATCGGCATTCTTGTTCCTTGGGATGATGAAGAATCTGAGACAACTCCCACTCTTTCGCCAACACCGGATTAGTATTTTATCTCTGCTTTGAATTTTTTAGAAACTGTGCGAATAATTTTTTCTCTGATTTTTTTAACTTCCTGATCAGTTAAAGTTTTTTTTGAGTGTTGATAAGTAATTCTAAAAGTTCTTGTATTTTTATAATTGTCTAATAATTTTACTTGAATTATTAAGCTGTTTATTTTTTTAATCTCTTTTATTATTTCTCCAACCAGTGTTTTCTCAGAGACTAAGAAGGCCAAATCTTCAGTGATTGACGGGTACTTTGGAATAGGAAGATAAGTTTTAATTAAAGTGGCATGTTTTAGGATCTCTTCAAAATCAAGTTCGAAAATTGTTACTCTTTTTTCTATAGCAAATTTTTCCAAGACTTGAGGGTGAATTTCTCCGACTGTGCCTATAATCTTGGAGGTCGATGTTTTGGAGGTCGAATTCTTAGAGGTCGAACCTTTCGAAAGGTTCGACCTCTCTAGATTCCCTAGAGTTATAGTGGCCGTTCTTCCCGGGTGCCAGATATTTGGCCTCAATTTTTGACCCACGATCGTGGGTAGAATTTTGAAGCTAAAATGATTATTTTTGATTCCTAGTGTATTTAGAAAAGCTTCTGTGATTCCTTTTGCCTGATAGAAATTTTCTCCGGTGAGCACGCCAACAAGGATTGTTTTTTCATTTGGCAGTTTCTCCTTTATTGGAATATAGATTTTGGATAATTCAAAAATTTTCATTACCTCTTCCCTACTCTGGTTGCAGGCAATAGTTTGAAGAATTCCTGGAATTAAGGAAGGTCTCATATATTCCCATTCAGAAGTTAAAGGGTTTGAGAGTTTAAGACAATTTTGAAAATCAAAGCCGGTTTTTTCGAGCAATTCTTGGGCAACAAGAGAATAATTATAAACTTCAGTAAAACCCCAATATTTGAGAGCGTTTTTAGTTTTTTCTTCCCAAGAAAATGGTCCTTGAAAAGGTTTTGGAAACTCACCAGTAGGCAGGCGAGTCGGTAGATTGTGATAACCGTAAATGCGCGCCACTTCTTCAATAAGGTCTTCGGGGATAGAAATGTCATGATGGCGCCAGTGAGGAACAGTAGAAATAAGGTTCGAGGTTCGAGGTTCGAGGTTCGAGGTAAAACCTAAATCTTCGAGGATTTTTTTGGCTTCAGTGAGTTTAAACTCAACACCCATTGCTTGATTGAGTTTTTCTTGAGATAAGAAAACTTTTTTTGGTTTTGGTGGATGAGGATAAAGATCAATTAATGGACTGGCTATTTTTGCAGAACAATTTTTTTCAAACATGGTAATTGCTTTTTTAATAGCCGGAAAGACTCCCTCTGGATCAATGTCTTTTTCAAATCTTGAAGCGGCATCAGTTCTAAAACCCAATGACTGACAAGCTTTTCTGATTTTAATTGGATTATATGTTTGAACAAAAAGAAGTACTCTTTTGGTGTTTTGATCGACTTCGGAATTTTTTCCTCCCATGATGCCGCAAAGGTCAATGATTCTTTTTTCGTTGTCTTCAATAATAATTGCTCCATCAGGTAATTTTCGAACTTGATTATCAAGAGTAGTAATTTTTTCTCCCTTTTTAGATTCTCGTAAAATCATTTTAGCATTTTTGATTTTGTCATAATCAAAAGTATGCATGGGTTGGCCCAGTTCAAGCATGAAATAATTAGAGATGTCAACAACATTATTTAAAGCTCTAATTCCAGATTTTTCTAAACGCTCTTGAATAATTTTTGGCGATGGATTGATTGTGATGTGATTAAGAATAACAGCCGTAAATCGAGGACAAAGAAAAGGATTTTTAATTTGAACATTAAGGGGAAGGCCTTTTTTGGGTATTTTAGGTGTTTGAAGTGTTTGGGAAATAAATTTAGCTTTTATTCCAAACCGAGGCAAGATGGCGGCTATTTCTCTAGCAATGCCTTGAACTGAAGCCATATCAATTCGATTGGTGGTAATCTCAATGTCATAGACATAGTCATTGTTAACTTTACTTACTTTTTCCACAGAAGCACCACAGAGCGATAAACATTCGGCAATTTTCTGCGGTGTTGCTTTAGTTTTAAGATAATCTTTCAGCCAAGAGTCAGGAATAAGAATGTTCATACTTTTATCTTTACGGAATGACGAATTTCAATTCGTTATCCTTCGACAAGCTCAGGATAGATAACAAACTAAAGTTTGTCATTCCATGGTCAAAATTGTTTCAGAAATCTCAAATCATTACTATATAAAATTCTTAAATCATCAATTTTTAAACCTGATTTCATCATTAAGACTCTTTCTACTCCCCAACCAAAAGCAAAACCAGTATATTTTTTAGGATCAATATGGCCATTTTTAAGAACATTGGGATGAACCATGCCGGCCCCGCCCAATTCAAGCCAACCCTCTTTACAAAACCTACAACCGCGACCTTGACAAAGATCACAAGTAATATCTACTTCAAAAGAAGGCTCTGTAAATTGAAAGTGAAACGGCCTGATTCTTGTTTTTCGATCTGAGCCAAAATAATTTTGAGCAAAATAGTCAAGGGTTCCTTTAAGATGAGGGATGCTGATTTTTTTATCAACCACCAAGCCCTCGAATTGATGGAACATGGGTGTATGGGAAACATCAATTTGGCGGCGATAGCATTTAGCAATATTAATCATTCTCATTGGTGGTTTGACTCTTTTCATTTCTCTAATTTGGCCGCTAGAAGTGTGTGGAGTAAGAACCATTTTGCCTAATTTTGAGTGAGCAGGAGTATCAATAAAAAATGTTTCCCATTCATCTCGGGCGGGATGGCCTTTGGGCATGTTAAGACCTTCAAAAGCATACCAATCCCATTCAACTTCAGGATAACGAACACGAATAAAGCCAATTTTTTCAAAAATGGAGGAAATTTCTTTGATTGCCTGAGTAACGAGATGAAGATGGCCTTGAGAAGGTTTTCTACCTGGAGCAGTGACATCAAGCCATTCTTTATCGGCTAAGTTTTCTCCTTTTTCTGCTGAAATTTTTTTCCGCGTGGTTTCAATGGTTTCTTCAATTGATTTTTTTATATTATTACCTAGCCTGCCTATTTCTTGTCGTTTAGAAACTGATAAAGAAGGAATTTCTTTTAAAAGCAGAGTGAGAATGCCTTTTCTACCTAGAAATCTTTGCCGCAGTCTTTCCAGATCAGCAGAATTATCAGTGGCTAAAATAATAGCCAAAGCCTCATTTTTAAGATTAAGCAGTTTTTCTTCCATTAGTTTATTATATACTAAAAAACCTACGGATTTAAACTCGTAGGTTGGTGGTGAAAAAGATTTTTAAAAGGCTTTTATTTTTTTGCCTTTTCCACCACTTTTTTAAAGACATTAAAGTCGTTAACAACTAAATCAGCAAGGATTTTTCTATCCAGTTCAATATTGTTTTTTTTCAAACCATGAATAAATTGATTGTAAGACCAGTCGAGTTTTTTAACGGCTTCAGAAATTCTGGTGATCCAGAGTTGACGAAAATCACGCTTTCTTAATTTTCTGCCGATATAAGCATATTGGCCGGCATGAAGATCAGCTTCATTGGCCACTTTAAACAACCGGCTGCGTGTCATTCTATAGCCTTTAGTTCTTTCCAAAACCTTTTTATGCCTTTTTCGAGTAATAGTGCCGCCCTTGACTCTAACCATAGGGTAAAAGTTTTTTAATTATTTTTACAAACTTTCCTTTAACTTTTTTTATTCTTTTTTGTCGGCGGATTTGTGATTTGCTTTTGTTTGCTTTTAGATGGCGAATCATTTGACCCCGGCGAAGCACTTTTCCGGTTTTGGTTATTCTGAATCGTTTTTGGACGATCTTTTTGGTCTTGGCTTTTTGTTTTTTTGGTTTTTTTACCATAATTTTTTTCGGGTGCTAATTGAGCAACCAAAGTTTTGCCTACAAAACGAGGTTCTCTTTCTACATTAACACCCTCACCCAAATCTTTTAAAAGTCGATCAATAATGTCAAATCCAAATTTTTTCTTAGCGATTTCTCGGCCAAAGAAACGGACTCTGACTCTGATTTTTTCTCCGTCACTTAAAAATTCTTTTGTTTGCGCCAATCTGACCTCATAATCATGTTTGGCAATAAAAGGCCTGATTCTTATTTCTTTTGTTCCTTTTTTGTTCCCTTTTTTCTTGTCTCTTTCTTTTTTCTTTTCTAGATACAAAAACTTTTTAAAGTCAATTAATTTGCAAACAGGAGGAGAAGCTTTGGGAGCGATTTCAATCAGGTCAATTTCTTGTTCCTTGGCTAATTTTAAGGCCTCGTCTTTAGTGAGAACACCAACCTGTTTCCCCTCTTTATCAATAACTCTTAATTTAGGAGCATTGATATTCCAGTTTAAGCGATAATATTTTCTTTTAAATTTTTGTTTAAATTTTCTTCTCAAGCTTGTTTTTGATTTTAGTTAAAAATTGATCTAAACTCATTTGTCCTAAATCTTTTCCTTCTCTGGTTCTTGCCGATATAAACATTTCTTTCGAACCTCGAACCTCGAACCTTGAACGCTTTAGCTCTTTATCCCCTATTATAATCATAAAAGGGGTCTTTTGTAAAGTAGCATCACGAACTTTAGCACTCATTGTTTCTGAACGATCGTCAATTTCTGCTCTTATTTCTTCAGCTAAAAGCTTTTGAAGAATTTTTTTGCCATATTCTTGGTGGTGATCAGTAATAGGAATGATTTTAACTTGAACTGGAGCTAACCAAAAAGGAAAAGCACCGGCACAGTTTTCAATTAAAATACCGATGAATCTTTCCAAAGAGCCATAAATGGTGCGGTGAATCATGACCGGCCGTTGTCGGGTACCTTGAGGAGTAATGTATTCAAGATTAAAATTTTCCGGTTGAGCAAAGTCTAATTGAATGGTAGCACATTGCCAGGTGCGGCCTAAAGTATCTTGAAGATGAAAATCAAACTTTGGACCATAAAAAGCGCCATCGCCTTCATTAATTTGATGAGAGACTTTTTTTTCTTTTAAAACCTGCTTCATAATTGTTTCTGCCTTCTCCCAAACCTCATCAGAACCAATTGATTTTTCTGGCCGGGTTGAGAGTTCAATATGATTAATTTTCAAGTCGCAAGCTTCATAGATTTCAAAACAAAGATCAATGACTTTTTTAAGCTCTTCTTTTACTTGTTGAGGCGTACAATAAATATGAGCATCGTCCTGGGTAAACTCACGGGGTCGGATAATGCCATGGAGCTCGCCAGAGCCTTCATAGCGGTGAACAACGCCTAATTCGCCTACTTTAAGAGGAAACTCTTTATATGATTTTGGTTTTGTTTTATAAATAAGCATGCCGCCATTGCAGTTCATAGGTTTGACGGCCATGTCCCATTTTTTGGCGTCAGGGGAAAGAACGCGATACATTTTTTCCAGATAATTTTTGGTATGACCGCTTTGATTCCATATTTCTCGGGTTAAAATTTCTGGGGTTCTTACCTCTTGATATCCATCGCGCTGATGGACTTTTCGCCAATATTTCATTAATTGATGCATGATAATAAGACCTTTAGGATGCCAGAAAACATCACCAGGCGCTTCAGGATGAAAGGAAAATAAATCAAGTTCTTTACCTAATTTTCGATGGTCTCTTTTTTTAGCCTCTTCTACTTGCCATAGATAATTATCTAATTCTTTTTGGGTTGAAAAGCAGGTGCCGTAAATTCTCGTCAGCATTTTGTTTTTCTCATCTCCACGCCAATAAGCGCCGGCAATTTTCAAAAGCTTGAAAGGACCGATTTTTCCGGTTGATTCAAGATGCGGGCCGGAACAAAGATCAACGTCAGAACCGGTTTGATAGGGTTTTCCAGTCCAGTAAATGATTGCTTTTTCTTTTTTGTCTTGGATTTCATTGAGCCACTCTTGTTTATATTGATTATCTTTGAATAGTTTTCTTGCTTCAGCGAGAGAAATTTCCTGGCGAATAAAGAGTAAATCTTTTTTAATGATTTCTTTTATTCTTTTTTCGATTTTAGGAAAATCATCTTCAGAAACTTTTCCATGATAATCGAAGTCGTGGTAAAAACCTTCTTCTGTAGCCGGACCCATGGCTCTTTTTAAACCAGGAAAAAGCTCGACCATGGCTTGATGAAGAACATGTTCGCACGAATGCCGCATTTTTTCTAATTTCTTACTTTCTGAATTTGATTTATTCATCTTAAACAATTTAACAATTAACAATTAGCAATCAACAATGATTTTATCTTACTCTTCTTAATTCCAACGCCTTATTAGTAACTTCAATCAGATCAGCAAAAAAAGTGCCGACGATTGGTAGGCCGCCTAGACCTTTTAAAATACTTGTGATTATGGCAAAAATAAGGGAAAGTCCAATTGTGGCTCCAATTCCCCAAGCAATGCCGGCAATAAAATTCTTGACAAAAACTTTTTTTAAATCAACTTTTTCTACAAAAAATGATTTTGTTGATTGAGTAATGTTTTTTATTTTTTCTTTCATAATTTATATCCTTCTTTGATTTTAGCTAATTAATTTTAAATTTTCAAACGCCATTAAAAAAACCGTCTCCTCTTCAGAGACGGCTACTTTTAACCGCGGTTCCACTCCGATTGTCCGATGTAACGTCGGACCTCTTGTTGAATCCGTTCGTGGATTAATCGTTTAAAACTCCTAAGTTAGTAAAGCTTAGTACCAGCGTCTTAAAATTGATTATTGACAGAATATCATACTGGTTGAGCTTTGTCAATTAATTTGGACACGTCAAACCACGTCAGACGTGGTCAAACGTGTCTCGCTTACAAACGTGTCTTCTGGCGAAGCCGCGTTTGACGCGATGGGCTCAAGAGGACTTGCCCCAGAACCAACTAGCAAAATCGTAAATTTTGCTTTAGTGGTTCGGGGTCCCGTACTTCTAATCCCGACGTTTCGTCGGGAAAGATAGTACTGGGAAACCTCTGACCTGTCCGACGTAACGTCGGACCGCTCTTCACCTGACTAAATTTGGGCTGTGGTGGGCGGTATCCGACTTGAACGGATGACCTCTACGATGTCAACGTAGCGCTCTAGCCAACTGAGCTAACCGCCCAAATTTTGACTGGTAAACTTAGCCTCAAGGATATCATAAAGCCTGTTTGTTAGCAACTTTATTCAGAAATTTTTGATACTTCTTTTCTCCCAACTCTCTTAAAATCTTCGCTCTTTGTGTTTTAGTTTTTTCATCCACTCTCCCCCACTCTTTTGCCATTTTTTCTGCCAAGGTCTCTTTTCTAGGACTAAAGCGAAAAACATGGAATTTTAAAATGGGCGCTTTTTTTAAAAATTGATAAGTTTTTTGGAATTCTTTTTCTGTTTCGCCGGGAAAACCAACAATGACATCAGTGGCAATCAGAGCCTGGGGCAGAGCTTGATGAAGTTTTTCTGTAATTGATTGGAATTTTTTAAGAGAAAATTGGCGATTCATGAGCTTTAAAATCTTTTCTGAACCTGATTGCAAGGGCAAATGAAAAAACAGCTTGAGTCTTTTTTGTTTAGATTTTTGATCTTGAAGATAAACTTTAATAAACTCATTATTAATTACTTCTGGATAAATTGAGCCAAAACTGATTTGTGAAATGGTGGTTTTTTTAAGAAGTGCTTTAAGAAGTTGGGGAATAGTTTCGTTAGTATTCTGACCAAAAAGACCGAGATTAATGCCTGATAAAATAATTTCTTTAATGCCTTTTTTCTCAGCTTCTTTGGTTTCTTTGATAATTTGGCTGATTTTTTTGCTTTTGGGCTTACCTCTTAAGCAAGCAACAATACAATAAGAGCAGAATTGATCACAACCTTCCTGGATTTTGATGATTTGACGATTAGATCTTTGATATTTATTTTTATGAGGTTTGATTCCTTTGGCGGTCAAATCTCTATTACTTTTAAAGGGAATTAAGTCTATTAATTTTTCTTTTTCCTTATTTTTAACATATAGATCAACCAACAATTTTGGAAAGCCTTTTCTTTGCCAAAAATCAACTGCACAACCGCAAAGAATGAGAAAAGTTTGAGGATTTTCCCGTTTAATTTTTCTGGCTAATTGTCTGATTTCTTTTTCTGCTTTTTGGGTAACAACGCAGGTATTGATAATAATAAGATCAGCTAATTGATTGTCTTTTACTGGCTGAAAACCTGCTTTGTGCAAGTCTTTTTCAATCTCACTTGTTTCTGCTTGATTAACTCGACAGCCAAAAGTATAGGTTTTGAAGGTTAGAGGTTTCATTGCAGAGATATTTTAACACACGAAAGTGTGGCTTAAACATGTCTTGTCATTCCTGCGAAAGCAGGAATCTATAGTGCCCGCAAAACAAATTTACCACATTTTAGGTTTAGGAATACCGAGAATTTGATTTGCGGTTGCTATATATAGATTCTGAATTAAATTCAGAATGACAAATGTTGTTTGGGTTTTGCCACCTCGAGGTGTCTTAAGTCCATCTTTAACCAGCTTGAGTGGCAACCGCGCGTTCACTGGAAAGTCCAAATTTAGTCCCTTGTTTTTTATAGCGATTCCAATAACCTTTTTGTTTTTTCTTAGAGCTCATTAATTTCAACCAAGTTCGTGATTCTTCGATTCTTTCTCTAAAAAACTTGATAATTTGTCTTAATCTTTTGAAAAAGGTAATATGATAAACACCTGGTTTGGTAGGCATTTTTTCAACTGCCTTTTCTATTTCGTCAACATCTTTGCCTAGCTTTCTAAGTTCTTGAGCGGCTTTTTTAAGTTCAATTCGAGCTGCTTCAACTTCATGAGTGATTTCTTGTTCATTGACAAAAAGAAGAGATTCTTTTTTCTGGACTTCAAAAAATGGCAATCGAGGTTCTTTTTTCTTTTCTTCTTTAGTTAACTCAAGAACTTGGCCTTGTTTTAATTCTCCGCTTTTAGGAAGACCGAAAACCTGCTGAAGAGCGATTTCAGCT
>JADHYG010000034.1 GCA_016782545.1 Candidatus Microgenomates bacterium
TCACCGTCAAGACTTTCTTTTTTAATCAGTTCTTTGGCAGTTAAATCAAGCTTGTCTCGTCTTGTTGATAAAATCTTTTTGGCGTTTTGATAGCCCTGATCAATAATCTTTTTTATTTCTTTATCAATTTTGGCCTGCATTTCCTGAGAAATCTGCGCTTGTTCATAAAAACTCCTTCCCAACTCAAGCATTTGCACTGTCGGCCCAAAATTAATTGGCCCTAAATCACTCATCCCATATTCCACCACCATGCTGCGCGCCACTCTGGTAGCTTGATCAAAATCAGCCGCCGCTCCGGAAGTAACTTCATTAAAAACCAGTTCTTCCGCCGCTCTACCGCCCATCATCGTCGTAATCTGTTCCAAAAGATGAGAACGGGTTTCATGAAGACGATCTTTTTGCGGAGGAATCAGGGTAAAGCCTAAAGCCATGCCTCGAGAAACAATGGAGACCCGATGGACTGGGTCCATATGAGGCAATTCATGAGTAATAATTGCATGACCGGCTTCGTGATAAGCAGTAATTTTCTTGTCAAAATCGCTTTGCAAACGCTTTTTTTCCGGTCCCAGCTTGACTTTGGTGGCCGCTTCTTCTAAGTCATTCATGTCAATTTCTGTTTTTCCTTCTCCAGCCGCTAAAATAGCCGCTTCATTTAACATATTTTCCAAATCAGCGCCGGAAAAACCCACGGTTCTTTTCGCTACCTTGTCCCAATTAACTGTTTTGTCAAAAGGTTTGCCCCGAGCATGAATTTTTAAAATCTCTTTTCTGCCCTCAATATCAGGCAAGTCCAGAACAATTCTTCGATCAAATCGACCCGGACGAATCAAAGCCACATCCAAGAGATCAGGGCGGTTGGTAGCGGCAATAACAAGCACATTTTCATTAGGATCAAAACCATCCATTTCTACTAAAATCTGATTTAAAGTCTGTTCCCGCTCGCCATGAGAACTCATGCCGATCATGCTTCTTGAACGGCCAATTGACTCAATTTCATCAATAAAGATAATCGCCGGCGCCGTCTTTTTTGCCGTGCCAAAGAGATCTCGAACTCTGGAGTTGTGCAGTAAAATTGGTTTTTCTCCACCAAAAAAAGCTTCGTTTTTCACTCCACAAAGATCATAAACAAAACCATTAAACTTTTTCTTAACCACTTTTCTTACATAACACTTTTTAATTTGATATGGCCACTTAACCTTTTTTCCCAAAAATGGATTACTTGTTTTCCCAATAATGAGAGTCCAAGCTTCGCTGTCTGGCAAAGGTTTATTTCTAATCACTCGTCCGCCTTTGATAACTTCATGCTTAATGCCCGCTTTAATTCCATGCATGGAGCAAAGCCAGACAAGCTCATAAATCAATTGACGAGAAACTGAAGAAGCGCAAAGCTTGCCTAATTTGGTTATATAACCATCTCCTTTTGTATACCCTTCTAAATAAGCCAAGAAATATTCTTTTGGTAAATCCCAAATAAATTCAGGGGTGTGTTTATTATGACTGCCATTGCCACAAATCTTGGCAAAAAATCGACCAAGATGTCTTGAATAATATTTAACTCTTATGCTATTACTTTCTGTTTTCTCTAAAACTGGTTTTTCTATTCCAAAAACCTCATTCATCAACTCCGCTGTCTTAAGAATTAAATCTTCCTCGTGAGCGCCAAAAGTAAACTCCAGACTATTAGTCCCCCGCCCTTCTGCGGTATAAAGGCCTAAAAGTTTCATCAACTTAGGAGTTACCTCAACCTTTTCTGGCAAATCAAGCTTTACTTGTTTTTTCGACACTGCTCTCGGAAAATGCACGCTCCTTTGCCAATTACCAATAGTCATTTGGCAAACTCCAACTTTCTCCGCAAGTTGATATTGGAAAAGATGATTGGGGTTGACAGTGACATATTCGTAATTCCGCCAAGTTTGAGGATTATCATTCCAGACATCCAAGAATAAAGGTTTTATTTCTGAAAATTGATGCTTTTTTATTTTATGGACTGTTTTCCTTTGTCGCTCATCCCAACGCCTTACATTCATCGGAAGATTTACTAAAATATCACCGGCTTTCAGCTCAGAAACTCTCTTTGGTAAAATCCAACCGTGAGTTCGAACAAAAACACTGTGATCTCCGGTGGTTTGAATCATTCCTCCCAAAAAGTGAATTTCATAAATTTCTTTAACTTGATGACGATAAACTCCTTCGACCTTTTTCCAGCTGCTTTTTTCAAAAACAGCTTTCTTGCTTTTAGTTGATTTGCTTCCCCAGAACTTGTTTTTTGCTTTTTCAAAGCCCAGGGTTTCAACATCTTTTATCTTTTTAACTTTATCTGTTTCTCTTTTTTTGTAAAACTGATCAATGAATTTTCCGATCGGCATCAGTTTCACTTCTCCATTTTTTCTGATCAAAACCGGTGTTTCACCAGTCACTGAAGCGCCCACCCCTACAAGCATTTCCATAAACTCAGAACCAGCCATCGAGAAAAAAGGCACCTTGGCTTCCCCAGCCAAAGCTCTGGCTAAAAGAGTTTTCCCTGTTCCGCTGGGACCAATTAATAAAACTCCTTTTGGCGTCCGCGCGCCTAAAGCTTGATATTTTTTAGAATGTTTTAAAAAATCAACCACTTCCTCAAGCTCTTTCTTGGCCTCATTAACACCAGCCACATCTTGAAACGTCACCTGAGTCATTTTTTTGCTGAAAAGCTTGGCTTTAGAACGACCAAAGGAAAAAATACTGTCTTGAGCGCCACGAGCTTGACGAAAAAGAAAAAGAAAAAAAGCAACCATTAAAACTACTGGCAAAACATTGCCAATAATATTCCAAAAAGCAAAAACAGAATCAGTGTCTTTAATTTCAATTTCCACTTCTGCAGGAGAAACTCCGGCGTCTTTTAAAATTTCCACTAAAGACTGCTGGGGTTCTTTGTGGGTAGTAAAAAGACTTTCGTCTTTATAAGTGAGCAGGAGCCGGCTGTCCAGAACTTCAATTTTTTGGACCTTGCCTTCTTTTAAATCAACAAGAACAGAGGATAATGGTTTGTCTGGATAAAGTTCATTGGCCTTTTGAAAACTCAAAAAAAATGCGAGTCCAAAAAAGACGACTAAAAAGAGTAAAACAGCGTTTTTGAGGTTAAAATTTAACCTCATTTCAAAAATCTTTTTCACCTTTTTTTTTGAGTTATTTTTTCTTTTTTTGGCGTTGTTTTTTGAGTTATTCTTTTTCATCTCTATGTCATCCTGAATTTAATTCAGAGCCCGCCCTGAATTTATTTCAGGGATCTATATAGATACCCACCCCGTTTGCGGGGTAGTTCTCTGTTTCGCTCTGTACACTCGCCTTCCGGCGAGTGACTCATTTATATCGGCTCATCCACCCCGCTCAGCGGGGTGGTTTTCGCCTTTCTTGATATAAATCAGACCGGTTTTAATCTCCAAAGTATACCACAGCTCTTTTCTATTGACAATAACTCAAGAAGTGCATTATTCTAAAGCAAATGATTAGTATTGTCATTCCCACTTTAAAAGAAGAAAATTATATTAGAAAAACTGTTAAAAGAATTAAAAGTCTAAAATTCAAAAAAGGGGTTGAGATTATCATCGTTGACAACAGCCCTAATGATTTAACCTGTAAAGCAATCAAAGATTTGGGCGTGAAGATTTTCACTGACCCTATTTGTAGAGTTGGTCGAACCCGATGGATCGGTTGTCAAAAGGCAGAAGGAGAAATTATTGCTTCTTTGGATGCGGACGCCTGGATTGATCAGGAATGGGTAGATGAAGTCGAAAGGTTGTATAGGCAAAAAGCAGTGGCAATCACCGGTCCCTACTATTACTATGACTCTTCTTCTATTTTGGAGAAAATCTTTGAGAAATTAATCATTCCAGGCGATCTTCTAAAAGCGATTCTTTTTTACCACCACTTTCACCTGCGAGGGGGCAATTTTGCAGTGAAAAGAAGTGCTTATTTTCAAGCCGGTGAGTTTGATAAAAACCGAGCTTTTGGGGAAGATACTGATTTAAGCCTTAGACTCAAAAAAGTAGGGAGGATTATTTACAGTTTAAAGATGAAACCCGGCTATTCGGCTCGAAGATTAAAAAAACAAGGATTGTTGGGATATTTTTGGGAATATTCTTTAAATTTTTTCTGCGCGGTTTTTAAAATTAGAAGAAAAAACTACAAGCTTTCTGTGGTGAGGTAAATGAAACCATGAAAACAGTTCTTTTTGATATTGATGGTGTTTTGATTGATTCAAGAAAAGCAAGTAATGAGTTTTATAAAAACCTCTTGTTTCGCATTGGCGGAAAAATTCCTCACCAGAAGGATCTTGACTTATTTTTTGTCATCACATTGAAGGAATCAATTAAGCATTTTTATCCCCATTTTACCGAAAAAGAAATCAAAGAAGCACAGAATTTAAGTTTTGAAATCTATCCTCATTTTCACTGCTTTGAAAAGCTAGCGCCTTATGCTAGATCAGTTCTAAAAAAATTAAAAAGGAAATATCAGCTAGGAATCGTTACTGGCAGGCTTAGTGCTAGAGTTTTTGACCATTTTAAATTAACAAGTTCTTTTGATGTGATTATCACTGCTCAAAATTACACCCATCCTAAACCCCATCCAGAACCGCTGTTGATGGCCATCAAAAAGCTTAAAACAACTCCTCGAGAAACGGTTTATATAGGAGATTCTAAATCAGACTCGGGGGCGGCAAAAGAAGCTGGTGTTAGCTTCATTGCCTATAAAAATAAATCGCTCAAAACTCCTTACCACCTTTCAGACTTCAGACAACTTCCCCGACTGTTATCAAAAATCTTCCACCTCTAAGGTGGAACGCTATTGACACCTTGGGTATTTTATACCAATCCCATTGCTTTTTTGATTTCCAAAAGAGTCTGGCAGGCGATTTTGGAGCAGTATTTTCTTAACGAAAGTATTTCCATTATAGATACCCACCCCGTTTGCGGGGTGGTGTTCGCCTTTCTTGATATAACGAAACTAATTCTAATCTTTGTATGTTTTCTTGCTTTTCTTTCTTAATCCAAGCAAAACTATATTTTTTCCTTCTATGTCGTAAAAAAGCCTGTGACTTGTTCCCACCCAAATTCTCCTCTCGCCAGAATGCTCAACTCTTTTTCCTTGAAAAGGATCTTTTTTAAGATCTTTAATGGCTTTTATTAACTTTTTAGCTAAACCTGGGGAATGCTTTTGACACTCTTTTTTACGACATTTATCAAATGTTTTAGTGGATACTAGTCTGAAATCGGAGTGAAATTTTTTCCTGTTCATCCATCTCTATTGGCATCTTTTTCTAGTCTTTTAAATAACTCTTTTTCAGAGATAACTTCTCCATTTTTATATTCTTGTCTTGCTTTAGTAATCATTTTTATGTGTTTTTCGTCAAAAACTTCTTCATTGTTCAATTCTGACTCTGTTAATCCTGAAGTAACAGGCACATTAAAAACTAATTTTTTCTGAGCAATTGTCAACCTAACAACTTGCGGCATGTCAGTTGAAATTGTTTTGTTATTTTGATTAGTTATGAAGTTCATTTTCAACGCCTTTTTTTGTAACAATTAATTTTTTAATACCAACTTTCTTTTTATTAGCATAAACCACAATCTGGTATTCTCCAGTCATCTTAAATTCCAGATTTCCTATCTCGATAACAAAACCAATCCTCCCTCCCTCTTTATTTTTTTTGGCATCGACAGGAAAACTTGCTGTGATTGGTTCCTTCATTGTCAAATCTTGTTTACTCGGATCAGTAATTTTTATTTTAAGATTTATTTTCTCCCCAATGCCTTTACCAAATTTAAGATTGCCAACAGCAACAAACTTAAGAAGCTTGCCTGGAACTTTATTTAAAATAACTCTTTCAAAAATTCCATAAATAGATAATTTACCAAGTTGATCGGGCGAAGCACCATCGGCAAGATGTAAGTAGTTAAGTTTCAATTGGTTCATGTTGGGGAAATTATAGCAGATTATCTCAAACTTTCAAAATGACAACCCCATCGCTTGCTTTACTTCCAAAAGAGTCTGGCAGGCAATTTCGGAGCAATATTGACGGCCTTCTTCTAAAATTTCTTTAACTTCTTTTGGGTGATTTTCATAGTATTTTCGACGCTTCTGAATTGGCTCAAGCTCTTTGTAAATTGCTTCGGCGAGCTCATTTTTCAATTCTGCATATTTAATCCCAGTTAAAAGATATTGCTTTTCATATTCTTCTCGTTTCTCTTTTCCTTGAAAAAGCTCAACAAAAGTCAAAAGATTAGCTACTCCACCCCTTTGGGGCACTTTTTTAGCTTTACCAGTGTCAGTTGGCGCTTTAGCTAATTTTGCTTTGATTGTTTTTAAATCGTCAATCAATAAAATATAGCTTCCCTCAACTGATTTGCTCATCTTGCCCTTACCTAAAAGACTGGAAACAGACTCACCCGAGGTGGCAAATCTTTTAGTCTCAGGAAAAATTGGAGAACTTGTGCCGCGTAATCTTGATGAAGTGGCAAACATGCGGTTAAACCGACGCGCCACTTCTCTGGTTAATTCCAAATGCGGTTCCTGATCAATCCCCACAGGTACCAGTTTGGCTTTATAAATAAGAATGTCAGCCGCCATGAGAATCGGATAATTAAAAAGACCGACATTAATATAATCAGGATGAAGCTGCTTTTTGTCTTTATAAGTTGGCAGCTGTTCTATCCGGGAAACCGGAAAAATCGTTCCCAGCAAAAAAGCCAATTCTGTATGTTCTGGCACTTGCGATTGAATCATTAAATGACATTTTTTAGGATCTAAGCCCGCGCCTAAATAATCCAAAACCACATCATCAATCCTCTCTTGAAGCTTTTTGGGGTCATAGGGAGTGGTAATTGAGTGCAAATCAACCACTGAATAAATACAATCAAAATCACCTCTCTCTTGGAGAGCAATATAACCTTTGATGCCGCCTAAATAATTTCCCAAGTGCAGCCTCCCCGTCGCCCTTGATCCTGAAAATACTCGTTTTTTCATGAAAAACTCCTCCTTTCAAATAATATCATTTTAATTTTTTTAATTCCACTCATATAAAATAATCTGAAATCACCTCCAAGGTGTCTTAAAAGTTTCACCTTGGAGGTGATCCTAACTCTATCCTAGTTTCCCGTGCAAAAACTCGTCATAAGCGCCTAAATCCAAAAGGCCATGGCCGGAGAAATTAAATAAAATGACTTTTTCTTCACCTTTTTTGGCCTCTTCAATGACTGCTTTAATGGCATGAGCTGATTCTGGTGCGGGAATAATCCCTTCACAGCGGATAAAGTCCATTGCCGCTTTAAAAACAGGCACTTGAGAAAAACATTCTGCCTCAATCAATCCCTTTTTATATAAAAAGGACAGCAAAGGCGCCACGCCATGATATCTAAGACCACCGGCATGAATCGGCGCTGGCACAAAAGTATGCCCCAAAGTAAACATCTTTAAAAGCGGTGTCATTTCAGCTGTATCACCAAAGTCATATTTAAACTTGCCCTTACATAAAGAAGGGCAGGCCTTTGGCTCAACCGCGATCAATCTTAAATCAGGCTTTTTGCCAGAAAGCTTGTCCGCTAAAAAAGGAAAAGCAATGCCGGCAAAATTACTGCCGCCGCCGCAGCAACCAATAATGACATCAGGATAAACACCTGCTTTTTTCAGCTGTTTTTTGGCTTCCTGACCAATGATTGTTTGATGCAAAAGAACATGATTTAAAACACTGCCTAAAGTGTATTTAGTATCTTGATCTTTGGCGGCGACTTCAACGGCTTCAGAAATAGCCATACCTAAACTGCCATGAGTGTCAGGATATTTTTTCAAAAAGTATTTTCCTGCCGCTGTTTCTCTAGAAGGGCTGGGAATAACTTTGGCGCCAAAAGCTTCCATCACCACGCGTCGATATGGCTTTTGATTGTATGAAATCTTGACCATAAAAACCTTGGCCTTAAGATTAAAAAACTGACAAGCCATCGCCACGGCACTACCCCACTGGCCAGCGCCGGTTTCCGTTGCCAAGCGCTTCACCCCTTCTTTTTTATTATAAAAAGCTTGAGCCAAAGCTGTATTAGGCTTGTGAGAACCAACCGGACTAACGCCTTCATATTTATAATAAATTCGCGCTTTGGTTTTTAAAAACTTTTCCAAGCGCCGAGCTCTAATCAGCGGTGATGGCCGGTAAAGTTTATAGATTTCCCTGACTTCTTCTGGAATCTCAATAAACTCGTCCAGACTCACTTCCTGCTTAATCAGCTCCATGGGAAATAAAGGCGCTAAATCCGCCGGCCCAATTGGCTTTTTTGTCTTGGGATGTAATGGCGGCGCTGGCAATTCTCCCAAATATTTTTTTAGATAATGACTGATGTTTAAAAAATGCGTTGGCATTTCTTTTTCATCAAGTAAAATTTTTGTTTTTAACATATTTCCTTTCTTAGAAAGTCTTAATTATTTATCAACTGATAAATAATTCTAGAGTTTCTTAGACCCCGCTAAATCGCTCTTCGAGCCGTGTACGAATAGTACCTAAAGGCGAGAAGTAAGATTGTGTGGGGAAAAATAATTAATAATCACTAACAAGTTTGACGAAATTTTCGCCAGTATTCATTACCCCTAGTCTTTAAAAAATGATTTTTTATGTTTTTCATGGCGGGTCCGGAAGGAATCGAACCTCCGATCGGTGTTTTGGAGACACCTGGTATACCACTTACCTACAGACCCACATTCATTCGCATCTATTCGTGATGTTAATAATTTCTACATTAATATTCGTATTTATTCGCGTTACACAAAAAAAACTCGCCTTTAAAAGGGCGAGTTCAAAGTGAACCGCGATACCACCTTTATTTATCTGACTCTCACGAGCCGAGATCTCTATGACTGACTCCTTCCGCCAGTTGGCGGATGACATCAGTCTGCGGCTTGATTACCGACCGCTGCGGACTCCGCATTTCCTCGAAGTAGCTCAGGGATTCCAACCAATCCCCTCAACGCTTTTACATTCAATTAAGAAGTAATTTTAAACCTTCCTTGACTGAAAGTCAAGGATCTCTTTTTTTTAGGTTTACAAGTGCGCGAGCAGAAAACTCAACACTCTTCTACCATATCTCATCTAGCTACTTAGGTCTTAATTATTTACTTACATCTCATCTAAAACTAGAGTTTTCTGCCAAGCAGTTATATATCCTTTATTGAATTGAATTTGTCAAGTTTTGAGCTTGATCAAGACTAAACTCTCCTATCCTCGTTCTGACTAAACTCTTAAGATGAGCAGGAAAGCCCAAAGCCTTGCCAAGATCAACGGCTAATTGACGGATGTAAACGCCTTTACCACAAGTGGCTTTCAGTTTAACAACCGGATAAGTCTTATCAGTTCCTTTTTTAAAATCCAAAATTTCAATCTTTTTTATTTCTATTATTCTTTCTGGCAATTTCTTTGGTTTGATTCCTTTTCTCGCCAATTCATAAAGCTTCTTTCCCTTTATTTTCACCGCCGAATACAAAGGAACACTCTGTCTTATCTTCCCTAAAAATCCCAAGCATTTAATTTCGACCTGCGATCGCGTGGTGTTTTTAAATGCCTGAGGCGGAATTTGTTCAGTTATTTTCCCTTCAGCATCACCAGTATCTGTTTCAATCCCAAACTCCACTTCGGCCACATATTCTTTTTCCATTTGCATATATTTAATCTGTTCTTTGGTTTTTTTACCAACCAGAACAATCAAAACCCCAGTCGCCGTCGGATCCAACGTTCCAGCATGACCTACTTTCCTCACGCCAAGCTTTCTGCGAACAATATCAACCACATCATGAGATGTGATTCCTTTTGGTTTATTAATAATTAAAACCTTATCTTCCATATCTCATATTTTAACAGTTTAATTAAAAGCTTGATCTCTGAAGTTTATTTTAGTAAAATAGCTCATCATGGGAAATATTTCATCAAAAAGAAAAAGCTTTCTAATCAAACAAAAACATCAAAGAAAAACAAAGCTTAAAAAACTTCGGGAAAAATATGTGGGAACCAAATCATCTTTTGAAAAAGATAAGGTTTGGGAAAAAGCTCACAAAATCTCGCCCTTGCTTTCCAAAGAAGAATTTTTAAAACCAATTAAAGAATAAGCCTAAGCTTTTCTACTTCTTTTTTCTTCGGCAAAGAAATTAATATCTGTTTTTCCATTTTTTTTCCATATTTTACTTTTACTTGATTGCCTTTGAAATCAGAATAAAAAACAGTTAATTGAGCAGCTATTTCAATTACTGCTTCTGTTTTGGGCCCTCGAAGAAGAGAAGTTGGAGAAGGAGTATCAATGACTTCAAAAATAAAATCGTCAGCGTCTTTCATTTCTAACAATTTTTTATTTTCTTCCTCATTTCTTCCCACAATAATCTTACTGTCTCCAAAGCGAAAATGGCGGCCAACTTTCAGAAGTTGAAAATCCAAAACTGTTGCTTTCTTCTTGTTCTTAAGCAAATCTTTAACTTTAATACCAAATTGTTTTTCAGTTAAAAGACAACCGCCGCCAGGAGGAGGAATGTTTTTAATGCCAAATTTTTTTGCCAGTTTAAATTGTTCTAATCTTCT
>JADHYG010000035.1 GCA_016782545.1 Candidatus Microgenomates bacterium
GGCTAAGGCTTTTAATTCTGCTTATTCCCGGCGTTTGGTTGATGGTTTATTTTTATCTTCAGGGATTGTTAATAATCCAGAAACAACGATGACGCAAATATTAGATACGGCTTATATTTTAAGAAAAAAATATCGTTATCATGGTTATCTTCATTTAAAAATCATGCCCGGTGCTTCTTCAAGTTCTATTGCTGAATCGCTTAAATGGGCCAACAGAATTTCTTTGAATATTGAATCACCAACCGAATCTGATTTGACGACGCTTTCGCCTGATAAAGATTTTAGAAAAGGATTTTTTTATACTTTGTCTTTGATTAAAAAGCAATTAAACAGACGGCGAATGTTTTCTAGAAAAATACCCAGTTTAACTACGCAATTTGTGGTAGGGGCTGGTAATGAGAAAGATCAAGACATTATTAAATCAACTCATTTTCTTTATAAAAACTTTGGTTTGAAGCGGGTTTTTTATTCTGCTTTTCGGCCGGTGGCTCAGACTCCATTAGCAGGAAAACCAGCCGTTTCTCTTGTCCGCGAACATCGTTTATATCAAGCTGATTTTTTAATGCGCTTTTATCGATTTACGCCTTGGGAAATTCCCTTGGATGAAGACGGTTTTTTGTCAGAAACAGTTGACCCAAAAATGCTTTGGGCAAAAAATCATCCTGAACTTTTTCCGATTAATTTAAACAACGCTGATTTTTGGCAATTGGTAAAAATTCCGGGTATTGGACCTGTTTCTGCGAAAAAAATTATCAAAATCAGAAAAGAAAATAGAATTAAATCTCTTTCTCAGTTTGGCGGTTTTCGTTTTCAAACCAAAAAACTTTCTTCTTTTGTTTGTTTTTAAAGTATTTCCGCAATGATTGTTTTTTCTGTTAATTAATAAACCTGTTATAATTATCTAAGTTAAAAAAAATGCTTTAAAAAAACCAATGATTATTTTTAAGCGGAAAAACTTATGGAAATTACCGGTTTTATTACTGATTTTAGGCAATCTTATTCTTGCTTCTTGGTATTTAATTCACGGCGACCTTTATTTCCATACTGATATTGCTCGAGATTTTCTTTTGCTTTCCGAAATTCAAGAAAAAAAATTCATGCTCATTGGTCCCAGAGCAGGAGCGGCTGGCTTTTTTCATGGTCCCTTATGGTCTTATTTAAATTTTCCTGTTTTTTTTCTGAGCAATGGCAATCCACTGGCAGTTGGTTGGTTTTGGATTTTTTTAATCATTGCTTCTTTGATTATTAATTTTTTTATTGTTCGCAGTCTTTTTAACGAAAAGACAGCTTATTTTTTCTTGATTTTTTTATCTGGTTTTCTGATTTCTCTTGTTAGAGAATTTACTCATCCTTATGCAGGCATTCTGATTGCGCCAGCTTTTTACTACACTTTTTATAAATATATAACTACTTTAAAAGTTAAATATCTGGCTTTTAATGTGCTTATTATTGGTTTGTTGATTCAATTAGAAATAGCTTTTGGAGCGCCTATTCTTTTGCTCTCCTTTTTATACATATTTTATTTACAAGTCAAAAAGCGAAAATTAAATCACGCTTTTGTTTTTTTGCTACTTTTGATTCCACTATCAACCTATATTATTTTTGATCTTCGTCATGATTTTTTTCAGTTGAAAAGCTTGATTACATATGTGAAAGGCGGCCCCAATGAAGATTATGTTGGTTTTTTTAATATTTTTAAAAACAGAATTAATTATATGATCACGGCGGGCGTACCCTTATCACGCAATTTTATTTTAGACAATAGAATTTTCGCCATTGGGTTTTTTATGGCGCTTTTATTTAGATTAATTAAAGAGAAAAAAGACCGTCAGCTATATTTGATTTTTCTTTATTTTTTCTTTGGTTATTTTATACTTAGCCTTTTTAATAGATATTATTTGCTCCAGCATCATTTTGTTGCTTATATTCCTATTGTTTTTATGATTATTTCATCTTTTGTCATGCTTAAATATAAGAAAGTTTTTTTGCCGTTTATTATTTTGATCATCTTTTTTAATGAACTTTCAGCAATACAATTTATAAAAAACGCTAAAAACTTTATTGGCCGCAGTGAAGATTCTTGGCAGTTTCTCGCTCATCTTTCTCAAGAAGTTTTTGTTGATAGCGACAGCGAATTTGGTTATTTTATTTATGCCCCAGACAAACTTGCTTATGAACCTAAATATGCGATGATGTATGCCAGAAGAAAATATCCGGACAGACAAGCATATTATTTTCAAAAAAAGCCAGTTACCTATGTGATTAGTGCTCCTCCACCACCTGAAAAGCCTCACATGAAAAGTGATTGGTGGGTAAAAAATTCAATTAAAATAACCAAAGAACCCCAAAAAGTATTGACTTATCCAAACGGTTATAAAGTTGAACGCTATGAATTAACAGCAGAAGAGATGATTATTCCTTTTGATCAACACGAAGACGTGGGTATTCATTTCAGATAAGAATCTTCTAAAGTATATGTTATAAGATATATTTTATTGTTAAAACAGTAAAACATTCTAAACTTACTAAATGAGCAAGAAACCAACTTTCGTACAGAAAAAACTTTTTTATTCTCTGGCTTTTTCTCTATTTTTCCTGTTTCCTTTATTTTTATCTCTAAAAAACATAATTCAAGGAAATATTCCCTTTTGGTTTGATAATGCTAGAGATTTTCTATTAGCGTTGGGTAACTTGGAAAAACCAACTCTAATTGGACCACCAACAGGAATTCCTGGAGTCTTTTATGGTCCATATTGGATATGGTTGCTTAGTATTAGTTTGATATTTAGTAAAGATCCTCGTTTTGCAACTATTTTAGTTTCAATTATTCCTTATTTTACTTTGTTTCCTTATCTTCTATGGAAATTAAGTAAATTGTTGAAAAATAATTCTTATCTATTAATTTGGCCGCTTTTTATCTTTAATTATGAATCTTATGTTACTTTTCTATGGAATCCCCATCCTGCCCCGTTAATTTTTCTAATGCTTATTTATTTAACAATAACAGTCTTTTCTCAAAAGAAAAACAAAGCCTTAAAAATGATGTTAGTCGGGCTTACTGCAGGCTTTTTAACCAACTTTCATATGTCTTTTGGAATAGGAACAACAGGAACTATTTTTTTATACTTCATTATCAATGCTTTTATATCTCTAAAAGGAGTAGTTAATGTAAAAAGGGCCTTTCTGAAAGCTTGTTTCGATCTTGGTGCTTTAATGCTCGGAGTTTTTGTCGCATTCCTTCCTTTTTTTATTTTTGAAATTCGTCATGGCTTCAATCAAATAAAAGCCATCGGTCATACAATTATTATGTCTACCCTTTATAACTCAGCTGTGGTTGGTCAAATAGGACTGAAAAAGCCGGAAATAATATATCAATTCTTTAAACCATTAAATCAGGTTTTTAAAATGCCCAAGCATTTTTCATACTTTATCGTTCTAACAATAATTGTCTTTGTGTATTATCAGCTAAAAAAGCAAAACATTTCTTTTATTAAAATTGAAAAAAAACTACTTTGTCTTTTGTTTTTATTTACATTTGGAATTTTTTGTTTATTTCTTTCGTCAAAAAATCCTGTTTGGACATACCATTTTATTGGTTTTGAAATGATTGTTTTGATTCTTATAGCTTTAATTGCCAGTAAATTTAAATATCTCAAATTCGGTTTACTTTGTTGGTCTATTATCTTAGTATTGAGCAATTTTGTTAAAATAATTGAATCACCAATCACAAACCCTCTAACACTTTCTTCTTTAAGCACTAAAAAACATATAACTGAAAAAATCTATCAAGATGCTAATCAAGATTCATTTGCCGTTTTTACTTACTCGTCAGCCATCTATACCTATGACTATGACTACCTTTTTACATGGTTGGGAGAGGACAAATATTCTTGTCAACCTGAAAAAGAACAATCTGAAGCAAAATTTATATATTTAATTATTCCTCAAACCAAAAAGGCAATCCTGCAGGACTTTATTAACTATAAAACTCCAAATAAAAACTATGAAACAGTTAAAGAATGGAAAATTCCTGACGGAACTATCATAGTAAAAAGGAAACAGATTTAGAATAATTGGCACTGATCGTTCAATATCAAAACTTCGCCTGTTTAAAAAGTGTCATACCAGTAAGAAACTGATTGTTTGCCCCTTCCCAAAAACCGCAGTCATGACTGTTTTTTCTCATATTTTTTGATTTTAGATAACACGATCGTGTTACAGTAAATCAAGATTGGGGTTTTGTGATAATGTGATAAGATGAAAAAAGAAATGAAAAAATGTCCTCTTTGCCACTCTTTTAATCTTCAAAAATCATACCAGGTTGGTAATTATCAATACGATGGCTGTAAAAGTTGTTTCACTCTTTTTCTTTTTCCAAGACCATCAATTCAAGAAATGAGAAAATATTATCAAAAAGATTTTCAATATTCAGCTGGTTTAATTAATGAAAAACTGATCAGAAAAAGGGCGAAAATCATTCTTAATAATCTTAAAAAATTCTTTCCCGATGGCAAAACACTTCTGGATGTTGGGTCAGGATATGGTTGTTTTTTAGACGAAGCCAAAAAATTTAAGCTTAAGACAGTCGGTCTTGAGCCAGCCAAAGAATTGTGCCAATTTTCAAAAAAACAATCAAAAGTTGGTGTTATTAATGTTGATTTAGAAACATATTCTCAAGTCAGGGGGCAAAAGAGAAAATTTGATTTTATTACTATCATTCATACGATCGAACACGTTGTCAATCCGGAAAAAATGATTGATCAAGCAGCAAGCTTATTAAATAAAAATGGAATTTTATTTATTGAAACACCAAATCTTGATAGTCATTTATTTAATGTTCTTAAAAAAGATTATGATTTTCTTATCCCACCCGATCATATCTGGCTTTTTTCCAAAAAATCATTGCAATTAATCTTAGGGAAATTTAAAGACTTGAAAATTGAAAAAATCGCCACTTATAGCTATCCCGAGCATTTGATGGGAATTATCAAAAGATTGATCAAGGGAAGTGCAGAAACTTCTAAGTTAATGATGAAAGAACCAAAGACCACATTATCTAGTCATAAAATTTCTTTAGACAAAAAAATTAAAATACTTTTGTTTGATCGGAGCATGGCACGCATCATTCATCCTTGTTTAAATCTCTTTGACAAGGGAAGTATTTTAGAAATTTATCTAAAGAAAAGCGGCTAGTCTTTTTGGTTATTTATTCATGCCACTGTCTTATCTTTCTCTCTTCTGCTTCATGTAACAATCTTTACAATAAACTGGCCTGTCCCCGAATGGTTTAAAAGGAACTTGGGTTTGTTTGCCACAAGCGCTACATTTTACATTATAAAGCTGTCGGCCGGATTGGTCGGTTCCTGCTGGTGTTGCTTCTTCGTCTTTTGGAGCGGCCGGACTGCTGACGATTTCTTCTACTTTTGGTTCTTCGGTTGGCGTGGTATCAACAACTGGTTGAGTATCATCTGTTGGTTGAGTATCATCTGTCATTCTTTATCACCTCCTTTAAAAAAAAGAAAATAAAATCTTATTTACCAGAATACTTCTTTTAACAGAAAATATCAACCCTAAATTTTTCCCTATCAAAAAAACCTAAGGAGTGACTGTTTTTTCGTTTAAAATTAGTCCTTGACATTGTGTTATGTAGTATATACAATATAATCAGTGATTACTCATAGAAGTCCAATTAAATTTATCTGGGATAAAGGAAATGAAGGTAAGAATTGGTTAAAACATAAAGTTACTAACAAAGAATGTGAAGAAGTCTTTTTTGATTTTAATAAGCAAGAATATCCTGACCCGCAGCATTCTAAAAAAGAATTAAGAAAAGTAGTTGTTGGTAAATCTAAAAACGGAAGAATTTTATTTATAGTTTTTACAATGAGAAATAACATTATAAGAGTGATTTCTGCAAGAAATCTTAATAAAAAAAAGGAGGTAGATCTTTATGAAAAAGCCGCTTAAATTACCAAAATTCAAAAATGAAGACGAAGAAAGAAATTTCTGGGCTGAGATTAATTTAGCTGATTATTATGAACCTAGTGATGCTAAAAGGGTGAGCTTTCCCAATCTAAAACCCACTACTCGGTCTATTTCCATTCGCTTGCCAGAGTATTTAATTGATCGCATTAAAGAACAGGCTAATGAGATAAGTGTTCCTTACCAGTCTTTAATAAAAGGGTATCTTAAAAAAGCAGTTTTCGGTTAATAAAAATTCATCTCTTCCTAAAAACTCCAACCATGATTGTTTTTTCTTTCAATCCTGATCCTAAAAATTCCAAATCTTTCAGTCCTGCAAGCAAAGTCCTGAGTAATCGAAGGAGGTTTACATTGTTAAAGAGTTAGAGAATGACTTGAGGAAGAAAATTGCCGACTGGGGTTGAGACCTGAATCTTACTAAGAGAGTTAATTTCAGAAAACCCGATTTATTGGATTTTTTTGGTTTGTGGTAGAATTAAATTATATGGGGAGACTTACAAGAATTACACCGCCAACATACCTTTTTATCTATATTGTCGTTACTGTTGTTTTGGTCCTGCTTTTTCCGTTTCTAAAAATTATCTATCCACCCTATACTTACCTTGGTGTTCCTTTGATTATTTTAGGGCTCTGTTTGACCTTTTGGGTGGACTGGTTGCTTAAAAAGAAGAAAACAGCGGTTAAGCCACTTGAAAGCCCATCTGTTTTAATTGCTGAAGGGATTTTTCGTCTTAGTCGTCATCCAATGTATTTAGGTTTTGTTTTTTGGCTGCTTGGATTGGCAATTTTGTCAGGCAATTTAATGGCCTTTGTTGCTCCAATGGCAATGTTTATCACGTTTGAGAAAGTTTTTATTCCCTATGAGGAAAAAATCCTTGAAGAGATATTTGGGGAAAAGTACAGAAATTATAAAAAGCGGGCTAGGAAGTGGCTGTGAGAAAAATTAAACTAATTCTAATTTCTTCTATAAGCTTTTATCTATTTGTAGTTTTGAAAAAGTCAAGCTAGGTTTGTTTGTTGGTTTCTTAATTTCTTCCCATCTATATAAACACACCTCCAAAATCTCTTTCTCTTGACAGCTTAGAAAATAGGCAGGCCTTGGAAAAATTGAACCCCAACCCCCCCCAACCGTGATTGTTTTTTCTTCAAAACTTGTTTTAAGATACTGCGATCGCAACATGTTAGAGCAAGTTTTTGTTTATGATAGATTGGGATTGAATTGGGGATAGAAATTCTCTACAATGAAACTATGCTTGCCAAAGTGATTTCCGGGGCGACAGTGGGATTGAGTTCGGTGCCGGTTGAGGTTGAAGTGGACATTACTTCCAAATCCCTGCCGTCTTTTACCATTGTTGGTCTGCCTAACAAAGCAATTGAAGAAGCCAAAGAAAGAGTTAGGTCGGCGATTAAAAACTCAGGGGCAGAGTTTCCTTCAAAAAGAATTACCGTTAATTTAGCCCCAGCCGATCTTCCCAAAGAAGGTCCTTCTTATGATCTGCCCATTGCCTTGGGTATTTTAATTGCTTCGGGACAATTAAGAGCCAAGCTTGATGATGCTTTAGTTTTAGGCGAACTATCTCTTGACGGTTCTCTTAGACATACCAATGGTGTTTTACCCATGGCTTTGTTGGCAAGAGAAAAAAAATTCAAAAGAATATTTCTTCCTCATCTTGATGCTAGAGAAGCGTCAGTAATTAACAAAGTGAAAATCTTTCCTGTTTCTTCTCTTTTACAGCTTTTTCATCATCTTTCTGGTTTAATTGAGATTAAACCCCAGCGCCACCTTTCTTTTAATAAGTTAAAAGCAGAAGTTTCTTTTGACTTTGACATGGCTGATGTTAAAGGTCAGGAACAAACCAAAAGAGCTTTGGAAATTGCTGCGGCTGGAAGTCATAATATTTTCCTCAAAGGGCCGCCCGGAGCAGGAAAAACAATGCTGGCCCGGGCTTTCCCGGGTATTTTGCCTGACCTTACCGAAGAAGAAGCTTTGGAAGTAACCAAGATTTATTCAATCACCGGCAATCTTCCTCAAGGTGAATCAATCATTAAAATTCGTCCTTTTCGAGCCCCTCATCACACCATTTCCAGAATTGGTTTAATTGGCGGCGGCACTAAACCTCAACCCGGAGAAATTTCCTTAGCTCATCGGGGTGTTTTATTCTTAGACGAGTTTCCTGAATTTCCAAGAAGCGTGATTGAATCGCTTCGTCAACCTTTAGAAGATGGTATTGTCACCATCTCAAGAGCGGCAGGGACAGTAACTTTTCCGGCTAAATTTGTTTTAATTAGTGCTTCCAATCCTTGTCCATGTGGGTTTTTAGGAGATGCGAAAAAGTCCTGCCGTTGTCTTCCCGGTCAAATCAGCCGTTATTTAAAAAGAGTTTCTGGACCGATTATTGATAGAATTGATCTTCATTTGGAAGTGCCGGCTGTTAAACCAGAAAAATTAACCAGTAAAGGCGGGAAAATAAAATCAGAAACTTCAAAACAAATTAAAAAAAGAGTTCAAGAAGCGCGTAATCTTCAATTACAAAGATTTAAGGGCACAAAACTTAAATCAAATGCCGAAATGAGCGCGAAAAATATTAAGAAATTTTGTTTTCTTTCTGAAGAATGTCTTGATTTGCTTAATCATGCTATGAATCAGATGAATCTTTCTGCCCGCGGTTTTCATAAAATGATAAAATTAGCGCGGACGATTGCTGATCTTGAGGGAGAGAAGAAAATTAGGATTAATCATCTTAGTGAGGCCTTGCAATATAGACCTAAAGAGATAGTTTTTTAAACATGAGAAAAATTAAAATCATTATTAAAATTATTTATTTTTATATTTTAGTTGGCTTTTTTAATTTAGGAATTTCTTCCGCTTATTTATTTTTAAGAGACGGAAAACTTGATCCAAAGTTAGTTAATGCAACGGCGACGATTTTTTTCTGGCCGGTTTCCTCATTTTCTTCAGCTAAAACTCTTTTTGGACCAGAAGGGGCTCAGATTTGGAATTATTTCAGCATTGCGAGCATTTTCTTCTTTATTGTTTTAGTAGTTGTTTTGGCAAGAAGTGATGAAGAAGCTTAATGTTATCTATTCTCCTAAATATTTAAACTATGGTTTTGGCTCAGGGCATCCTTTTTGGCCGGAAAGAGCATTTCAATTTTTAACAAAATTGAAGAATTTCCAATTTCCAATAAATACCAATTTCCAATTAATTAGACCTAAACCGGGAAAAGACGCCGACATTCTTCTTGTTCATACTAAAGATTTTTTGGAAAGAGTGAAAAAACATGCTCAAGAAGGTGGAGCGTTGTCGGTGGACACACCGGTAACTAAAGAGAATTTGGAAGCGGCCTACTATTATGTTGGTGGAACGATTTTAGCTTCAAATTTAGCTTTAAAAGGAGAAAGAGTAATTAATCTATTGGGTGGTTTGCATCATGCTGGTTCTTCGACAAGCTCGGGGTTTTGCATTTTTAATGATCACGCCATTGCTATCAGAAAACTTCAAAAAGAAGGGAAAATAAAAAAAGCAATGATTTTTGATTTGGATGTTCATGCTGGCAATGGCACGCAGGAGATTTTTTATTCTGATTCAAGTGTTTTTACCATTTCAATTCATCAAGACCCAACATTTTTTTATCCGGGAACTGGATTTTCTTGGCAAAAAGGAGAGGGAAAAGGAAAAGGATATAATCTTAATCTTTCTTTGCCAGCGGGGACAGGTGAGAAAGAATACTTGAAAGCTTTAGATTCTGTTTTGCCTTTGGAAAAAAAGTTTGAGCAAGATCTTGTATTTTTAATCTTAGGTGTTGACACCTACAAAGGTGATCCTCTGGCCGGATTTAAATTAGAAAAAGAGACTTATCAAAAAATTGGCCAAAGATTTTCTCAATTTGAAAAACTGGCTGTTCTTTTTGCTGGTGGTTATTCAAGAGAAACGCCTGATCTTTGGTTTAAATTTCTTGAGGGGTATTTGAGGAAGTGTTGAGGTTGACAGATGGTGTTTCTAATGTTAAATTACTGCCAGTTATGAAAAAAATTGTTTTCTTTTTAACTGTTGTTTTACTCCTAACTGTTTCCTTTCCTATTTTTGCCCAGCCTAATTGGTCAGAGGAAAAAAAGAAAGTTGTTCTTGAGGTGGGCGAAGTTATTGATCATGATTATTTTGCTGTTGGTGAAAGCGTCACTATTTCCGGAGTTGTTAATGGTGATGTTTTTGCTGGGGCCGGTTCGATTTTTATCGACGGCCAGATAAATGGTGATTTAATTGCCGGCGCGGGCACAATTACTTTAGTTGGAGAAGTTAGTCAAGATGTTCGTGTTGGCGGGGGAACAATTTCAATTCAAGGAATAGTGGGGCAAAATGTTACTGTTGCCGGCGGCAATATCAACATTGCCAAAGATGCTTTTATTGGCGGCAGTGTTTTGGCGCTGGGAGGCAACGTGGAAACATTGGGCATGATTGGCAAAGACTTTCAAGCATATAGCGGTAAAGTTCTTTTGGGAGGAAATATAGGTAGAGATGTTCGGGGGGAAATGGGTGAGTTGGCGATTGTTCCTAAAACAACCATTGCCGGTGATTTAA
>JADHYG010000036.1 GCA_016782545.1 Candidatus Microgenomates bacterium
GTTTTAATGAGTAACTTTGCTCCTTTCTCAAAAAGTCTGGCAAGAAGTGTTTCAGCCGTGTCAGTTAATTGAATTTTTACTTTTTCTTGAGCAGCAATTTCTCCTTGGTCAAAATTTTCTGCTATTTTTAAAATAGTAATGCCGGTTTCTTTTTCACCATTATAAATGGCCCATTTAACTGGCGAAGCGCCGCGGTATTTGGGAAGAAGAGAGGGGTGAAGGTTAAGACCGCCGTACTGAGCAAGCTTGATAATTTCTTGGGGAATTTTTTGACCATAGTAGGCGGAGATAAGGAGATCCGGTTTAAGCGGTTTGAGTTGGCCGGCCAGTTTTTTGGGATTTTGATAGAGCCAGGGTTTATTTTTTTGGGATAGGGGAGTAAAAAGAGGAATTTTATGTTTTTGGGCAAATTGAGAAACAGGCGTGGGGGTAAGAATTTGTTTGCGGCCGACTGGTCGATCTGGTTGAGAAACAATGGCGGTGATTTTACAGCTTTCTTCTTTAAGAAGGGTTTTGAGAGTTGGTAAAGAATGATGTGACGAGCCGAAAAAAATGATTTGTGTTTTTTTCATATTGATTATTCACCAATTTTTTCTTGTTTGTTGGTTAGAGAGCGCTTAGGTCGTCCATGAAAATTTTTGTTGCCGCTAACCGCCCCGACGCTTCCGTCGGGACTAATTACGTCAAGCAAAAATTTTATGGACTCTCCGCGCTCTTTTGAAGAGAAAAATTATCCCTCCCCCGTATCTTTTTCAGTAGTAAAAATTCATTAAAACTCTAGCCTCAAAATCATCAGTTTAGGCATAGAAATCTTGCGACGATCGTCACTTGTTTTCTATGGCTAATGAGATTTTTCAAAGCCGGATTTCTATTAAACTTTCTTTGCCTTCTTCGTCTTTTTCAATTTTATAAAGTTTGTTTTTTTCTTCTAAAACTCTTTGCACAAAAAGAATGCCATTGAGATGGTCGTATTCATGCTGGATAATAGTGCCAAGAAAACCAGAAAATTCTTTTGTTACTTGAATGCCTCTGAGATTTTGATAGGAAGCCTTGATTTTTTCATGACGCCAGACTTTTCCCCAGGTGTTAGGGATGGAAAGACAGCCTTCATATGGAAATTCTTTTCGTTCGGGAATACCTAAGATTTTTTTCTTTGATTGCCAGATGATTTTTGGATTAATAAAAGTAAGGTAATGTCGGCTTTGAGGAGAATAGGCGATAAAAAGTCTGAGAGGTTTGCCAATCTGAACAGTAGAAAGACCAACGCCCAGAGATTTACCGTCGGCACCAGTTTTTAAAAAAGTGATCATCTCTTTGGCTAATTTTTTGACTCTTTTATCTATTTTAGTTATTGGTTTAGACGGTGTATTAAGGATTTTATTGGGAACAGTAATGATTTTAAGCATGATTAATAAGATACTGAAATACTAAAATATTAAATACTGAATAACGAATTAAAATTCGTCATTCCGTCGATCTTGGAGTGACAAAATTCATTTTGTTACTCTTTAACGAACTAACCACAGTACCATTCGGTGCATGGCACGAGTTCGTCAATCCGAGTCCACTGTCATCCTGAGCTCGAAGGGCGAAGGATCTCGATGGGGATTCTTCGCTTCGCTCAGAATGACATTATGGTCAGATTTTAGCAGGTTTGGGCGATGAGTTCAATCAGGAGATTAGGAAGCTTAAGTTGCTTGAAACTTAGGAGGATTTTAAAGAATGATATTTAAGTCTTCTCCGCATTTTGAGCAACGGCCTTTTTTGTCAACAGCGAGAATTTTGGGGTTCCAGGCGCCGCGCTGGATAACTAAACTTTTGCACTTGGGACAATAAGTGTTGGATTCATAATAAATTCCGCCTGGTAGATCATGGCCGGGCGCCCAGACGTAGACAAATGCAAGGCCATTTTTCCGACCGATTTGGGCGATTTTTTTTAAAGTTTTTATTGGCGTGGGAAGAAGATCCGTTCTTTTGCCAGCCGGATTAAAGCGGGAAATATGCCACGGAATTTTTGGGCCTAAGTTTTTAACAATCCATTTGGTCATTTTATCCATTTCTTGAAAATTGTCGTTGACGGTGGGAACAATCAGGGTGGTTAGTTCAGTGTGGACTTTATATTTTTGAAGCGCATATTGAATATTTTCCGCCATTTCTTTGTACTTGGTGCCGGCACCGAATTTAGTCAGAGATTTTTTACTCCAGCCTTTAAAATCAACATTTTGCGCGTCTAAATAAGGACCGATCAAATCAAGCTGTTCTTTGGTGGCATAGCCGTTGGTAACATAAACAGTATATAAGCCTTCTTTTTTGGCGAGCTTGGCAACATCTAGGGTATATTCAAGCCAGATAGATGGTTCTTGATAAGTAAAAGCAATTCCTTGAGATTTAGAAGCAATAGCCAACTTGATAATTTCTTTTGGTGAAACTTCTTGGAGGTTGTCTTGGAGGTTGGACCTCCCGAGAGGTCCAACCTCTCTGAGAGCTAGCTTTCTTAAATTACTAGTTGCCGGCTCACCCCAAGAACACCAGTCATTAAGACAATGAAAACAGCGAAAGTTGCAACCCCAGCTGGAAATAGAAAATACAGGAGAGCCGGGATAAAAGTGATAAAGCGGTTTTTTTTCAATCGGATCGATGGCAGTGGCAGAAATAAGGCCGTAGATAAGAGTATAAAGCTTGTTATTTTTATTAAGTCGGGTGAGACAAAAGCCAGTTTTCCCAGAAGAAATAATACAGCGACGAAGGCAGGTGTTGCAGCGGATTTTTTTGTCGTCCAAAGGACGATCGGCCTCTGGCCGAAGTTTTTTGTAAAGAAGAGCTTGTCTCATATTTTTTCCTATTCGCACGCCCTAGATAAGGGCTAAGCCCTTATCTAGCCCATTCTAATCCTCTAATCAATTTCCATTGAATTTCTATCGTATTTCTACTGAATTTCGATTGAATTTCCACTGTATTTCTCTTATTTTCTTAATTTCTATTAACAATTAACAATCAACAATTATCGTCTGCTTATTCCCATTCCTCTAATTGCTTTCTAACTTCTTCGTCTTTTGGTTCGATTTTTTCTAAAATATATTTTAACTGGTCAACCGCCTCTTGTTTTTGGTTGTTTTCGCGGTAAAAAATAGCCAGGGCAAAACGGGCGTCGCGATAATTGGGTTTTAAATCAATAGTTTTTAATAAGGTTTCTATTGCTTGATCTTCGCTTTCAGCCTCGGCTTGCAAAAGAGCGAGATTATAAGTGATTTTGGCGTCAGTGGGGGCGAGTTTTTGGGCAATAAGAAGGCTTTCGATTGCCTTTTTAATATATTGGCTGTTAATTTGAGAGAGAATATAAAAGAGCCGAGTGCGGGTTTTCCAGAAACTGACATTTTGAGGAGAAATGGTGATGGCTTTTTGGGAATAATCAAGGGCTTCATCTGTAAAAACCGCTGACAAGCTGGCTTCATTTTCAAAAAAAGCTAAGATAGCTAAGTTAGCTAAATTTAGAGAAAACTTGTCATGATAAAAAGGTTCTTTTGGTTTTAGACTGACTGCTTTTTGAAAGAAAGAGTAGGCAGTGGAATGGTCTTCTGTCTGGGTTAAAGCATTGGCGCTGGCAAAAGCAGTATCGGCGGACCAGATGTTCCATGTAACATGTAACATGGAACATGCAACAAGGAAGATTAAGATAAGAATGATGTTTTTAAATCGCTTATTAGTTGGTAGATTAATGATTAAGGAATTTTGGGAGTTAAGAGAGTTTGAAAAAATAAAAGAAAAAGCAGGGATGAGCCAGAAGAAAAGGGCAACAACAACGACCGAGAAGCCGAAAAAGTTTGTTACGAGAATGCTTGTGTAACTAGTTAACAAGGCGACGAGTAGAATGATTGAAGTGCTTGTTTCAGCATCTTTTTTACACGAATCTTCGCGAATTTTAGCGAATCTTCCCCACACAATGCTTACTTGCTCCCGAATACTGCGTGTTTGCGTCGCAAGGGCGCGTATGCGGGGCAGGCGCGAATCGCGAATTATTCGTTTATTCGTATTAATTCGTATACGATTAGCATAGATTAGTGTATTAATGCTCCACCACAAAAAGCTGCCAATGAGTAATAAATAGGCACCGAGACCAACAAATCCCGTTGTCGCCGCATAATTAAGATATTCATTATGGGCCTTGTTATAAAGAAAGTCCCATTCACTGGTGAGATTGTGTGCTTGCGGCTTAAAACGATAATAAGAAAAAGCAAAAGTTTCTACGCCTGAGCCAAAAAAGGGAAAATGGCGGCTAATGTTTAAAGCGCCTTGCCAAACAATTTTTCTGATTTCTCCTGATTCAGTGCCGCCTGTTTCCAAGGTGGTACCAGCGGGGATTATTGGAAGAGCGGGAGTGGTTTTTTGAGTCAAAGAAGAAAAACTAAAATAGTGATTGAATTGGGGGAATGGAGAGCCGATAAAAAAAGTTATTAGTAGAAAAATAAAATTCAAAATCAATAGTTTTTTGAGAAAACTCTGAGGCTGGATGGCTTTATTAATTCTTAACTTTCTTGCTACGATCGTAGTATGAAAGTTAATGGCGGCCTTTTTTGTTTTGGGGCTTATAGTTGTAAGATTGGGAAGATGGTGGAGGAGAGCGAAAATAGTAAAGATTAGGCTGCTGAGCCAAAAGGCGGCAAAACCGGAGCGGGATTTGGTGAAAAGGAGTGTTAAATAGAAAATAATTGAGAGGAAAAAGTAGAAGATAAAAGCCTGGGGGTTTTTACGAAAGAGGCTGGGGTTAGTGTCGGAAAAATGCTGAGGTCGCTTACGAAAATTTTTGTGTTCGCGGACCGCTCTCAGGCTCGCTAATTGCGAACGACAAAAATTTTGTAAACTCCCCGCATTTTTCTTAACTGTTTTTTGGTTATTTGATTTATTGGTTATTTGGTTTATTGCTAAAGCAATAGTGATTGGCAATAAAATACATAAATAGGCCGCGAGCCAGTTTGGTTGGCCTAGAGTTGAAAAAACTCGATTTTGGACATCTTGAACCCAGAGATTTTTATCAATACCAAAGTGTTCAAGGATGCCATAGAGAGAGACAAAGAAACCAGAAACAAGAGTAATTAAAAGGATTTTGTTAGCTTTGACTCCTGGATTCGATATTTTTTTCCTAGAAATAATGAAATTACAAAGTTGCGAGATTTTTCTTTTAATTCCGCGATTTTTTAATTTCTTTGCTTTATTATTTTTGTCTTGGAAGCTGGAAGCGAAGTTTGTCACAAAAGCATAATATAAGATGATATAGCAAATTGTGGAAGCCAGTCCGCCGTGAAAGCGGGAATAATAGCCCCAGATAGAAACATGGCGGTCAATAGAAAAGAAGAAACTAAGAAATTGAGAAATTAAGAAAATAATAATTGGGACATCTAAGGGTGTTTTTTGGATGCGGATTTGATTTTTTTTAACTGATTTGATGAGCCAAGCACCGGCAATAATAGTGGTCATTAAATAAACAAAAATCATTTTATTAAATTCAAAAAGTTCATAGTTCCAAGGGGTGAGAATTAAAGGGGTTAAAAAGAAAAGAAGAAAAAAGGAATATTTAATGATTTTTTGGCAGATTTTTTCAATGGTCATGAAGTTAGTATAGCATAAGAGAAATAGGGTTTACATGTGCATTTCAGAGATGGCGTTCGTTGAAAGATGCTAAGTTTGGGATGATTTTTTTTGATTTGCGGCTGAGGTCGTTCACGAAAATTTTTGTGTTCGCGGACCATTCCGACGCTTCCGTCGGAACTAATTGCGAACAACAAAAATTTTGTAAACTCCCCGCCACAAAAATCATCGCTATGAAGGCGAAAAAATTACCCCTTCCCGTATCTTTCTTAGGAGTAGAAATTTTTCTGAGGGATTTTAGATATATTGGAAAATGAAAGTTAAAATGGTAGAATGAAAATATGCTTGCTTCTCTCTTAAAAAAGACAAAAGGAGTATTGGGAAATTTTTCTTCTTTTCTGGCTTCTGATTTAGCTATTGATTTGGGGACAGCCAATATTAAAATCTTGGTTTTGGGCAAGGGTATTCAAGTGAAAGAACCTTCTTGTGTGGCGCGTAATAAAAAATCAAAAAAAATTGTTGCTTTGGGTGGTGAAGCCAAAGAAATGCTTGGTAAAACACCAAGACAATTGGAAGCTTTCCGGCCTTTGAAGAACGGTGTCATTGCTGATTTTGACGCCACTGAGGCAATTTTGAAATTTTATCTTGATAAAGTTAAAATTCCGACTTCAAAATCCAGTCTTCGGCAGGTTTTGGCCAGATTGGGCAAACCTAGGGTAATTATTGGCATTCCTTCCGGCGTGACTGAAGTAGAAAGAATGGCGGTTAAAGAAGTAGCCTTAGAGGCTGGAGCGCGAGAGGCTTTTTTAATTGAACAGGTATTGGCATCGGCGGTGGGGGCTAAACTGCCAGTTTTAACTTCTCAAGGAACAATGATGGTGGATATTGGCGGCGGCACCACTGAGGTAGCGGTTATTTCCATCGGAGGGATTGTAGTTGGTCGCTCAATTCGCTCGGCCGGCGACGAAATGGATGAAGCGATCAGACACTTTTGCCGGCTTAAATATTCTCTTCTTTTAGGTATTCAAAGCGCTGAAAAAGTGAAGATTGCTATTGGTTCGGCTTTTTCTTCTGCTAAAGAAAGACATACTGTAGTTCGGGGAAGAGATTTGGAAACAGGTTTGCCTCGTTCAGTTAGACTGGCTGAGGGAGAAATAAGAGAGGCGATTGCGCCGGTGATTCTCAATATTATTCAAGCCATAAAAGAGGTAGTGGAAGAAACACCGCCTGAATTAATCGGCGACGTGATGGAAGGAGCAATTACTTTAGCTGGAGGAGGATCTTTACTTTCCGGTCTGCCGCAAAGAATTGCCCAAGAAACCAAAATTCCCACTATTTTAGCCGAGCATCCGGAAACAAGTGTTGTTAGAGGGGCGGCAAAAATATTGGAGACAAAAGAACTTTTTGAAAAGGCAGTGGTGGGATAAAAATCATTAAATCATAAAAACATTAAAACACGAGAACAAGAGAACAAAAGAAGGGAGTTTAAAGATAGTTAATTGTTGATTGCTAATTGCTAATAGAAAAAACGAAATAGCGAGATAGAGAAATCGCGAAATTAAGAATTGAAAAACGGCTTTGAAAAGGGCTAGATGAGGGCTAAGCCCTTATCTAGGGCGTGGGGATAAGGAAAAAGATTAAAGATTATGAAAGAAAAACGGCTTTTTTTATTTCTTTTTTTGCTTGCTTTTCTCCTTTTTATTTTAGATAAAAAACAAATACTATTACCCTTTAAAGAGCAATTGGGGCAAAGATTAAATCCAATCAGAGCTAGTATTTATTCTTTATTAAAAAGACCAACAGAGTTTTTTGAAGGCTTAAGAGAAAAGGACGAGGAGGTCAAAAAGGCAAAAAAGGTAGGAAGAGAGCTTGAGGTTTGTCAGTATGAATCACAAGTTCTTGAAAAAGAAAATGAAGACATGCGCCGGCTTTTGCAAGCACCTTTGCCTAAAAATTGGGCTTTTTTACCGGCTAAAATTCTGGGAAGAAAACGGTATTTGATTATTGATAAAGGCACCAATGATAAGGTTGAGGAGGGTATGACCATTGTTTTTGAAAATTTTTTAGTGGGGCGAGTGATTAAAGTAGAACCAACATCTTCTTTAGTTATTTTACCAACTGACAGTGAGAGTAAAATCAGTGTTAAAACAGAAAATAGGGCAAGAGGACTTTTAGAAGGTCGTTTTGGAACAAAGATTTTTTTAACTAAAGTTTTGCAAAGAGAAACTTTAGAAATTGGTGATTTAGTGGTGACGAGTGGGGAAGAAGGTTATTTGTCCGATCTTCTGATTGGAAGAGTGAAAACTCAAGCTCAGGAGAGTGAAAAACCTTTTAAAGAAGTTGAGGTTGAAGCAGAATTAGATTATAGTGCGTTGACAACTGTTTTTTTGGTGAGAGAGTAGAGAGGAAAATACTGAAGTTGGGATGATTCTTTTTGATTTGCGGCTGAAGTTGTTTACGAAAGATACTGAGGTCGAGATGAATTTTTTCTAGTTCGCTGACCGGGTCGAAGTGTCGACCCTAATTGCGAACAGCGAAAAAATTATCTCTTCCCGTATCTTTTTCAGCAAGCAAAAATTTTGTAGACTCCCCGTATTTTCTCTAATTGCCTTTTGATAAATCCTAAAAGTTTTCTTAGCGGATTTTCGAGCACTCTGAAATGAGTATTACTTTCTTTTTAAGGGAAAGTAGTATGTCTTTTATGTTTTAAACATGAAGCGATTTTTTTTAATTTTTCTAATCACTCTAATTTTGGGAATCTTGGGAGTAATTTTAACTTCTTATCCCTTGCTTTTTCTATGGATGATTTGTCTAATAATGATCGTTCAAGAGAAAGAGGGCTTTTATTTAGCTTTTTTTAGCGGATTTTTGGTTGATTTTTTAAAAGAGGGTGTTTGGGGGGAGACGAGTCTGTTTTTTTTGCTTTTTACATTGGTAGTGAGCTTGTATAAAAGAAAATTTAAAGTTATCCACCCTTTGTATTTTTTCCCCTTTGTCATGTTGGCAGTGGGATTTTATGAGTTTTGGGAATTTAGGGAGATTGGGGGGATTAAGGTGTTTTGGTCTTTGGTGATAGCCATGAGTTTTTTTAAAATTGCTCAAATGGTTCAAATAAAACGGATAGGGCGGATAGGACGAATATGAGAATCAAGAGATTATTCTTGTTGTTAGTGATTGTTTTTGGTTTGCTTTTGGCTAGGCTTTTTCAATTGACTGTTGTGGAAGGAAAAAAATATCATGAACTTTCTGAAGGGCAGAGAATAAGAGAGCGGGTGATTAGAGCGCCAAGAGGGTTGATTATAGATAGAAATGGGGAGGTGTTGGCGAGAAATAAACCCATATATAAAGCTCCAAAATTCCAAAATTCCAAAACTCCAAATAAATCACAAATTCAAAATTCCCCGCCTCGACTCGCCCGCTCGTCGGGCGAGGCGGGCAAATCCCAAACAAATTTCCAAGAAGAATGGGATGTTATTTCGCATGAAGAAGCATTAAAGATTGAGGCAAGGGGAGGATCAGAGGCGGCCAGTTTGAAAACAGAGCTGGTGAGAGAATATGTGGGCGGAAAAGATTTAGCTCATGTGATTGGATATACAGGAGAAGCAACGGAAGAAGAGGTTCAAGGTTCGAGGTTCAAGGTTCGAGGGTATGAATTAGGGGATGTGGTGGGAAGAATGGGGATAGAAGAACAATATGATGAGATTTTACGAGGGGTTGATGGGAAAGAGTTGATTGAAACTAATGCTCTTGGCGAGCCCTTGCAGGTTTTAGGAAAAATTGATCCTCAACCAGGCCAGGATCTGGTTTTAAACATTGATTATGCATTACAGAAAAAAGCAGTTCAATCAATGGAGGAAAAAAAAGGTGCGGTGGTTGTTTCTGATCCTAAAAACGGAGAAATTTTAGCTTTATTTTCCTCGCCCTCGTTTGATCCGGGAATGTTTGTAGAGAGTAGAGAAGGTGAAGATGGAATAGAAGGGGTTTTAAAAGATGAAGATCAGCCGCTTTTTAATCGAGTCATTGG
>JADHYG010000037.1 GCA_016782545.1 Candidatus Microgenomates bacterium
TAAAGATGAAGTTTTACTTGAGCCGTTATTTAACTCTATTGTCAATTTTTGTTATTGGTTTTTCTTTCTTTGTTTATTTTGATTATAATCGCAGTATTCAGGTTTGGTGTGTGATAGCAATGAGCCTTGCTTATTTTCTTTGGGGAATGATTCATCATTATCTGGAAAAAAATCTTTATTTGAAAGTTGTGATAGAATATTTCTTGATTGCTCTCCTGGGAGCAGTTTTGATTATTTCTTTAATTTATAGAGCATGAAAGGCATTATTTTAGCTGGCGGTTTAGGGAGCAGGCTTTTTCCCTTAACTTATGCCACCAACAAACATTTATTACCTGTTTTTGATCAGCCTATGGTTTTTTATCCGATTAAAACTTTAGTGCGGGCAGGGATTAAAGAGGTTTTGGTAGTTACCGGTGGGCCATTTGCCGGTCACTTTATCAGGGTTTTGAAAAACGGCAAGCAGCTGGGCATTAAACACTTGGAATATGCTTATCAGGAAGGAGAAGAAGGAATTGCTGCTGCTTTATCGCTTTGTGAGGATTTTGCTGATGGCGAGCCATTGCTGGTTATTTTAGGTGACAACACAACCGATGCTGATATTGGTTCGGCTGTAAGAAGTTTTAAAGGCGGCGCTACTGTTTTCTTAAAAAAAGTATCTGATCCCAAGCGTTTTGGCGTACCTGTTTTTGATAAAAATAAAAAAATTATTGCGATTGAAGAAAAACCGAAAAAACCGAAGAGCGATTTTGCTGTCACCGGTCTTTATATTTATGATAATCAGGTTTTTGACCTTATTCGTCAATGCGAGCCTTCAAAAAGAGGAGAACTGGAGATTACTGATGTTAATAATCTTTATATTAAGGCAGGAAAATTGAGATGGGAGGAATTAAAAGGCAGCTGGCTTGATGCCGGCACTTTTAAGACTTTGTTTTTGGCAAGTAAGTTTTGGGCAGAAAAAGCAGGAGTGAAATAGTGGCTTCTTGGCGAAAAGTTGCTTCAAAAGTTGTTTATCAATGTCCTTATTTTAATATCCTTGAGGACAGAGTGGTTAAACCCAATGGGAGTCGGGGAATATATCATGTGATTGATGAAAGAGGAGCAGTGGTTATTATTGCCTTGGATGATCAAAATAAAGTTTATTTGATTCGAGAAGAGAAGTATATTCCGGGAATAATTTGGACTATTCCTGCCGGAAAAATTGAGCGGAGAGACAAAAATCCTCTCTTTGCCGCCAAAAGGGAATTAAAAGAAGAAACAGGAGTAATAGCAAAAAAATGGACTAATCTAGGCGAGTTTTTGATTTCTCCCGGCTGTTCAAATGGCAAAGGCAATGTTTTTTTAGCTCAGGAACTTCAAGAGGGAAAACAAGAATTAGATTCTACAGAAAGAATTAAAGTGGTTAAAACTTCTTTTAAGGAAGTAGTAATAATGGTCCAAAAAGGAAAAATAATTGACGCCTGGGCCATTATTCCAATTCTGAAAGCAAAGCTTTTTCTCAATCTTTAGTCAGAATTACATTGCGGGAGGCGGATTGGGGTTAGTCTCCTTTGATGACAGCTAAAGGTTTTAATTTAAACACTTTTTTTGTTAGCCCGGCTTCGACCAGCGTGTCAATCACTTCATGGATATTTTTATAGGCACCGGGGGCTTCGTCAGCAATAAGCCAAAAGGGTTTGTTATAGACGATATTTTCCATGGAAAGTTCAAAATCTTGCTTTTTAATTGTTTTTTTGGCTCGAGTTCTACTCATTATTCTGCCGGCTCCATGATTGATGCTAAAAAAGGTTTCTTTGTTTTTGGGCAAACCAACCATGACATAAGAAGCGGTTCCCATGCTGCCGGGAATAATAGCCGGATGGCCTGTTTTCAGATATTTTTCAGGATTTTGTGGATGACTAGCTGGCAAGGCTCTTGTAGCGCCTTTGCGGTGAACTAAAAGCCTTCTACTCCCATGTTCTTCCCATTTGGCAATATTGTGAGCGACATCATAAAGCAGGACAAGCTTGGTATTAACCCCTTTGTTTTTGAAAAACCGGTTGAAAACTTGTCTTACATCATGAGTAATCATCTGCCGATTGCTAAAAGCAAAATTAACCGAAGCTGCCATAGCCCCAAAATAGTCTTGACCTTCCTTTGTTTCTACGGGCAAAGCGGCTAGGCCTTTTTGAGGAACTTCAATTCCATATTTGCTTTTTGCTTTCCAGAAGAGATCAGTGTAATCAACACATGTCTGGTGACCCAGGGCTCGTGAACCGCAATGAATCATAAGACATATTTGATTTTTGGAGATTCCCCATGCTGAGCTTGTCGAAGCATCAAAAATCTCATCAACTTTTTGAATTTCAATAAAATGATTGCCGGAACCTAAAGTGCCGATTTGTTTTTCTGCTCTTTTTTTTGCTTTTAAGGTCAAGGCTTCAAACTTTGCTCCATTCATACAACCATTTTCTTCAGTGCAGAGTAAATCCTCGGGGAGAGCGTAGCCTTTTTCTAAAAGGTGTTTTACTCCCTGAGTAACGGTTTTTCTTAATTCTAGTCCATTGGGAATATTTTTCCTTTTTCCGCCAACGCCAATCGGTATTGTTTTCTCAATCATTCTAATCAAAATTTGCAGGTTTTCACGAGAAAAAAGTTTTTGGTCATAGAAAAGGTTAGAAACTAAAAGCCTGACTCCGCAATTAATGTCCATTCCTACTGCTCCTACCGAGATTAAGCCTTTTGTGGTCATGATGCCGCCAATTGGCAAACCAAATCCTTGGTGAATATCAGGCATGCCAATCACCGGCGAAATAACCCTAGGTAAAGTGGCCGTTTCTTGAAGTTGCCTGAGGGAAAGGTCTTGACCAATGTCTTTGAGGATTGCCTTATTAGCATAGACAATAGCCTCAACCCGCATTCCCGCAATTTTAGGCACTTTGTATTTATTAACTCCTATTTTTTCTAACTTGATTCTCATGTTATGATTATAACATTATGAAGCTTTTAGTGACTGGGGGCGCCGGGTTTATTGGCAGTAATTTTATTCACTATTGGTTAAAAAAATATCCTCAGGATGAGCTTGTTAACCTCGATAAATTAACCTATTGCGGAAATCTTGAGAACTTAAAAAATATTGAAAATCTTCCCAATTATAAATTTGTCAAAGGAGACATTTGCGACCCTAAAATTGTTAATAAAGTGATGAGAGGAATTGATGTTGTTGTGGCTTTTGCTGCTGAAAGTCATGTCGATCGGTCAATTTTGAACCCAGCTGATTTTATTATGACCAACATAGTTGGTACCCAAGTTCTTTTAGATGCAGCTTTAAAACATAAAGTCAAACATTTCCATCATATTTCAACGGATGAAGTCTTTGGGGAATTAGAACTTGACTCCAAAGAAAAATTTAATGAAACTACTCCTTATGATCCCCGCAGCCCTTATTCGGCTAGCAAGGCCGCTTCTGATCATTTAGTAAAAGCTTATTACCATACTTTTGGTTTGTTTGTTACCATTACTAATTGTTCAAATAATTTTGGTCCTTATCAGTTTCCGGAAAAATTTCTTCCTTTGATGATTACTAATTTAATGGAAAATAAAAAAATTCCCATGTATGGTGATGGTCTTTATGTTCGGGATTGGCTTTATGTTGAGGATCATTGCCGAGCGATTGATTTAGTTTTAAAAGAAGGTAAAGTTGGCGAAATTTATTGCATTGGCGGCATGACTAAGGATGTTCCTAATATTGAAGTGGCAAGAAAGGTTTGCGAGCTTATGGGAAAAAATCCGGAAGAATGGATTGAACATATAAAAGACAGGCCTGGTCACGATAGGAAATATGCTGTTGATTGGCGTAAAGTAAAAAGGGAGCTAGGCTGGGAGCCGGAATATGATTTTGACACTTATCTTCAGAAAACGGTTAAATGGTATGAAAAGAATGAATGGTGGTGGAAACCGTTAAAAGAAAAGCAAAAGAAGTATTTTAAAAAACAATATGGTAAATAAATTAAAAATTCAAAACTATTTTAATCTGAAAGATAAAAAGTATTCACTAATTGACGGTGTTGTTGTTTATCCTTTAAAAGTTAATCGTGATGATCGAGGGGTTTTAGTAGAGAGCTTAAAAATAGATTGGAATCAAGTTTTTGATTCAAAGCTTCGGCCTTTTACTCAATGTTATTATTCTATTACTGAACCTGGTGTGGCTCGTGATGCTGATCGTTGGCATTACCATCCTACTAAGCAAGAAGATCGTTTTGTAGTTATTTCTGGAGATATTGTTATTGCTTTGTATGATTGGCGAAAAGGCTCTCAAACTTACGGCATTTTAAATCTTTTTAGAGCGGGTGATTCTCAAGCAGATGATGGTCAATATTTACTTTTGATTCCAATTAACGTTCTTCATTGCCTTAAAAATATTGGAAAAAAGAGAGCAATTCTTTTAAACTTTCCTACCAAGCTTTATGATTCGAAAGAAGAAGGCAGGATTTCTTTTAAAGAAGTTAAATTATCTAACGGAACTACTTTTGACTGGTCATTAATCATTAATCATTAATCATTGTGAAGATAATTGGCACCGGGCTTTCAGGATTAATTGGTTCGAGAATTACAGAACTTCTTGCAGATAAATATAATTTTACTGATTTTAGTCTGGATACAGATATTGATATTACTAATAAATCTCTTTTGGAAAAAGCTTTTTTAGAAAATAAAGATGCTGAGCTTGTTCTTCATTTAGCCGCTTTTACTGATGTTAATGCCGCCTGGAAACAAAAAGGTGATAAAAGCGGATTATGTTATCAGGTTAATGTTGTTGGTACAAGAAATATTGCCAGTCTCTGTGCAAAGCATGGTAAATATTTAATTCATATTTCGACTGATTTTGTTTTTGACGGCGAAAAGAAAGATCAATACACAGAAGAGGATGCTCCTAATCCAATTGAATGGTATGGTCAGACAAAATACTGGGCAGAAAAAGAGGTTAAGAAATCGCAAGCTCAATATTGTATTGCCCGAATTACTTCTCCGTTTCGGGCCCATTTTCCTCTAAAACTTGACTTGGTAAGAAAGATTATTAAGGGATTAAAAGAAAACTCTTTGCCGCCTATGTTTGTTGATCAGATTATTACACCCACTTTTATTGATGATATTGTTTTTGGTTTAGATAGTTTGATTAATCAAAGAGTTCAGGGAATTTATCATCTGGTTGGATCGACTTCACTTTCCTCATTCGAGCTGGCAGTTCGAATAAACGAAGTATTTGGTTTTAACAAAAAAATGATTAAAAAGATTACGGTCGATGAGTATGTTAAAAAAAATAACAGGCCTCGCCAAAAATATATGGCGATTTCTAATCAAAAAATCCAGAAGTTAGGTATTAAAATGCGGACAATCGAAGAAGCGCTGCGAACAATGAAATCACAACTTCAGTGATGGAAAGTAAAAGTTTATTAAGAAAAAAGATAAGAAAATTAAGGCGTAATTTAGCCCCGGAAGATGTAAAAAAATTATCTGCTAAAATTATCTCAAATTTATTAAAGTTAAAAGAGGTAGAAACTGCCAAATCTTTTTTTATTTATGTTTCTGTTGGAAATGAAGTTCAAACCCATGATTTAATTAAATGGTTATTAAAAAAAGACAAAGTAGTTACTGTTCCTAAAATATTAAGAGAAGGCGTGATGAAGGCCTATCAAATAACTGATTGGAGTCAATTAAAGCCTGGAAAGTATAATATTTTTTCTCCAACCAACAAACAATCTTATGATCAAGAACTGGAAGTTTGTCTTGCGCCCGGTTTGGCTTTAACGAAGCAGGGTAGTAGATTGGGAAGAGGGAAGGGTTATTATGATCGATTTTTAGAGAATAATCCGGAAGTCCTTGTTATTGCTTTGGCTTATGATTTTCAAATAGTTCCTTATCTTTCCAGGGAGCCGATCGATAGATTAGTAAATATTATTGTTACCGAGAATAAGGTGATTAGAAGTTGAGATTTACAAAAGATCCGGCCGGCGTTTTTTAGTTTTTTCTAAAGCCTTCTTTTTTCGCCATTTTTCGATTTTTTTGTGATCACCGGAAAGCAGAACTTTTGGCACTTTCCAGTTTTTAAAATCAGCTGGTCGAGTGTATTGGGGAAATTCGAGAAGATTTTTGGAAAACGATTCTTCTTTAATTGCTTCGGGTTTTTTCAAAACGTTGGGAATTAGGCGAACAATAGCGTCGGTAACTATCATGGCTGGCAATTCGCCTCCGGTCAGAATATAATCACCAATGGAAATTTCTTCATCGACTAAATTTTCTCTCACTCTTTCGTCGATTCCCTCATAATGTCCGCAAATAAGAATTAAGTGATCATGTTTTGAAAGTTTTTTAGCCGTTTTTTGGTTAAAAACCTTGCCTTGAGGAGTCAATAAAATTATTTTTGATTTTTGATTTTTGATTTTTAATATCGCGCGTTCGATTACATCGACGCGCATAATCATGCCTGCTCCACCTCCATAGGGTCGGTCGTCAACGGTTTTATGGGCGTCTTGACTCCATTTTCTCAAATCATGGATGCTAATTTTTACCAGCCCTTTTTCTTGAGCCCGCTTGACAATGCTTTCATCAAACGGTCCTTTAAACATTTTTGGAAAAAGAGTAAGAATATCGATTTGCATGGTTCTATTTTAGCACTTTTTTTGCTATTATAAAGGTTATGAAACTAGCTATTGCAGAAACTTACACGAACCAAAATTCGTATAAACAATAGTTATGTGAAATTGAACCTTTTTCTCTATGCCTAAAAAGCTTTTTCCTAATGAAAACATCATCTCCACAAAATTGTTTACAGTTCATCAGGATTGGGAAGTTCCAATTCCTGGATTTTTCATTCTTGCTCCCTTGAGAAAAATTAAATCAATAGCTGAGCTTACTGACGAAGAGCTGTCAGAATTCTCAACGCTATTAAGAAAAGTTCGTCAAGGGATGCAAGAAGTGCTCCAAATTGATGAAGTTTACTTGTTTCAGAATGAAGATACGGAACATGGTTTCCATCTTTGGATATTTCCCAGATACAAATGGATGGAGCAATTTGGACGAAAAATCCAGTCAGTTAGACCAATTATTAACCACGCCAAAGAAAACATGATCAACGATGATGTTTTCAAACAAGTCAAAGATTACGTTAAAAAGATGAAAACCTACATGGAAGGTTTTTAGGAAAAGTTTCAACTCTTCACTCTTTCGGGTCTGCTAACACAGTATATTTGGTTCGGCTTTTGCAGAGCCTCGACCCATATCCCGCCATCTATGATAAAATCAAGGAAAGGCGCAATATTAGATATACGCAAACGTTAAGCTAAAATCCTCCCTGCTTTACTTCATTTTTAATAAAACCTCTGCTATTATAAGAATTATGAAACTAGCTGTTGTTGGTACTGGTTATGTTGGCTTGGTAACAGCTGCACTTTTTGCTGATTTAGGTAATCAAGTTTGGGCTTTGGATGTAGATAAATTAAAAATTAAAAATTTAAAATTAAAAATTGTTCCTTTTCATGAGCCAAAATTAAAAGAACTTGTGGTCAAAAATGTCAATGCTGGACGATTGAAATTTACCACTTCTTATCAAAAAGCCATTTCTCATTCAGAAATAGTTTTCATTTGTGTTGGTACGCCAGCCAAAAGAGATGGCAGTTATAATCTTTCTTATGTTTTTTCAGCTGCCAAAGAATTAGCAGAGAACTTAGAAAAGAAAACTTTAGTTGTTGTTAAAAGTACGGTTCCGCCTGATACTAATGAAGAAATAGAAAAGATTATCAAAAAAAACAGTTCTATTGCTTTTGAAATAGCTTCTTGTCCGGAGTTTTTAAGGGAAGGCTCGGCTGTAAAGGATTCTTTTCATCCTTTCAGGATTGTTATTGGTGTGAAAAGCAAGTGGGCCAAGGATTTGCTTTTAAAACTTCATCAACCGATTAAAGTGCCAAGAATTGTTTGTGATCCCAATTCAGCCCAGTTGATTAAATATGCGGCCAATGCTTTTTTAGCAACCAAAATTTCTTTTATTAATCTTATGGCGCGGCTTTGTGACAAGACGGGAGCAGATATTAAGAAAGTTTCCGAAGGACTGGGTCTTGATCCGAGAATAGGCAGAGAGTTTTTAAATGCCGGTCTTGGTTACGGCGGATCGTGTTTTCCAAAAGACACCTGGGCCTTAATTTCTTTTGCTCAAAATAATGATGTTAATTTTGATTTTTTAAAGACGGTTGACAAAATTAACAGAACCCAAATCAACTATTTTGTTAAAAAAATAGTTGCTGCTTGTGATAATTCAATCCAAAATAAAAATATTGCTGTTCTAGGTCTTTCTTTTAAACCTAATACTGATGATATACGGGAAGCAAGATCTCTTTTAATTATTAAGGAATTACAAAAACTGGGAGTAAAGATTAAAGCTTATGATCCGGTAGCTATTTCAAGCGCTAAAAAGGTTTTAAGGAAAGTGAAATATAGCAGAGATGCTTATAGCGCTGTAAAAGGAGCAGATATTCTTTGTTTGGTAACAGAATGGGACGAGTTTAAAAAATTAGACTTTAAAAAGATTAAAAAACTAATGCGTCAGCCGATTATTGTTGATGGTAGAAATATTTATGAACCAGAAAGATTAAAAAAATTAGGGTTTACTTATATAGGAGTAGGAAGAAAATGAAAACAGCGTTGATTATTGGTATCGCGGGTCAGGATGGTTCTTATCTTGCCGAGCTTTTGCTTCAGAAAGGTTATAGGGTTTTTGGTTTGTTAATAAAAAAAGAAAGATTAGAAAACATTGAGCATTTGAAGAAGAAAATCAAACTTATTTATGGTGATTTGAGAGATAAAAAGTCATTGGAAAAAGCAGTTTTAAAAGTAAAGCCTGCTGGGCTCTATAATTTAGCCGCTATTAGTTTTATTCCTGCTTCTTGGAAAAATCCGACTTTGATTTGTGATGTTAACGCTTTGGGAGTTTCCCGCTTGCTAGAGATTATTCGTGACCGATCGCCAAAAACAAAGTTTTTTCAGGCTTCCTCAGCTCAGATGTTTGGCAAACCAAAAGAATGTCCTCAAAGCGAGAAGACCAATTTTTCTCCCCTTAACCCTTATGCCTCCTCGAAGCTCTTTGCTCATTTTTTAGTTCAATCTTTTCGGGAGAAATATGGAGCTTTTAGCTGCTCAGCTATTTTTTATAATCATGAATCGGAAAGGCGGCCGTCAGAGTTTGTTACTAGGAAGATTTCTCAAGGAGCGGTTAAAATTAAACTTGGTTTAGAAAAAAAATTAGAACTTGGCAATCTCGAATCTCAAAGAGATTGGGGTTATGCACCGGATTATGTGCGGGCAGCTTGGTTGATGATGCAGCAGAGTAGTCCAGAGGACTATGTTATCGCTACCGGCAAGTTGCATTCTGTTAAAGATGTCTGTAAAATTGCTTTTACTACTCTTGGATTGAATTATAAAAACTATGTCGTTGTTAAAAAAGAGTTTATACGGAAAGAAGAGCCAGTGAAATTGCTTGGCAGTGTTGTTAAGGCAAAAAAAATTTTAAATTGGAAACCAAGAGTTTCCTTTGAAGAGATGATTAAAAAAATGAC
>JADHYG010000004.1 GCA_016782545.1 Candidatus Microgenomates bacterium
AGTAATTTTGGCGACAGGGTGTATTTGGGCTTAAACATCTAAAGTAATTATAATAATTGTAAGCTTATTTGTCAAGTTTATTGTCAACAAGAATAATTAATTAATTGTAAACATAATTGTAAACTTATTTGTAAATAAAGAGGTTCGTGAAATTGTGGTAAAATTAAAAGGCAATATCCATCTTGGCGGTTTTGCAGTTGGCTGGTTAATGGCTAAAGTTTTGAAAAAGAAATGATTATTTGTTTATGATAAACTTAGATTGATTGATTAATTATGTTTCTAACCTCGTACAACGCTTACTTCGCCTCGAGGTCTACGTCCTCGCAGTCGAAGGGCGCGTATACAGGGCTCAAGAAACTCTAATTTCGTGGAAACTCAATAAGAGTTTCTAGAGGGAGGTGAGAAAGAATGGCTGAGTTACAAATAGGTGTCGTCACTCATTTTTATAATAAAATCGGCGTCGCCATTATTAAGATGTCAGCGCCGCTTAAAATAGGGGAGACAATTAAGATTTCTGGTCATGATCAAGAATTCACCCAAGTTGTTGGTTCAATGCAGGTTGAGCATCAAGAAATTAAAGAGGCAAAAAAAGGTGATGAGGTTGGTTTAAAAGTTGATAAACCAGTTAAGGAAAAAGATTTAGTCTATAAAGTGGAATAAGTACTTTTCATCTGTCATCCTGAATTTAATTCAGGATCTATACAATAATTATTTTATATAGATTCCGGATCCCGCCTGCAGCGCATAATGCGCAGCATTTTCGGGCAGGCAAGTCCGGAATGACGGGGATGCTCCAGTCTCCTAATATGAAAATTGAAATTTCTGCTGGTGGTATTGTTTTTAAAATAAAGAATAAAAAACCATTTATTTTGATGATTAAAGATCATAATCACAAATGGACTTTCCCCAAAGGCATTATTGAAGACAATGAAGACAAAAGAAAAGCCGCCAAGAGAGAGGTGGCTGAAGAAACAGGCTTAACAAAAATATCTTTTATTGATAAGCTTTTACCCATTGGCTACTGGTATAAATGGGAAGGAGAATTAATTAAGAAAACAGTTCATTATTATCTTTTTAAAGCTCATGGAGAGGAAAAACTTGTTCCTCAGGAAGAAGAAGGGATTAGCGAGGTGAAGTGGTTTTTGCCAGAAAAGGCTTTAAAAATTTCCGGTTATCAAAAAAACAGTGCAAAACTTTTAAAAGAAGCGATAGAAAAGATAGGTTCTAGTTGTTAGGTTATAGGTTCTAGAAAAGATTTAATAATAAGAGAATTAACTAAAACCTAGTCACTAGAACCTAGTCACTAGAACCTAAAACCTATTTATATTATGGAATGGCAAAAAGCACCTGACATTCAAAAACAAATTAAATTTTTGATCAATGAATTGGATTTCACCACTTTTGATCCTCAAAGAATTATTTGTTTTCGCTCCTTTGGATCAAAATCAAGAGCCAGAGCCAGAATCTGGGGATTTCCTCGGGTTTGGCAGCAGGCCTTAAATATAGGACCTCATTATATTATCGAAGTATTAAGTGAGAAATTTGACCATCTAAATGAAAAGGAAAGAAAAAAGATTTTAATTCATGAACTTTTACACATTCCTAAGAATTTTTCTGGTTCACTTCTCCCCCATCGGAGAAGGGGAGGCAAGACAATTAATAGAGAAGTGGAAAGGTTATTTAGAAAATTTAAGGACAAATGGTTAGATGGTTAAATTGTTCAATTAACAATTAACAACTAACTATTAACAATTAACTATTAATTTTATGTTTACCATTCTTCACGGTGACCATCTTCTTGCTTCAAGAAAAGCGCTTGAGGTAATGAAAAAAACAGCAGAAAAAAAAGAAGTGATTTCTTTTGATGGTAAAAAAGTAACTTTAACCGATCTAAAACAAGCCTTAGAAGCAAGATCATTATTTGGTCAGGAAAAATTAGCAATTGTGGAGAATTTGATTTCATTAAAATACAGCAGCATTAAAACACAAGAACAAGTAAAAAGAACTTTTGACTATCTTAAGGCATTACCAAGCAATACAGAACTAATTTTATGGGAGAAGAAAAAGATTGACGGTCGAAGACTTATTTCTTTTAAAAACGCCAAAATTCAGCTTTTTCAAACTCCAGCAATTATTTTTAAGTTTCTAGAATCAATTCAGCCGAATAACCAAGAGTCAATGCTTTCTTTATTTGAAAATTGTGCCAAGACAGGACCAGTAGAATTGATTTTTTATATGATTGTCCGTCAATTTAGACTGCTTCTTTTAGTAAAAGATTTAGGCAAAGAAGGAGTAAGAATGGCGCCCTGGCAATACGCAAGGTTGACAAATCAGGCAAATTGTTTTACGCTTGAAAAACTGTTAAAAATTTATAAAAAGCTCTTGAAAATTGATTATCAGCAAAAGACCGGACAATTAGTTTTTGACTTAAAAAAAACCATTGAGTTATTATTAGTTAATCTATAATTCTTTTTTCCTGTCATCCTGAGCTTGACTCAGGATCTATAGAGATAAGATTATTTCTATAGATTCCAAATTAAATTTGGAATGACAAGGGTGGATTTTATGGCTAAACTTAAAAAAACAATGTTTCGTGAATATGATGTTCGGGGCAAAGTTTCTGACGATGAATTAAACGAAAACTCTGTAGAAATTATTGTTAAAGCCCACGGAACCATGTTAAGAAAAAGAGGCATAAAAAATGCGGTCGTTGGTTATGATTATCGTCCTACTTCTGAAAACTTTAAAAATGTTGCTCTCCGCGCTTTAACTTCAACAGGAATTGACTGTATTGATTTAGGCATGGTTTTAAGCCCGATGATGTATTCAGCCCAATATTATTTTAAGACAAAAGGCGGCTTAATGATTACTGGTTCTCATAATCCTAATGATTGGAGCGGCTTTAAACAAGCCACTGATTTTTCTCATACTTTAGTTCCCGAAGAAATGAAAGAACTTTATGCTTTGACTGTGAGCGAGGATTTTACTAAAGGCAGTGGAGAGGTTAGAAAAGAAGATTTTTTAGAAGTTTATCAAAAAGACTTATTAAAGAGAGTTAAAATTGCGAGGCCCTTGAAAGTAGTGGTTAATGCCGGTAATGGTACACCAGGAGCAATTGTTCCGCAGATTTTAGAAAAAGCAGGCTGCGAAGTGGTTGGGCTTTTTACTAATCTAGATTGGAATTTTCCTCATTATTTTCCTAATCCTTCTTTAGTTTCGATGATGAAAGACACTGGAAATAAAGTTAAAGAAACAGGCGCTGACATTGGCCTTGCTTTTGATGGAGATGGTGATCGATTAGGAATTACTGATGAAAAAGGCCAAACTATTTGGCCTGATCGTTATTTGATTATTCTCGCTCGTCAAGTATTAGAAAAGCATCCGGGTGCAAAAATTATTTTTGATGTTAAATGCACTCAAGCTCTTGAAGAAGATATTAAGGCTCATGGCGGCAAACCGATTATGTGGAAAACTGGCCATTCACATATTAAGGCTAAGCTTTGGGAAGAGAAAGCGCCTTTGGCCGGCGAAATGAGTGGTCATATTTTTCTTGGCAAACCAGATTATTATGGTTTTGATGATGGAGTTTTTTCTGCCCTTCGTCTTTTAGAATATCTTTCTCAGCAAAAGAAAACAGTTTCGCAAATCATTGCTGATACTCCTTACTATGAATCAACTCCAACTATTCATGCTGCTTGTGCCGATGAAGTTAAATATAAAATTGTTGATCAATTAACTAAAGAATTTAAAGATGACGGTTATGATATTATTGATATTAATGGCGCCAGAGTTAAGTTTAAAGATGGCTGGGGATTGGTTCGTGCTTCTTCTAACTTACCGGTTTTGGTTCTTCGCTTTGAAGCCAAAACCAAAAAAAGACTAGAAGAAATTATGAGTCTTTTCAAGGAAAAACTTGCTAAATATAAAGAAATTAGTAAAGAATGGAAAAGTGGCTAAATCACTGATTTTAAGATGAATATTCTTGATGATTTAAAGAAAATCAAAAAACTTGACCAAGCAAACATGCTGGGGTCTATTCAGCAATTCCGGTTTCAACTCAAACAAACTAAAGAAGAATTAGCCGACCTTAAAATCCCCAAGTCTTATTCTAAAGTTGAAAACATTGTTGTTAATGGCATGGGCGGTTCGAGACTGGGCGCCCGCGTTGCTCAACGGCTCTTTCAAGATAAGCTAAAAGTGCCTGTTTATACAGTTGGTAGTTATGAAGTACCAAATTTTGTCAACGAGAAAACATTATTAATTATCTCAAGCTATTCAGGCAATACTGAAGAAGTATTAAACACTGTTGACGAGGCTTTTAAAAGAAAAGCTAAAATTTTGATTTTTAGCCAAAATGGCAAATTAACTCAAATAGCCAGAGAAAAAAACCTGCCCGGTTATTATGGTTTTCTTCCCCAATATAATCCCTGCAACCAGCCAAGAATGAGTTTGGGCTATCAAGTTTTGGGGATCATGATAATGCTTTCAAAATGCAGGCTGATTAATATTTCTTCTCAAGAAATTGACAAGTTGATTAGATTTATTGAAAAAATCAAGACAAAGTATGATATTAATGTTTCCAGCACTAAAAATTTGGCTAAAAAAACAGCCAAAAAAATTCATGGAAAGATTCCCGCCTTAATAGGAGCTGAATTTTTAATGGGCGCTCTTCATGTTTGGCGCAATCAAACCAGCGAAAATTCAAAACAAACATCTTTTTATTATGAAATACCAGAGCTTAATCATTATCTTTTGGAAGGCATGGGTTTTCCAAAAACCAATTCACAAAATCTGTTTTTTATCTTTGTTAAAAGCAATCTTTATCACTTAAGAAATCAAAAAAGAATTGAGATTACGAAGCAGGTTTTAGATGGTTATAAAATCAAATATTCAGATATTCAGCTAACTGGCAAAACAAAATTAGAACAGGTTTTTGAGTTGATTCAATTTGGCAGTTTTGTCAGTTTTTATTTGTCAATGCTTAATAATCTTGATCCATCGCCAATTCCCTGGGTTGATTATTTTAAAGAACAGCTAGCTCATGAAAGCACGAGAACATTAAAACACAAGAACAATAGAACAAAAAAACAAAAAACCAAATTGATTTAATGATCTAGTGATTTAATGTTTTAATGATTTTATGATTTAATGATTTTATGAAAAAGAAACTAGTCAATTGGTTTTGGGAGGTAGATAAAAATGATGTGGGTATAGTTGGCGGTAAAGGTGCCAATACCGGCGAAATGGTTAAAGCTGGTTTTCCTGTTCCTCTTGGTTTTATTGTTACTGCCAAGGCTTATTTTCAGTTTATTGAAGAAAATAAGCTGGCGCCGAAAATAAAAAAATATCTTGCTCATTGCGATCTTGAGGATCCTCGTTCTTTAGATCAAACTGAAAAAGTAATTAAAAGAGATATTCTTCAGGCCAGAATTCCCAAAGAGATTTCTCAAGAAATAGTTAAGTATTATTTTGAACTTGGTGCTTTAAAATCCAGTTCTTCTAAAAAAATCAATTTTTTAGACAAACTTAAATCTTCTTTTAATCAGCCATTAGTGGCGGCCCGTTCTTCAGCCACGGCTGAAGATTTACCCGAAGCTTCTTTTGCCGGTCAGCAGGAAACCTATTTAAATGTTAAAGGTGAAGCTAATGTTGTTCAGGCAGTGAAAAAATGCTGGGCTTCGCTTTTTGAATCAAGAGCGATTTTTTACCGCAATGAACAAAAATTTGATCATTTAAAAGTCGGCATTGCTGTTTTGGTTCAAAAAATGATTCAGTCAGACACTTCAGGCGTTATGTTTACTATTGATCCAGTCACTAATGATAAAAAGAATCTTGTTATTGAATCAGTTTACGGTCTGGGCGAATATATTGTTCAAGGAAAAGTAGAACCTGATTTTTACAAAGTAAGAAAATATGATTTGCAAATCATGGAAAAGCAAATGGGTCAACAGGAAATTGCTTTTAAAAGAGATAGTCATGGAAAAACTCGGGAAATGAAAATTAAAAAAGATCTTCAAAAAAAACAGAAAATTACCGGTAAACAAATTATTGCCTTAGCTCAGCTAGGAAGAGAGCTTGAACGCCATTATTATTTTCCTCAGGATATTGAATGGGCAATTGAAAAAAATAAAATTTATATCTTGCAGACAAGGCCAGTAACAACATTGAACAACCAAACAACCAAACAACCAAACAAGAAGATGACGCAAGAAAAGACAGAGAAATTGCCGATGCTTTTAAAAGGAGATCCAGCTAGTCCGGGTATGGTCAGTGGTCCGGCAATGGTGATTAAATCTGCCAAGGAAATTTATAAGGTTAAAAAGGGTCAGGTTTTAGTGGCGCCGCAGACCAATCCGGATTTTGTCCCGGCGATGAAAAAAGCCGTGGCCATTGTTACGGAAAAAGGAGGCCGGACCTCACATGCGGCCATTGTTTCCAGAGAATTAGGTGTTCCTTGTGTGGTTGGTGCTCAAAATGCCACTAAAATCATTAAAAAGAATTTGGTCATTACTGTTAATGGTCAAACAGGAGAAGTTTTTAAGGGCGGCTGGCAAATAAAAAGCAGCGTTCCGCAGACTGATGTGTCAGAAAAAGAAGAAAAAAAACCTGATAAATTATTAAAAACAGCCACTAAGGTTTATACCAATTTAGCGGTGGTGGAGAGGGCGCAGGAAGTAGCCAGAATGAATGTTGGGGGTGTTGGTCTTTTAAGGGCGGAATTTATGATTGCTGATATTGGCTACCATCCTAAAAAACTGATTCGTGATAAAAAACAAAACTTTTTTATTGATAAATTATCAGCCAATTTAGCTGTCTTTTGTCAGGCTTTTAGTCCTCGGCCGGTTGTTTATCGAGCCACAGATTTTAAAACAACAGAATATCGAAATTTAATTGGCGGCAAAGCCTTTGAACCCCATGAAGAAAATCCCATGCTTGGTTTTAGGGGCGCTTTTCGCTATCTTGCCCAGCCCGAGGTTTTTAATCTTGAACTTGAAGCCATTAAAAAAGTGCGTAACAAAATGGGTTTTAAAAATTTATGGCTAATGCTCCCTTTTGTGAGAACAGTTAAGGAACTTCAAGAGGTTAAGAAAATGATTTCGGCTCAAGGACTGAATCGCAGTTCTAATTTTAAAATCTGGCTGATGGTAGAAATTCCCGCCAATGTGATTCTTTTAGACAAGTTTCTCAAAGTTGGCGTTGACGGAGTTTCCATTGGTTCTAATGATTTAACGCAATTAATCTTGGGAGTTGACAGAGACAACAGTGAATTGGCGGCGCAATTTAATGAGCAGGACGAAGCCGTTTTGTGGGCGCTGGAAAAAATAATCAAGACCTGTCAAAAAACCCGAGTGACTTCTTCAATCTGCGGTCAAGCACCATCTGATTATCCGGATCTGGTTGAAAAACTGGTTAAATGGGGAATTACTAGTGTTTCTGTTGCTCCAGACGCAGTTGATCGAACCAGAGAAACTATTTATAAAGTAGAAAGAAAACTGATAAAATGAGATGTGTGAAATGAGAAGTTCTTGAGTTAGAATTCTTGATATCTTGATGTTCTTGAAGTGAGATAAAATTTTCTCACCTCAAGAATTCAAAAGTTCAAAATATCAATTTCAAAGATTCCCACTTCTCACATCACACTTCAAAATTTAAAATCTATGTCTAAAATCCAATCAATCAAGGCTAGAGAAATTCTTGATTCTCGAGGTAACCCTACTATTGAAGCTGAAGTGATTTTAGAAGACGGAACAAAAACTTTGGCTCAAGTTCCCTCAGGCGCCTCAACCGGTTCAAACGAAGTAAGAGAACTTAGAGATAATGACTCTAGCCGTTATCTGGGCAAAGGTGTTCTTAAAGCAGTAGAAAATATTAAGGGACCAATTAAAGAAGTTTTAATTGGTCAGGATGCTGACGATCAAGAAAAAATTGACCAATTAATGATCAAGGCTGATGGAACGGAAAATAAATCTAATTTGGGCGGCAATGCCCTTGTTGGTGTTTCGATGGCTGTTTGCCGGGCAGCAGCAAAATCGCAAAAAATACCTCTTTATCAATATTTTGGTCAGCTGATGGGCAATGATAATTTTGTTTTACCCCAACCGCAAATTTTAATTTTAGAAGGCGGCAAACATGGCAACTGGTCAACTGATATTCAGGAATACATGATTGTTCCTAAAAAAGAAAGCTTTTCCAGTTTCAGAGAAATGCTAAGAGCCGGAGCCGAGATTTTTCATAGTTTAGAAAAAATTCTAAAGAAAAAAAATTATGCCACTGGTGTTGGTTATGAAGGCGCTTTTATGCCCAAAGAAATAAAGAGCAATGAGGAAGCTTTTCAATTAATGATTGAGGCAGTGGAAGAAGCTGGTTATCATTTGCCTGATCAAATAGTTTTAGCAACTGACGGCGCCTCTTCTGAATTTTTTGAAGAAGGAAACTATATTCTTAAAAGCGAGAATCATCAAAAACTAACCTCAAGACAATGGAGTCAGAAAATAATTAATTGGAGCAAACAATATCCAATTTGGTCTTTTGAAGACATGCATGCTGAAGAAGACTGGGATGAATGGATTTATCTTACAACGCAAGTCGGCAACAAGATTCAAGTAGTTGGCGATGATCTTTTAACAACCAATACAAAAATGATTCAAAAAGCAATTGATTTAAAGGCAGTTAACAGTGTTTTGATTAAACTTAATCAAATAGGTACGGTGACGGAAACCCTTGAGGCAATAAAGCTTGCTGATTCAGCTGGTTTGCCAACAATTATCTCTCATCGCGGTGGTGAGACTAATGATGATCTCATTGCCGACCTTGTTGTGGGGACTACTTCCTGGCAGTGTAAGTTTGGTGGACCAGACAGAGGAGAAAGACTGGCAAAATACAATCGGCTGTTGGAGATAGAGGAGGAATTAAATCACGAGAACACTAGATCATTAAATCATAAAAACATGAAATCATAAAATCAATTTGTTCTTTTTATCTTTTGTTCTAGTGTTCTCGTGTTCTCGTGATTTTATGATTTAATGATTCTATGAAACCTACTGTTCTTATTGTTCTTGATGGCTGGGGTATGGCTCCACCGGGTCCTGGCAATGCTATTTCTCAGGCAAAACTGCCTAATTTTAATCGATTTTGGTACAGTTTTCCTCATACCACCTTAGCCGCTTCTGGTGAGGCCGTTGGTTTGCCTCGCGGTGAAGATGGCAATTCGGAAACAGGCCATCTTAATTTAGGCGCCGGCCGCATTGTTTATCAGGATTTGCCGCGCATCAATATGAGTATTGCTGATGGCAGCTTTTTTAAAACCCCCGCTTTTTTAAAAGCAATTGAACATGCCCGAAAAAACAATAGCCATCTTCATTTAATCGGTCTTGTTGGCGCTGGCGGTGTTCATTCTAATATGGAGCATCTTTTAGCCCTTTTGCATCTTTGTAATGAGCAAGATTTTAAAAGAGTTTTTTTACATCTTTTTACAGACGGCAGGGATTCACCGCCAACTTCAGCGCAAACATATATTTTTAAGATTAAAACCGAACTTCAATCATTAGGCTTTGGAGAAATTGCCACTGTTTCTGGTCGCTATTATGGCATGGATCGTGATCATCGTTGGGAAAGAACAGAAAAAGTATATTTAGCCTTAACAAAGGGAATTGGAAATCAATCCAATTCAGCGGAAACCGTGCTTAAAAATGCTTATCAAAAGGGAATTACTGACGAGTTTATTTTACCAACCATTCTTGTCAAAAATGGAAAGCCGATTGCGACCATAAAAAACAAAGATAGTGTGATTTTTTTTAATTTTAGAATTGATCGGCCAAGACAATTAACGCGGGCTTTTGTTCTTGATGATTTTGAAAAAGAAGCCCAACAAATAACTTTTGATCCTTTGGCAGAAAAATATTATAAAAAAACAATGGCCGTTTTACCACAAGCAACACCTCCGTTTAAAAGAGGTCTAAAGATCGCTGATCTTTTCTTCACCACCATGACTGAATATGAAAAAAAACTGCCTGTTTCTGCGACTGCCTTTTCACCGATTAGGATAAAAATGACTCTGGGCGAGATTTTTGCTATTAAAAATAAAAGACAATTAAGAATTTCTGAAAGTGAAAAAGAGCGCTTTGTCACTTATTATTTTAATGGCCAAAGAGAAGGACCGTTTACAGGAGAAGATAGAGTTATTATTGCCTCTCCCAAAGTAGCTACCTATGATTTAAAACCGGAAATGTCAGCTCTAAAACTAACCGAGACATTGATTGCCAAAATCAATCAACGCACTTATTCTTTTATTTTTTTAAATTTTCCTAATCCAGACATGGTTGGACATACTGGTAATATTCAAGCCGCCATTAAAGCTTGTGAGGCCGTTGATGCTTGTTTGGGGAAAATTGTTCCGGCTATTTTAAGACACAAAGGTTCTTGTTTAATTACCGCTGATCATGGCAATGTTGAAGAAATGATTAATCTTAAAACTGGCGGCATAGACACCGAACACTCAAATAATCCTGTGCCTTTCATTATTATTGACAAGAAATTTGAAAACCGACCGCAGGATTTAAAAAGCGGTATTTTAGCTGATATCGCGCCGACTCTTCTTTTCTTGACAGGTATTAGGAAACCTAGTATCATGATGGGAAGAAGCTTAATAACTTAAAAATGGAACTATCGAGTTTTTTAGAAAAAAACGAAAATAATCAAGCCATTAAAGAATTAGTCCCCTTATTGGCTCAAGAAAGTTTAAAAATCAAAAATGCTCTTTTGGGTGGTAGTGGTTTAACTGGTGAGGTTAATATTTATGGTGAAAAAGATTTGAAAGCTGACCAATATGCCAATCGAATTTTAATTAAGGTTTGTCAAAATTCAGGCCTGGTTAAAGAAGTAAGCTCTGAAGAAGAAGGTGAAATTCTTCAATTCTCAGCTGAGAAAGGAAATCTCGGCGCCACTTTTGATCCTCTTGATGGCTCCAGCAATGTGATCACTAATTTAGCGGTAGGAACCATTATTGGCCTCTATGATAATCAAAGCGTTCTTTCTGGCGGTTGTCATCAAGCCGCCGCTCTTTATGTTCTTTATGGGCCATTAACAGTTTTAGTTTATGCTAATAATAATGGTGTTTCTCAGTTTGTTTTTAATGAAAAAACAAAAAAGTTTATTTTGTCTGCGGAAAAGATGCAAATTCCTGATGGAAAAATTATTGCTCCGGGTGGATTACGTCAAGATTATCTTCCAGCTCATGAAAAGTTTGTTCAACATTTGGAAAATGAAGGTTATAAACTTCGCTACTCTGGTTCAGGGGTGGCCGACATTCATCAAATTCTTCATTATGGCGGAATTTTTATGTATCCGGCTTTAAAAAATAAGCCTCAAGGAAAACTTCGTCTTCTTTTTGAAGCTAATCCTTGGGGTTTTATTATAGAAAAAGCAGGCGGTTATTGCAGCAATGGTCAGAGTCCAGTTTTAGATTTAAAACCAAAAGAATTAAATCAAAGAGTGCCTCTTTATATTGGCGCTAAAAATATTGTTAAAACAGCAGAAACATTCATGAAAGGAAAGGGTTAAATTATGGAACATAAAAATGTCAATGAACTTCTTAATGATCTGCAGGGAATTATTGAAATTAAAGATTCTGTTAAAATTCTTGATCAAACAAAGCTTAGAGATCAACTTGTTGATAAACTTGCTTTTGACGCTGTTTTTGGCAGTTTAGAAGTGATGGTTAAAGCCCGATTTTTGCTTTGGGATCTTGGTCAGAATTTAAGCATTATTCCCACTTCTAATCATGATTTATATGTGGCTCGCGGCGTCAATAAATATTCTGGCAAAACAATGCCTTCTATTAATGTGAGAGCGATGACTTATTTTACGGCTCGAGCTACTTTAAAAGCGGCCGTAAAAAATAATGTCGGCATGGTTCAATTTGAACTGGCTCGATCAGAAATTGGTTACACTAATCAAAGACCAGCTGAATATTCAGTTGTTTTAATTGCCGCCGCCATTAAAGAAGGTTTTCAAGGCCCTCTTTTTATTCAAGCTGATCATTTTCAAGTCAAAGCTCAGAAATATCTGGAGGATCCAGAGAGGGAAGCCAGCGCTATTAAGAAATTAATCAAAGAAGCTGTTGATGGCGGTTGGTTTTCCTTTGAACTTGATCTTTCCACTTTGGTTGATTTAAAAAAGAATTCACTAGAAGAACAACAGCGCCTTAATTATGAACTTTCAGCTCAACTAACTCAATATGCCCGCAGTCTTGAACAAGACAACATTACTTTAGGTTTAGGAGCAGAAATTGGCGAGGTAGGAGAAAAAAACAGCACTCCAGAAGAGTTAAATGCTTTTATGAAAGGTTATAGCAAAACCCTTCAGGAGCTTGACGCTAATCTTGAAGGTCTTTGTAAAATTAGCATTCAAACCGGCACTTCTCATGGCGGTGTAGTTTTACCAGACGGTACTTTAGCTCAAGTCAAGGTAGACTTTGAAACTTTAGGAATTCTCTCTCAAATGGCTCGGGATGAATTTGGTATGGGAGGAGCGGTTCAACATGGAGCTTCTACTTTACCTGATAATGCTTTTGCTCTTTTCCCTGAAAAAGAAACCTGTGAAATTCATTTGGCAACTGGATTTCAAAATATTCTCTATGATCATGAAAAATTTCCGCCAGAGTTGAAAAAGAAAATGTATCAATATTTAGATAAAAATCATCTTGATGAAAGAAAAGATGGGCAAACAGATGATCAATTCTATTACAAATTAAGAAAAAAGGCCTTAGGCCCATTTAAAAAAGAACTTTGGTATTTAGATCATGATTGTAAAAATGCGATCATGGACGATTTGGAGAAAAAATTTACTTTTCTTTTTAAACAGTTAAATGTTTTTCATACTCAAGATCTTGTTAATCAACTAGTCAAGCCTATAAAAGTTAAAAAATCAGAGGAAGATTTTAAAAAATATCTTCAAGCAGAGAAAGAAAATATTAAAGGTTTAGCCGATTAAATTGAGTCACAAAATTATTACCTTTTTGTCATCCTGAATTTATTTCAGGATCTATATAGATCCTGAGTCAAGCTCAGGATGACTAAATATTATGGATAAAATAATTAAAAAAACCAAAGATTTATTAAAAAAATCTCCCAATCTTCCCAATTATCAAAAAACTTATCAAAATTTTTCCTGGCAGAAAGTAGAAAAAGAAGTTGCCTGGTTTTCAAAAGGGAAAATTAATGCCGCCTATAATGCGGTTGATAAAAATGCTCTTTCCTGGCGGAAAAATAAAGTGGCTCTTTATTGGGAGGGAAGTGATGGTCGGGAGGCGAAATATACTTTTTTAGAACTCTCCCTGCTTTCCAATCGCTTTGCCAATGTTTTAAAAAAACTGGGGGTTGAGAAAGGTGATCGGGTTTTCTTTTTTCTACCCCGTATCCCTGAGTTTTATTTTGGTTTTTTAGGCACAGTTAAATTAGGAGCCATTGCCGGCACTTTATTTTCCGCCTTTGGACCAAACGCCCTTTTGGATCGATTAGGCAATAGTCAAGCTAAAGTTTTGGTCACTGATAAAGAGCTTTTGCCCCGCGTGAATCAAGTCCGCTCCCAATTGTCCCATCTTGAGCAGATTATTTTAGTGGACGGCGAGAAGCGCTGGGATTTTATGGAGGAAAGATTGATTAAAAGCAAAGAAGGGGATTTCTACGACCTCATGCTTGACGCTGACGCTGATTTTAAAACCAGACAGATGGATAAAGATGATCCGGCCTTTATGCTTTATACTTCAGGGACAACCGGCAAGCCAAAAGGCGTTATTCATCGTCATGGCGCCATTTTACAGGAACATTTAACCGCCAAGTGGATTTTAGATATTAGAGAAGATGATGTTTATTGGTGTACGGCCGATCCCGGCTGGGTGACGGGTATTGCTTATGGAATTTTAGGCAGTTGGAGCAATGGCGCTTCCTCTTTGGTTTATGAAGGCCGCTTCAGTCCGGAAAAGTGGTATCAATTAATTGAAGAATATAAAGTTAATATTTGGTACACGGCGCCGACGGCCATCAGAATGCTGGCCGCCAAAGGAAAAGAGGCTTTAAAAAAATATAATCTTTCTTCTTTAAGATATTTGGCTAGTGTGGGCGAGCCTTTAAATCCAGAAGCGATCTGGTGGGGGCTAAAAGCCTTTGGTCTTCCTTTTCATGATAATTGGTGGCAAACAGAAACCGGCGGTATTCTCATCGCCAACTATTCATGTATGGATATTAAACCTGGTTCAATGGGCAAGCCTTTTCCCGGTATTATAGCCGCCATTATTGACGATAAAGGCAATGAACTTAAAACTGGCATGGAAGGTAATTTAGCCATTAAGTCTCCCTGGCCAAGCATGATGAAAACTATTTGGCGCCGACCGCAAAAATACCAAAGTTATTTTATTAAAGGTTGGTATATTAGCGGTGATCGGGCTCTTAAAGACAAAGACGGTTATTTTTGGTTTATTGGCAGAGCTGACGACGTTATTAAAACTGCTGGGGAACGAGTGGGTCCATTTGAAGTTGAGTCTGCCTTAGTTGAACATGATGATGTGATTGAGGCGGGCGTCATTGGCAAGCCTGATCAGATGCGCGGCGAGATTATTAAGGCTTTTATCAGTTTAAGAAGCGGTGTTAAAGGCTCTGAGGCTTTAAAAAAAGAGATTCAAGTTTTTGTTAAAAAGCATTTGGCCGGTCACGCCTATCCTCGGGAAATTGAGTTTGTTGATAAGTTGCCCAAAACCAGAAGCGGCAAGATTATGCGCCGGGTGCTGAAAGCCAAAGAAATGGGTTTGCCGATTGGCGATACGTCAACGATGGAAGAATACTAAAGAAAATTGTTAATTGCTAATTGTTAATTGTTGAAAAGAAGAGTGAATTCGCCGCGGGTTTTTTTAAAAGAAAGTTTATTGATAATGGGGATTGATATCAATAATTTCTACTTCGTCTTTAACAATAATAAAAATTGCTCGCCACTTCCGATCAAGACGAAAAGAGTAGACATTAAGCTTTTTGGGGTCAAGTTTTTCTGTGTTAAGCGAAGGATGCTGAAGATTTTTCTCAAATAACTTTTTTTGCTTGGTAAATTTCTTCTCCAATTGATGTTTTTTAAGAATTTTCTTAAGATCAGCTCTTAGAGGTTTGATTTTCATAAAGAGAAGATTGGGAAAGACCAGAAATAACACTGTCAATAAATTCTTTTTTGTAAAGACCAGTTTGTTTCAACTCTTTTTTTACTTTAGAAAGAGGCTGTTTTTTAAAAGGAGCAAAAAGGGGCATACTTGGTGCTGGTTTTGCTTCGGTTAGCTGAAGATACAAACGAAGCAGGGTTCTGAAAAACTCAGATCTTGAAGCATAACCTTCTTCTTCAACTAACTCATCAACCTTATAAGATAGTTTAGCTGGTAAAGAAATGTTTAACGTTTTCATGAATAGATATTAACATTTTTTGCCAATTTTTGTCAAGTGGCGTCTTATTTGGTAACTGCTAACTCTTCTTGACATGATATTCTTCGAGTGAGGCTGAAAGCCGAATCGAGAAGTTCTCGACTACGCTCGAACAGTAAAGGCTGTGTCAAAGAATGTGAGTAGTCACCTTATTATAGATAAATGCGATTTAACAGGATTTTTTGTTCATTTAAAGTTATATTTTTTTATGTAATAGGATTATTCTTTATCTAATGCGGTGAGGAGAAATATAGAAAAGGAGAGTGAATTCGCCTTTAGAATTTTTAAATTCTTTAATTGCTTCAGATATTTTTCCTCGCCAGACTTTTTCATGAATTTTTGTTAATTCATTGGTAATGACAATGTCAATTTCCTTAAAGACTTCTTTAATATCTTGAAGCGTTTTTATTAAGCGATGAGGCGATTCATTAATAATTAAAGTAATTGGCTGCTTAAAGTCTTTTAAAGATGACTGGAATTGAGCAAGAAGTTTTTTTCTTTTGACCCCCTTTTTAGGTAAAAAACCCAAAAAAAGAAACTTATTAGTAGGCAAGCCGGAAACAACTAAGGCGCTGAGAATGGCTGAAGCACCGGGAATGGGAATAACTTTTATATTTTCTTTAATACATTGTTTTACCAATTTAAAACCCGGATCAGCAATTGTTGGCGTGCCTGCATTAGTGACCAAAGCGACGCTTTTTTTTGATTTTAAATGTCCTATAATTTCTGGTATTCTTTGTTCCTCGTTCTCTTCATAATATGATATTAGTTTTGGTTTTGGTAAATCAGATAGGGGCTGGTCAGTCAAAAATTCTAAATTCATTTGACGATAGTGATTAAGAAGAAAACCGGTTTTTCGAGTGTCTTCACAGGCAATAAAATCAACCTTAAAAAGAGTTTTTAATGCCCGTAAACTAATATCTTCAAGATTACCGATGGGAGTGGAGACAATGTATAAGGTAGCCATTTATCAAAATCTCCAAAACTCAAAAACTCCAAATATCAAAGCAAATTAAAATTTAAAAGCGAAAAATTTTTCTATTTTTTCCTTTTAATTTGTTTGGCGTTTTGGATGTTTGGATGTTTGGAATTTTTCATGTACATTAGTTTAATTTTCTCAGTATTTCCTAATCACCGCGATGACTTTGCCTTGAATTTTAACATCCCGAGCATAAATGGGCTGCATTGAAGAATTAGCTGGTGACAATTTGACTCTTTTTTCTTCAAAGAAAATTCTTTTTAAAGTCGCCAAACCATTTTCTAAAACAGCGACAACAATGTCACCATTATTAACTTTATCTTGATATTGAATAACAACATAATCATCTTCAAAAATTCCTTCTTCAATCATTGAGTCGCCCTTAACCTGAAGAGCAAAAGTTCTTTTTTCTTTGTTAACCATTGAACCGGCAATTGATAGATAAAGATTGGGGTCAGTGTGAGGTTCAATGGGCTTGCCAGCAGCGATAAATCCTAAAACCGGCAGTTCCCGAACACCTGCTTTATTTTCTTCGATAGGAATTGCCTTTTGATAAGCCTCTTTGACAATACGCATCGCTCGGCGGCCGCGGCGTTTTCTTTTAATGTAGCCCATTGCTTCGAGATTTTCAAGGTGTTCGTGAACAGTAGAGCAAGCTTTTACTCCCAACAATTGAGTTAGTTCTTTGAGGGTGGGTGCATAACCATAATTTTCAATATGGTCATGAAGTGTTTTTAAAACTTCTACTTGTCTTTTATTTAAGAATCTTACCATCATTATCTTTTTAATTACCATAAACAAACCGAAATGTCAATCATTTTTTTAAGAGCTTCTTTTTCTTTTTCGGAAGATATCATATAATAGTTTTATGAAAAAGTGGTTGTTTTCTACTTTCTACTTTCTCTTTTCTCTTTTCTATTTCATTAAACCAGTTCAAGCCGCTGAATTCAGCACCAGCTATGAAATTACCTATCAAGTTAATGAAAAGGGAACAACTACTGTCATCAATGAGGTTAATTTAACTAACTTAAAAAGCGATCTTTATGCCAAAGAATACAATGTTTTAATTGGCAGCAAAGCGATTGAAAATATCAGCGGTTTTGATTCTTTGGGTCCTTTAGAACTTGAGGTTTCTCAAAACAACGAAAGCACGGAAATTAAAGCAGTTTTTAATGAAAGAGTGGTTGGCAAAGGCAAAATTTTGAATTTTACTTTACTTTATGAGACTTCGGAAATTGCCAATCAACAAGGCAGAATTTGGGAGATAAGCATTCCTAAACCAACCATGGATAAATCTATTTCTTCTTATACGATCAATCTTCTTGTTCCAAAATCATTTGGTCAAGCCGCCTATTTAAAACCCAAACCCATTTCAGGTTTAAGATGGGTATTTGATCAATCTTTATCTTCTCCGATTAATGCTGCTTTTGGTGATTATCAAAGTTATGATTTTGACCTTTCTTATCATTTGCGGAATAATTCACTTGTTCCTGGAATTTATCAAATTCCTCTGCCGCCAGACACTTCTTTCCAAAAAGTAAGGCTGGAAACTCTTTCTCCTCAAGCTCAAAATATTATTCTTGATGAAGATGGTAATTGGCTGGCTCAATATCAGCTTTTACCTCAACAGACAATTCAAATTACTGCTCAGGGCGCGGTTTTTGTTTTTTCTGAAAAAAGAGAGGATTTTTTACCTTTGGCGCAATTTGATTATCAAAAATATCTAACCGAAAAAAAGTATTGGGAAAAAAATGATCAAGAAATAACTGCTCTTGCTCAGGAACTGAAGACGCCGCAAAAAATTTATCAATATGTGGTTAATACTCTTAGCTATGATACAACCAGAATCAGCGAAGAAAACAAAAGATTGGGTGCCAAAAAGATTCTTCAAGAACCTGAAAAAGCGACTTGTATGGAATTTACTGATCTTTTTATTGCTCTTTGCCGAGCGGCTGGTGTTCCGGCCAGAGAAATCAATGGTTTTGGTTTTAGCGAAGATCCGGTTTTTAGACCTTTTTCCTTAACTGAAGACATTCTCCACGCTTGGCCAGAATATTTTGACGCTGACAAACAAATTTGGATTCCTGTTGATCCGACTTGGGAAAAAACAACTAAAGGAGTTGACTATTTTCATAATTTTGATTTTCATCATGTTGTTTTTACAATTCATGGTCTTGCTAGTGATCGGCCAGCCCCTCCCGGTGCCTACAGCAAAAATTTGAATGAGAGGGAGAAAAATGTCAAAGTAGATTTTTCTGACAAAGAAAAAGAGTCGGCAACAGCAAGCTCTGAATTATTAGCTAGATTTCCCCAGCAAACATTGGCCGGTAATGAAGTTAAAGGCCAAGTAGAAATCAGCAATCCTAATTCTGAAGCGATTTATAATCTTGCTTTAGATATTTCTTCATCAAAACTCTTGCCCGATCATCAAGAATTTAAAATCTTAATCCTGCCTCCTTTTAGTCATCAGGTGTTTGATTTACAATTTCCTTGTCCAAATATTTTTTTCCGGGGGGAAAATAAATTTGTTTTTAAACTGAATGGGCTAGAAAAAGAAGTCTCGATTTTTATTCAACCCTTATTAATTGGCTTATTACCTTATCTTTTGGGATTTTGTTTCACTTTTATATTCTTAGTTCTTTGTATTTTTCTTTTTAAAAAAAATAGAAATAGAAAAAAGCAATTAACAATTAACAATTAACAATCAACAATTTATTACTTTTACTTTTAAAATTAACTATACTATGATAAAATTTAGAAAATGAAAGGTTTTTTAAGAAATTTTTTAATCAATCTTTTTACTTTGTGGTTAGCTTCTAAAGCTGTTTTGGGCTTTAAACTGGAAAATGGTTGGCAAACCCATCTTTTAGGGTCCCTAACTTTGACCTTAATTCTTATTTTCTTAAGGCCGCTTTTAAAGCTTTTATTTTTACCCATTAATTTTTTGACTTTAGGCTTTTTCTCTTGGATTACTAATGTAATTATTCTTTATCTTTTAACTATTTTTATACCTAAAATTACTGTTTCGCCGTTTGAATTTCCCGGATTTTCTTATCAAGGTCTTATTATTCCTTCAATCTATTTTCGGACTTTTGAAAGTTTTGTGGTTACCTCGTTTGTAATCAGTATCATTAACAACCTTTTGTCTTGGCTTTATCGATGAAAAACCCAAAAATTGTTTGTCTAGGCGGCGGCATTGGCACGATTAATATTTTAAACGGAATTAAAAAATATTCTCAAGATATTTCTGTTGTTTGTTCTATGGCTGATGATGGTGGTTCTGGCGGTCGTTTGCGCCGGCTTTTTTCTGTTCCTCCGCCAGGAGATCTAGTTAACTGTTTGGCGGCTTTATCAGGAGCGCCGGAAAACCTAAGATCTCTCTTGGCTTTTCGTTTTAAGGGTAATCGTTATGGCAGAGATGATTCTATTGAAGGGCAAAAGCTGGGTAATTTGATTTTGGTGGCTTTAACCTCAATTCATGGAGATTTTAATAAAGCTTTAAAAGAAGCAGAAAAACTTTTTTCATGTCACGGAAAAATTCTACCAGCCACAAAAGAAAATGTTTCTATTTGGGCAAAAACCATTGATGGAAAAAAAGTCTTTCGTGAAGAAACCATTGATTTAGGAAAATATAATGGTTCTACTAAAGGTCTTGCCGAGGTTCATCTTCAGCCAGAAAAGGCAACCATTCCCTTAGAAGCTAAAAGAGCAATAGAAGAAGCGGATTTAATTATTGCTGGACCTGGAGATCTTTACACGACGATTTTACCGGTACTTTTAGTGCCTGGAGTGCGCAAAGCAATCAAAAAATCAAAGGCAAAAAAAGCTTTTATTGTTAATGTTGCCAATAAACCATTTGAAACCCCTAATTATTGTGTTTTTGATTATATTAAAGCCATAAAAACTCATTGCGATGAGATTTTATTTGAACATCTTTTAATCAATAATAATTATTTACCCAAAATGCCGAAAAAACTAAATTATCAATATGTTGTTTTTGACACAAAAAGACTTAAAAAATTAAATTTACAGGTCAAAACAGGCGATTTTGTCGATCAATCATTTCCTTTATATCACGATTCTGATAAAATTAGCCGAGCGATAATGAATATTTTATAATTAAGCATTGTAACCGAAGCATAATTTTGTTATCCTTGTCATTCCGCACTTGATGCGGAATCTATAAAAATAAGCTCAAGTCAATTTGTATAGATTCCTGCTTTCGCAGGAATGACAAAGCAACTTATGAAAACATATTTAACCTTTTTTCAAATTTTTGTTTCGGCTCTATTAATCATTACCATTCTTTTGCAGTCTCAAGGCGGGGGATTGGGAAGTGCTTTTGGTGGTAAGGGAGAACCCTATCGTAGTAAAAGAGGAATGGAGAAACTGGTTTTTTATTTAACGATTGGCCTGGCGGTTTTATTCTTCATTTCTTCAATTTTAAATCTGGTTGTATGAAACGATTATTCAGTAAAGCTAGATTTTTCGTTTGGTGGGGTAGAGCATTTTTTTCAAGATATACAAAACAACTAACAGTTGGCTTTACCGTTGGCTTTTTATTAATTATATTTGGTTTAAAATTTTATCCTCTTGTTTCTTCATTAGTTCCTAATAAAAAAGTTGTCGGCGTTGTCGGTAATTACACGCCAACCACATTGCCAATGTCTATTCAAAATCTAATCAGTCTTGGTTTTACCAAAGTCAATACTAAAGGCGAGGCCTTGCCGTCTTTGGCGGTCTCATGGGAAACAAAAGAAGAAGGCAAGGTTTATATTTTCCGACTAAAAGAAGATATTCTTTGGCATGACGAAAAAAAGTTTACTGCTCATGATATTAATTATCAGCTCAGAGATGTTGAGATAAAACCCTTAGATGATTTTACAATTGAAGTCCGTTTAAAAGAACCATTCAGTCCTTTGCCTGTTCTTTTATCTCAGCCGCTTTTTAAAAAAGGATTAGTAGGTACTGGTAATTATAAAGTTTTAAATCTTAAGCTTAATTTAGACAGAATTGAGTTGATTTCTTTAGTGTCAGCCGATTCTGAAAAAGATCTTCCCCAACTGATTTTTCGATTTTATCCAACCGAGGCCGCGGCCGTAACTGCTTTTAAGTTGGGCGAGGTGGATACTTTACAAGAATTAAGTGATATTTATAATCTTGCTTCATGGAAAGAAATTGAAATTGAGGAAAAAACTCTTCAGAATAGAGTAGAAACAATTTTTTTTAACACCAGTTCTGGTTTGTTGCAAGAAAAGGCTTTTCGTCAAGCTCTAAGCTATGCTATTCCTGATTCAGAAGCCAAAAGAGCTAGAGGGCCTATTTGTGCCGATTCCTGGGCTTTTTCTGAAGAGGTCAAGGTTTATAATTTTGATTTTGAAAAAGCTCAAGAATTGTTAAAAAAAGATGATTTAGCTAGTGATTCTGCTTCTTTAATTTTATCTACTTTTGCACCTTATTTATCATTAGCACAAAAAGTAGCTCGTTCTTGGGAAAAATTAGGCATTAAAACCGTTATTCAAGTTGAAAACACCATTCCTGAAGAATTTGATGCTCTTTTAACCACTCAAGAAATTCCACCCGACCCGGATCAATATCCTCTTTGGCATTCTACCCAAGAAGCAACCAATATTTCTAATTTAAAAGACGTTCGTATTGATAAGTTTTTGGAAGACGGTCGCAAAACCTTTGAAAAAGAACAGCGAAAAATTATTTATGAAGACTTTCAAAAATATCTTCTTGATGAGTCTCCGGCGGCTTTTATCCGCAACCCCACGGTTTACACCATTTCCCGGAAATGATATAATTTCAACTGTCATCCTGAACTTAATTCAGGATCTATATAACGTTCTTACAGGACAGCCCTTAAATCTTCCAAAAGGACTGTCCTGTATATAGCCGAAGTGGCGGAATTGGCAGACGCGCACGGTTCAGAACCGTGTTCCGATTTCGGAATGTGGGTTCAAATCCCACCTTCGGCACTCTGCTCTCGTGGCGGAATCGGTATACGCACAGGATTGAGGATCCTGGTCCCTTTGGGACGTGTGGGTTCAAGTCCCACCGAGAGCACAGGAAGCGATTTTCGTCAGTGGCGCTCGCCGCGGGGGCGGGCGCGGCGAGCGCTTTATACGGATTTTGCCAGCTAAATTCAAGACGGCGATTTCTTAAAAGGTAGTTCGAGCCAGCATTTTTGGCGAAGATTTTCAAATCTTCGCCATTATTTTTTTCGCGCGCGATTTTTTACTTGGCTCCGCCGAGCTCATTTTGCTTTGCGCCTGCCTGGTATGCTTGGCTAACAAGTTCACCAAATCCTTTAATCGCAGGCCAGGCTATTTCTAAAGAAACTCCATCCATATCTTTAAATGCTTTTCCAACCTCGTCAGCATCAACTCGTTCTCCTTTAGCAATTCGCTCTGCCAACGTTATCGCTCTTGCGACAGCTACCTGTCCACGCATCTGTCCTATCAAGCTATCTAAATCCTCTGCATTAAATCCCGATCTAATTAACGCTTCTCTTTGGGTTGCTAAAGTGGCTAACTTGTCAACAACTCCGTCCGAATCTAGCCTTACAGGAGTAGTTTGCTCACCACCATCTATTCTCGTTTCTTTTTGTTTTGCCCTCATTTTTCCTGTTCGATCAATCCGCATTTCAAGTTCTCTCTGGGTGGTTACAATTGCTACATCTGCCTCTACGGTTTTAGGAAATTCTGTTACATGAACAACTCCAGATACACCACTTGATCTAGAATCTAATTTTTCAGGTTCCCTAAAAACTTCAACAAACAGATCGCTTGCTGGTTCTGGTCTCTCACCATATTTGACTTCTCTAAAAACAAAGGCACGTTGGTTGTATCCTTCGGTTGGATTCCCTAATCTCTCGTCTACACGCATACTTCTAGGTTTTTGGGCAACGCCCGTTTCGATATCAGCACTTTCCATATACTACTCTCACCTCCTCTCTTTGAAATTTACAATATATATTAATTTGGACAAAGTATAACAAAATTTCTTAAATCTTTCATAACTTTGAATTGACTATACTTTGACCAAACTTAATTTTGTAAAGATTTTTTAATAAAATCGCTACAGGCCCCTAGTTCAAGAATAATTATACACCAAAACTTAAAATCAAGTCGTAAAAAAATTGCTATTGCATTCTCCATTTAAGTTTTAAGAATTAGTTCTTTAAAATTTTTGCGTTTTTTCTTTTTATACTTTTTATTACGCCGCCTCGAATTTAGCTGGCAAAATCCGTATAAAGCGCTCGCCGCGCCCGCCCCAGCGGCGAGCGCCACTGACGAAAATCGCTTCCTGTGCTCTATTTACGCGCAAATTCGAACCTTTTTTAAGTCTCAAAGGTAGGGCGGCGGCTGCGGCCGTCCAGCCGCCGCCCCTCTTTGCGCTCGGCCTTTCGGCCTCGTAAAAATAAAAATGCTGGCTCGAACTGGCAAGATCTCTCTGAGACTTTGCCTAAAGAAAAACGCAAAAATTTTAAAGAACAAAATATTAAAAAGTAATGGCCGCTCTGGTGTAGCCAAATCCGTTAGGACTTGTCCAAAGCGGCCATTAAAAATCCTAACGGCAATTTGGCTACATTTTAAATATAACAAAAATTAACAACAAAAAGCAATGCCCAATAATTTGCCTTACTTTAATGTTTAGGGGAAATTTGGTAAAATTTACATAATGCCAGAAACAGAAATTGACAGAATATATAGACCACAGAGAGTTAATCCAGAGACTCATCGTGGTGGTTGTGCTGCAAATTGCGGATACATGGCTCTTAGAATTTTAGGGGCGCCGGTAGAAAGTTTTGAGGATTATATTCAAAAAATAAAAGAAGTGGGTGGTAGCGTTGTTGACGAGACAGCAGAAACCTTAACATTTGGCTCAATTGCTACCTTAGCCACCAATCTGGGCTTTTCTACAAAGCTAATTTTAGGCGGCTCCTCTGAATATTACGAAGACAGATTGGCTAGAGATGATATAAATAATATGGAAAGAACCTATATAAATGAAGTCAAAAATTATGCTCAAAACTACCCAACGAACGTAGTTTATGAGAAAAGACTTAATTCTGTGGATGTTGAAGAGGCTTTAAGACAAAAAGACGCAATTCTGATCATGGGACTTTCATGGCCGGGATTATATGGCCAGTTTATTGATGACGAAAAAGGCAATAAATTCTTTAACGATCATGCAGTAATTATTGACGAGGTGGAAATTTCAAATGGCGACAGAAAAGTACACATAATCGATCCGTATGTGGGAGATGTTCACGCAAAACGAGAAAACCCAATAGGTGAAAAGGAATACTGGCTGACTGAGGAACAATTTAGAAATGCTGAATTAGAACCAGGAGGTGCTATAATTATAAGGAAAGTTTCTTAGCTTTCTTTCGCCATTGGCGAAAGAGAAAAAATCACGCGCGTAAAAGATAATTAAAAGCGAGGCCGAAAGGCCGAGCGCAAAGAGGGGCGGCGGCTGGACGGCCGCAGCCGCCGCCCTACCTTTGAGACTTAAAAAAGGTTCGAATTTGCGCGTAAATAGAGCACCAAGTGGAGATTTCCCAGTACTGTCTTCCCCGCCCTGCGGGGTTAGAAGTACGGGATCTTGAACCTCTAAGCAAAATCAAAGATTTTGCCAGATGGTTCTACGACAAGTCCTCTCCGCGGCACAAAATGAAAAAATTATCAAATCAGCTTTTTAATGTTCTGGAAACAGCTTCAAAAACACTTCATTGGGGATTAATTAAGAACAAAACAATTAATCTCAGTTGTGATCATGGCAAAAAGCTTTTTGAATATTATATGCCAACAGTAATGATGTTATTAATGAAGTATCTATAAAATTTATGGTATGATATTTAGAAACGACAACCATGAAGAAAAAGAAAAACAAATTGATAAAATGGTTGGGCCCGCTGATACTTCTTGCTTCGTTAATCGTAAACTTTTTCTTGGCCGGTAAAATTGTTTCTCCTCATAAGACTGAACCCAAGGGAGATCTGGTGATTGAAGTTTTAGATGGTGACACCTTTGTTTTACCCGGCAAGCAAAGAGTTCGTTTAAAAAGAGTGGAAGCGCCGGAACTTGAAAATTGCGGCGGCTCTGAAGCCAAAAAAAGATTAGAAGAACTTGTTTTAGGTAAAGAAGTTATTCTAAAAAACATTATTGTTGATCAGTTTAGAAGAATCGTTGCCTTAGTTTATGTTGATCATCTTTTAATCAATGAGGTGATGTTGAAAGAGGGTCAGCTGATGTATTTAGGCGGTGTCACTGAAGAAGAAAAAAATTTAAGGCAAGCCGCTGAATATGCTCGGGAAAGAAAACTGGGCGTTTATAGTGAGAAATGTTCACCGACCAAGCCTCCAAATGAAAAATGTCTAATTAAAGGCAATGTGGGTCAGGATAGCGGTGGAAAGATTTACCATTTTCCCGGCTGCAGTGCTTATAACAAAGTAGAAGTTCAAAGAAGCTGGGGCGATCAGTGGTTTTGCTCGGAAGAAGAAGCCCAAAAAGCCGGTTTTACAAAGTCAAAAAATTGTTACGGTAAAAAATATTCTCCTCTATAATAACTAAAGGCATCAGGTGCCTTACACCCAGAGATACCGGTTTGGTCAGGAAATTAATGCCGCCTGCGGCCAGCTGGCTGGAAAGTAGCATTTTAACAATGATTGATTATCCTGCTTTCTTTTGTTGATAAAACAGAGTTTCAATATGCTGTAGATCTCCTTTTTGCTTAATTTGGTCAATAGTAGCCTTTTTCATTTCTTTGCAATCATGCTTATTTCAATTTTCGCTCCTAGAGGAAGTTCTTTGACACAAACTGTTTCTCTTGCCGGATATGGCTCAATCATATAACTGCCATAAACTTCATTTATTTTTCCATAAATTGTCATCTCTGTAACATAAATTGTCGTTTTAACAACATCTTTAAAAGAAACGCCGGCTTTTTCAAGGACTGCTTTCAAGTTTTTCATTATTTGGTGTGTTTGTTCCTCAATTGTTCCTTCAAGTAATTTTCCTTCGGTGGTTAGATAGATTTGACCGGAAGTAAAAACAAAATTCTCCTCAATAACCGCCTGGGAAAATGGGCCTGTTGCTTTTGGTGCCTTGCTTGTTTCAATTTTTATTTTCATAACTCCAATTCTACCAAAAAATCACTATTGGTGGAAATCTACTAACTCTCAAATTCTCACAACCACCAAATTTTTCGCTTAAGCGTAAAATTTGGTAATTCTAAATAGGCTTAAAAACTGAGAAAATTAAAAGAAAATTAGGACTTTTTGGCTCGCTTCTTTTCAATTTGCTCAATCATTCCTCTAAATTTTTTCAACTTTGAAGCGCAGAAAAATTCTTTGCAGACTTTGGGTCTAATTTTATGAATAGAGCATTTGTTTTTCTTAAGATAAATGCAATTACCGTCTTTTTTTTGTTTGAGAATGTTTGCTCCGCACGCGGCTGCCTTGTGAAAATCATTAATCAAGCCAAATTCTCCAAGCTGGGTTTTGTATTTGCCTGACAGGTATTCTTCTTCATCTAAATTCACTAAAAATAAATAACAGCAAAGGCCGCACTGAGAACATTTGTTTATCATAGAGAACTTATTTATTAAAAAATCACCATTAAAAAAGACCGTTAATAAGGCCTAAAAAACATTTGACAAATAGTATGATTTTGATAGAATATAGTTATCATCAGGGAGAAAACGAACCTATGACTACGTGTTATAGAGTGACGCCTCCCATTTTTTATGACTTCAATTGTAACTGCTTTTTTTTATTTCTTCTTCTTTAAGAGTTTTAAAAATTCTTCAATAGTAATATCAACTTGTTTCAAAATGGCTCTTAAAGTACCGACCCTAACTGGCCGTCTGTGATTTGGTATTACTGTTCGTCTTCCATCGAGGTGTTTATAAACTACATGACTTCCTTTTCCTGATCTGGAAATAAATCCTAATTTAGTAAGTGCCTTTTCAATTTCGCGCGGTTTAATTTGAGGCAGTTTAGTCATTTTAACAATTTAAGCAAAGCGTAAAGAAAGTGGAGCGGCAATTTGAGTTGTCGTCACCATATCTTGTTGAGGTTGATCGACCGGAACAACTTGTTTGTCTTCAACTAAACTATCTACATAAGCCTGAATTGCTCCTTTTACATTTTTTAGTGCTTCTTCAATAGTGTCACCATCATCAGCTACTCCTAAAGTGGGACAAAAAGCAGTATAACCGGTTTTTCCTGTTCCTGTCTGGGCGTCTGGAGTAATAATAATGCGATAATTTAAAACCTTCATTTTCATATGAACCAAGTATACTAAAAATCAATAAATAAAGCAAAATTTAGACGAACAACTGAAATAGATTGATTTTTTCGTATTCCGACTCTAGCAAAAAATCACTTTAACCACTTACCAAGGCTTCTTTTTTAATTTTCGTCCATTTTTTAATCTCAACTTCTCTTTGCATGGCTCTTTTCAAATCTGGGAATTTTTCAAAGTAAACTAGTTTGACGGGTCGTCTTGATCTTGTGTATTTAGATGCTCTGGAAGAACTGGAATTATGTTCTTTGACTCGCTTGTCTAAATTATTTGTCACCCCACAATACAATGAGTTATCCGAACAACGAAGAATGTAGAAAAAATAAGACATTTGAATAATAATACTGGGTGATTGTTTTTAAAGCAAATTTAAGGTAAAATAGAAAGGATTGAAATGCTTGGAAGCAGGCATTTTTTTTGTTAAAGGAATTAATTTTTATGGAAATTCGCAATGTGGCCATTATTGCTCATGTCAACCATGGTAAAACCACTTTAGTGGATGCTTTGTTACGGCAATCAGCCACCCATCTTAAAAAAGAGATGACTAATACTATTTGTATTATGGATAGTAATGAATTGGAACGAGAAAGGGGAATAACAATTTTTTCCAAAAATGCTTCAATTATGTGGCGAGGCACTAAAATAAATATTATTGATACTCCAGGACACGCTGATTTCGGCGGAGAAGTGGAGCGGGTCTTGAAGATGGCTGACGGTTCGCTTTTACTAATTGATGCTCAGGATGGTCCCATGCCCCAAACCAAATTTGTTCTAAAAAAAGCCTTGGCGTTAAACCACCGCATTATTGTTGTCATTAATAAAATTGACCAGCCTAATGTTGATATTAGCAAGGCTTTAAACAAAACTTTTGATTTATTTATTGACTTGGGAGCCAATGATAAAACAGCTGAATTTCCGATTGTTTATGCTTCGGCAAAATTGGGCAAAGCCGGATTAGAGCCGGATCTTGCCAAAATGAACGACATTACCACGTTATTTGAGGAAATTATTAAGTATGTGCCGCCGCCCCAGGCTGATTTAACCAAACCACTGCAAATGCTGGTGACTTCGATCAGTCGAGATAATTTTAAAGGCCGGGTTGCCCGAGGAAGAATTTATAATGGTAATCTAAAAGCCAATCAGGAAGTAATCCATATTAACCGCACAGGAGTAATGAAAAAATACCGCTTAACTTCTTTGGTTACTTTTCAGGGTTTAGAACAAATCGAAGTTTCTCAAGCTCAAGCCGGAGAAATTGTCGCCATCGCCGGTATTCCTGAGATCACGATCGGCGAGACTATTGCCGATATAATAAAGCCCAAAGCTTTGCCTATTTTACAAATTGAGGAACCAACCGTCAAAATGACCTTTGAGGTTAATTCATCACCTTTTGCCGGTCAAGAAGGTATTTATACCACTTCAAGACAAATTAGAGAAAGATTGTACAAAGAACTGGACAATGACGTTGCTCTGCGGGTCGAAGATGCTCCAGACAATGGCTGGATTGTCTCGGGACGAGGAGAACTACACCTGGCTATTTTTATTGAAAGATTGCGTCGTGAAGGTTTTGCTTTTCAAGTTTCCCAGCCACAAGTAATTGTGAAAAATATCAATGGCCAAAAAATGATCCCTTATGATGAAGTTTTTATTGAAGTGCCGGAAAAAGATTCTGGGGTAGTTATTCAAAAATTAAATAGCAGATTTGCTGAAATGAGAAAAATGCAGACGACCAACGCGATTGTCCACTTAGAATTTATTATTCCGACCCAAGGCCTTTTTGGCTACAGAACAAAATTTATGACCGATACCCATGGCTTAGGAATTATGAACACCGTGTTTTATAAATACATGCCTCAAAAGGGCATTTGGAAAGAAAGGGGGCACGGTTCTTTGGTCGCCTATAAAACAGGAATTACCAGAACATATGGCTTAACTAATGTTCAAGATAGAGGAGAATTATTTATCGGCTCAAACACCCAAGTTTATAAAGGTCAAGTTGTTGGTCAAAATTCTCGGCCGGGCGATATGTGCGTCAATGTTTGTAAAGAAAAACAATTATCCAATATGCGTTCTAAGGGCGAAGGTGTGACCAGGCATTTAAATACACCAAAAACAATGGATTTAGATGCGGCTTTAGAATATATTGATAAAACAGAATTTGTTGACGTCACTCCTAAAGCAGTCAGACTCCGAAAAATAATTTTAGATTTAACCCTGGCTAGACGTCAAGCCAAGGGACTAACATTCTAAGGTCACAATCGATCAAGAGGGGATTGAATTGGTTAGTTCTTTTTGAATGACATCAATCAACTGAGCGCATCCTGCTCCACTTTTAGCGCTGATAAATTGTGGATGAAATAAACGATATTGTTTGACAAGATCTTCTTTGTTAATTTTTGTGGCCATATCTATTTTATTGAAAACATAGATTTGATTTTTTGTATTGATTTTTAAATCATGAAGTATTTCTTCAACCACGGCAATTTTGTCTTGCATATATAAATCTGAGACATCAATGATGTGCAAAAGAAGATCGGCATTGACTGTTTCCATCAGGGTTGATTTAAATGCATTAATAAGCTGTGGCGGCAACTTTTGAATAAAGCCGATGGTATCGGAAACAAACACTTCACGGTTAATTGCCGGAAGAAAAAATTTACCGATACTGCTGTCTAAGGTCGCAAAGGGTGCATCTTTCACAAGGTTGCTTTTTTTACTAAGTCTATTAAATAATGTTGTTTTACCTGCATTAGTATAACCAATGATAGAGATGGTCAATAAACCCGTTCTTTTGCGACGCTTCATTTGCTGATGGCGAACGAGAGTTAATTTTTTTAGCTGTTTCTGAATATTTTTGATCTCGGTTTTCCAGTGTTGCTGCATAATTTCAGTATTTGTTTCTCCAATGCCGCGAGTACCTATGCCTCCTCCTTGTCGAGACAAGGATAAACCCATACCCTGTAATTGAGGACCCATGTGTTGCAGACTGGCAAGTTTGATTTGGAGTTTTGCCTCAAAAGTAGAAGCGTGTTTACTAAATATTTGAAGAATTAAATCAACTCTATCCCAAACTAAAATACCCGGCTTGTTTTCTTCAAAAATTTTCTTCAGATTATATAACTGATTTGGTTTAATGCTCTCATTAATAACAACAATGTCAATCTTTTCTTTAATGATGACATCAGCAGTTTCTCGAGCTTTGCCGGTGCCAATATATGTAGAACTATCTGCCCTGATGCTGTTTTGAGCTATAGCCGCATATACGCTTCCACCAAATGCATGTACCAAAGATTGTACTTCCTCAAAATCTACAAGCGTTTTTTCTTTATTCTCATAACGCGGTACAAGTCCAATGAGCATGAATCGTGGGTTATTAGATAAAGAAATCATATAATTCTTATTATAGCAAGAAATTAAAAGCTCCAAATTTCACGCTTAAGCGGAAAATTTGGTGATTCTAAATAGGCTTAAAAACTGAGAAAATTAAAAGAAAAGGTAGTTTTACTTGAGATTGGTTGAAAAGCCTGAAATGATGCTCGAATTCATTCGAGCACTGTAATTAAAGGCAAAAAAATACTTTTGCCAAAGTTTATCTGAAGAAGAAAACTGATTATTACTTTCAAAGTAGTCAATAAGAGCTTCACGAACTCTAGTTAATTCTTTAAGTCGTTTTCTATTTTTATCACAGGCTATAGTTAAATTCAAAAGCTCAAGTACACGGATAAAAGCCATTTTACTGTATTCAAGATTTCCTTTATTTTTCCAAGAAATAGTTCGCTCCACTTCACTGCCAATGTTAGCCATTTGTTGAATTAAAGTAAGCTTATTCCAATTTCCGGAAGCTAGTTTTTTGTGTTGTGGGTTCATTTCTTCATCAACTTGCTAACTATTTTGATTATTCTTTTTCTTATCTTTGGATCATTTATCCCTCTAGTCATGTTTTTTGCAGAAGGTCGTAAGTTTATCATCGAATCAAATTCAATGAAATCAGCATCTTTCAAATCAGGATAAAGATTTATACCCCAAAGATTTTCTTGTCTAGAGCCTTTTTCCAATAGTAATGCCTCTTCATCAGCATGCAATTCTCCATCTATGGCCATTATTTCTTTTTCAACATCCACCACAGCTTTAACCAAATTGCCAAACCCTTGTTGAGCTAATTTATTTAACTCGTTAAGAGTAATTAGTTTTTTGACGATTTTCATAGTGTTAGTTTATCACAATTAAAAAAGAAGTGTTCATCTGGTTCAGGGTTTGAACTTTTCGGTGGGTAAAAATGGTTGAAAAGCCTGAAATTGTAGTAAGGCAGGCTAGGAAATTTCTCATCATTAGCGACCAGTCTTTACAACAACGCTAAATGGAATGCTTTTATTCCGAATTTTGCTCACCACGGCATTTACCTCGGCAATTGGAAAAACTTCCGTGATGGCTTTAAGATGATTTTTAGAAACAAAATTCAACAACTCCTTCATTTCAGAACGACTACCAACATAGCTTCCCAATACGCCCCGCTGGGCATAATCGGCAAGCAGAACTGGAGGAAAGGAAATATCTTTTTCAGGTAAACCAACAATACACAGATTTCCTTGTGGTTTTAAAGCCTCGATGTAAGCTGGCCAATTTAGTGAGACTGAGGATGTCGAAAGAATGACGTCATATTTTCCTTTTGCCTCTTTCAACGATTTTTTATCTATGCTATTAACAAAATACTCGGCTCCCAACTTTCTTAATATTGCTTCTTTCTTTTTAGTATGAGAAAAAGCCGTCACTTCACACCCTATCTTATTTAATATTTGAACTGCTAAATGTCCTAGATTGCCAACTCCAGCGACGCCGACCTTCATCCCTGTCTTAACATTTGCTTTTTTAATAGCCGAGTAAACTGTTAATCCTGAACACATTAAAGGAACATCGGAGGGCGTTCTTAGATCAGGCGGAATCTTAAAAACAAAACGGCTGTCAAAAACAATACCATCGGCCAAGCCTCCGTATCCGTTCACACTGATAACCTTTTGTTTCTTGCAGAATTGCTCTTTTCCTTCCCTACAATGCTCACACTTGAGACACGAACTCATTTGATAGCCCATGCCGACAAAATCATTGATCTTAAAACCCTTTACTTTTTTCCCTTTCTTTTTGATTACTCCGAAAATTTCTACTCCGGGAATTAAAGGATAACTAGTATCTCCCCAAAAATTATCAACAAAACAAACGTCTCCTCTGCTTAAACCACAGTATTTAACAGCAACAAGAACTTCCTGTTCTTCAATATTTTTTTCGTAAACGAATTTTTCAAATCGGGCTTTTGGTTTTTTAACTGCCCAGGCATTTATTTTCACTTTCATCACTCCAATTCTACCAAAAAATCCCACCAATTTCTTAAGGTTAAATGCCTAATAATCTGTTAGCTCTCACCATTAACAAATTTTCCGCTATTGCAAAAAATTTAGTGATTCTAAATAGGCTTAAAAACTGAGAGGATTTAAAAAAATAAAAATACTTTCTGTGCAAAAAATTTATAATCCGCTATAATTAAACCATGCAGGATAAAAAAATTTATATAACCTCAGAAAAAGTCGTCAAAGTCTCCTTTTTCGTAGATATCACTGATGTTTTAATAAATTTACTAGTTGCAATAATTTCTGGAAGCGTTATTATGCTTTCTCAAGCTTTGCAAGGAAGTGCTGATCTTTTAGCTTCTGGACTATTGATTTTCGGTGTTAAAAAATCAAAAGGACTAGCAGATCGGAAACATCCTTTTGGCTACGGTAGGGAAGTCTATTTTTGGACTTTTCTATCAGCCTTAACGACTTTTAGGCAAAAAAGTTTATATCAAGAAAGGCGAAAAGTCCGACGTTACGTCGGACATGAAGCCGATATAAATAAATCACTCGCCGAAGGCGAGTGTACAGAGCGAAACAGAGAACCACGGGCTCCTGCCCGTGGGTATCTATAAGAACATTTTTAGAATTTTTCTTCACTCGGCATTTATTGCAACCAAGACCGCACTTATTTTAGATTTAATGGGTACACTAGCTTCGATTCTAGGTTTAATTTCCATCCTGCTCTATAAATTCAGCAATAACCAAAAAATAGATGGCTTGGGCGCAATGCTTATTGGTATTACTTTAGCGATTTTGGCAATTTTTATCTTAAAAAGTGCAAAAGATCTTCTTGTTGGTCAAAGCGCGCCACCCGACACTGAAGATAGAATTAAATCAACTGTCGAAGCTTTATCAGAGGTTAAAAAGGTAATAGACTTGAGAACACTGCATACCGGCACAGGAACCTTGCTGGTAGACATAGAAGTAAATTTACAAGACGGTTTAACTACTGACCAAATAGAAATTTTGATCGACCAA
>JADHYG010000038.1 GCA_016782545.1 Candidatus Microgenomates bacterium
AATTTTCAACCCTCTTCTCTTCAATTAACTCTCTAAGTTTGGTATAATTTCCTAGCGCCAGAGTGCTGGAATTGGCAGACAGGCACGGCTTAGAACCGTGTGGGGCAACCCGTGAGAGTTCAAATCTCTCCTCTGGCACTAAATTTGCTTGACAAACCCCTTTTCCTTTGCTAATCTTAAATTATCTTACCGATCGGTAAGTATTTTTTCTTATGCTCTACACTATTTATCTTGAAGTTTTATTTAGACCGTTTTTAAATATTCTCATTTTTATTTATAACCTCATGCCAGGTTATAAAGACATGGGCATTGCCCTGATTATCTTTGTTATCCTTTTACGACTTATTCTTCTGCCTTTACGAAAAAAGGCGAAAGCCAGTGAACCAGATCAAGACAAACTCATGGATGAACTGGCGGAAATTGAAGAAAAATATAAATACGAACCCATTAAACTTAAAAAAATTCAAAAAGCCGCTTTTAAAAAACACAAAGGGACTGTTAATCTGCGTCTTTTTGACTTAATTATCCAAGCAGTTTATTTTGGCATGCTTTGGAAAATCTTTGGCCAGGGATTTACCGAACATGAACTTTCTTTGCTTTATTCTTTTGTTTCTCGACCGGCTCAACCAATGAACCTCACCTTTTTTCATCTTTTTGATTTAACCAAACCCAATCCAGTTTTAAATTTTATTTCTGCCGCCGGCCTTTTTGTTGTTCTTGTTTTTGCCAACTGGGTTAAAGAAAAAAAAGCCGTTCGCGAAGATTATTTATTAATAGTTTGGGCGCCAGTGGCCGCCTTTCTCATTACTTACAGAATTCCTTCTGGTCAGGAATTCTTTTTTACTATTACCGAAATAATTGAATTTCTGTTATTATTAAATGATCAATTAGGAAAGTGGCGGAAAAAAGTCGGCTTGGAAATGCCGATTGTTGAAGGTAAAGCAATTATTAAAACCGTCAGAGAACAAATTTTAGGAGGTTAATATGGCTTTTGACCAGTTAGTAGTTTCATTCTTGGTTGATGAAGTTGTGGGTGGATTTTTTATTAATGTCCCGCCAGGACATATTGCCTGTATTCACGACCTTGGCAAAGGCGTGCTGAAAAAAATTTGGGGGCCGGGACTTCATTTTAAAATTCCTTTTTGGCAAAGAGCCAAGCTTTTCAATGCCCAGATTGTTGAATACACTATTCGCCATGGATTTGATTTAAAACACAAAGAGGCTCTAGGCGATGAACCGCTTAATGCTGTTGCCGCTGATAATAAATTAATGCAGGTTGAAGGTTCAATTCTTTTTAAACTTGATAAAGAAGGAGCTCCCAAGCTTTGGGATAATATTGGCGAAGGCTTTGTCAGCAAAGTCGTTCGTCCGGTTTCCCGCAGTCGGCTTAGATCTGTTTTAGCAGAAGTAACCTTTGAACAAATTACTAAATATCGGCTTCAGATTGAAGAAAAAATAAGAAAAGAATTAAATTCTTTTTTTCTTCCTAAAGGCTTAGTCGCTGAAGGCGTTCTTCTTTCAGAAATAAAACTCTTGGGAACACCGGGAACAGAAGAGGGAGTTTTTCTCTCTGAAGTAAGATCTCTTGCTCCTGGAGAAGCAAGAATCGCCGAAGAAGTAAAAAAAGAAAAGGCTGTCTATGAAGAAAAAAAAGAAAACTAAAGACGAGATTTTAAAAGCGGCCGGCATGCTTCTGGCTCAAAGAGGTTATTTTGGCGTTTCTATGCGAGACATCGCTTATGAGCTTGATTTAACCAAAGCCGCTCTCTATTATCACTTTAAAAGCAAAGACGAGCTTTGTCTTAATCTTCTTTCTTCTACGGCTAATGACCTCACCAATAATCTTTCTTTGGCTTTTAATGAAGGAGAAGATCCTTTAGACAAGCTTTTTTCTGTTGTTAAAGCTTATCTTGATTTTGCCACTAAAAGACCAGAGGCCAGACTGCTTCTTAATCAAGAATTTGCCAATATTGAAGATCAAGGTCTTAGAGAGCTGGCGGAAAATTTTGAAAGCCAAATCCTAAAATTCCTTGGCAAAACAATTTCTACGGTTGAACAAACCAAGCGCTGGTCAAAAAGAAAAGTTTTTTTGGTGGCTTCATTTATTTTAAGTTTTGTTTCTCAACAATTCTTAATGCCTTATCAAAAAACCTTTGAAGCCTCAAAAACTCTTCTTTCCTTAATTTTTCCTTCAACCAGTGAAATCAAAACTTAAAAAGTTAACATGAAGAAAAAAGTCATTATCATTATTATTCTTTTTATAATTGGCGCAGCTTTTTTTATGAAAAAAGGCTCTGCTTCAAAAAAAGAAAGCGAATTTACCTTAACAACGGTTAAAAAAGAGTCGCTTACAAACACCGTCTCTGCTTCTGGAACGATCAAGGCCGATCAAGAAGTAAGTCTTAAATTTCAAACATCAGGAAAATTGGCTTGGGTAGGCGTTAAAAAGGGTGATTATGTAGAAAAATGGCAGACAATTGCCCAGCTTGACCAGCGCGAATTGAAAAAAAGCCTTGAAAAAGAACTTCATGATTATGCCAGCGAAAGATGGGATTTTGAGCAGGGCAAAGAAGATTATGATGTTGATTCTGACAATTTTGATAAATTTACGCTGACAAATGAAGCGCGCCGGCTTTTAGAAAAAAATCAATTTGATCTGGAAAAAGCCGTTCTTGATGTTGAACTTAATGACATTGCTTTAAAATACGCTGTTTTAGTGACGCCAATCGCCGGTATCATTACCCGTATTGACGCCCCAATCGCCGGCATCAATATTACGCCAGCAACGGCTGTTTTTACTGTTTCCGATCCTCAATCTATTTATTTTTCTGCCAATATTGATGAGATGGATATTGCTCAAATCAGACTTAATCAAAAAACAAAAGTAATGCTGGATGGGATTCTTGATCAAGAGTTTGAAGGAGCAATTGCTCAAATTGATTTTACTTCAGTCAAAACTTCAGGAGGCGGCACTGCTTTTCCTATTAAAATTCCTCTTCATCAAAATGAAGAATTGCAATTTAAATTGGGCATGAATGGAGATATAGAAATTGTTTTAGAAGAAAAAGAAAATGTTCTTGTCGTGCCAATGACAGCGGTGATGGAAAAAAAAGAAAAAAAATCTGTCTGGCTGGTAGAAAATAACAAAGCAGTTAAAAAGGAAGTCAAGATCGGCATGGAAACTGATGAAAGTATAGAAATTTTAGAAGGGCTGAAAGAAGGAGATAAAATCATCAGCAAAGGAGTTTCAAAGATTAAAGAAGGAGAAAAGGTAAATTAATACCCAAGTGAATTTACAATTTTCAATTTAGCAATTTACCTGCCTGCCAACGCCTGATGTCGTAGGCTATGACGGGCAGGCAATCAATTTTCAATGACACAATTTTCAATAAAATGAATGTTTGGCCAGATCTGAGTTGGTTTGAAAATTAGAAATTAAAAATTCAATGAAAATTGAAAATTAGAAATTGAAAATTTGTAATTTAATGTTAGTTAAATTAACAAGTGTTTCCAAAATCTATCAAATGGGCGGGCTTGAGGTTAAAGCCCTAGATAATGTTTCTTTGGAAATTAAAAAAGGCGAGTTTGTCGCTATTCAAGGTCCTTCTGGTTCAGGAAAATCTACTTTAATGCACCTCATTGGCTGTCTTGATACACCCACCAAAGGCAAAATAGTTTTTGAAGACGAAGACATTTCTCAATTAAACGAAACTCAATTAGCAAAAATCCGTAATAAAAAAGTTGGTTTTGTTTTTCAAACTTTTAACCTTTTGCCAAGAACATCTGCTTTAGATAATGTCACTTTGCCCTTAACTTATACTGGCCTTAACAATCTTCGCCAAGAAAAAGAAGTCGCCAAACAATTTTTGCAAATGGTGGGTTTAAGCAAAAGAATTAATCATTATCGCTCTCAGCTTTCCGGCGGTGAACAACAAAGAGTGGCCATTGCCCGAGCCCTTGTTAATCATCCTTCAATAATTTTTGCCGACGAACCAACCGGCAACTTAGATTCAAAATCAGGCAAAGAAGTCATGACTATTTTTCAAAAATTAAATCAAGAAGGAAACACGATTGTTGTTGTCACTCATAATCCTAAAATCGCCGAATATGCAAAAAGAATTATTAAGATTGAGGATGGGAAAATAAAGAAATGAATTTTTTAGAGCTTTTAAGAATTGCTTTTTTAGCCTTGAAAACAAACAAAACCCGAGCTGTTTTAACTATGTTGGGAATTATTATCGGCGTGGCCGCGGTCATTCTTTTGGTTTCTATTGGTTCAGGACTACAAGAATTAATCACTCAACAATTTGAAGAACTGGGTAGTGACTTAATTATTATCATGCCCGGCAAAATGCAGTTTGAAGACGAAGCCGGCAGAGAGGGCGGACCGCCCGGAATCGGCAGTAATAAACTGACTTTATCCATCGCTAATAGACTAAAAAGAAAAAGTAATTTCATTGAAAGAGTTGTGCCTATTGTCACTAAATCATTAACGGCTAAATATGCAGGCGAAACTGAAGATACGGCTATTCTAGGCACTTCAGAAGAATATTCAGAAATGCGCAATGCTCCAGTCGAAGAAGGTCGATTTTTGACTAAAACTGATGTTGATGGCGCCAAAAGAGTGGCAGTCTTGGGTCAAACAGTCAAAGAAAATCTTTTTAGCGGCATTGATCCTATTGGTAAAAAAATTACTTTATCTGATCAACGCTACCAAATCATTGGCGTTTTAGAAGAAAAAGGCAGTGTTTTCACCCAAGATCAAGATGATCTTGTTATTATTCCTATTACCACCGCTCAAAGACATTTTGACCTTGAAAAAATAAGCTATATCTATCTTCAAGCGTCATCTTCAGAAGAGATTGAAGAAACCATTATTGAAGCAGAAGAAATTTTAGGCAGTGAAATTGATGAAGAAGATTTTTCGGTTGTCAGCCCTGAAGAGCTTCTTTCCACCGTTAGTTCAATTCTAAGCGCTCTTACTGCTGGTTTAGGGGGAATTGCCGCTATTTCTTTGATTGTTGGCGGCATTGGCATTATGAATATTATGCTTGTTTCTGTAACTGAACGAACCCGAGAAATAGGTTTAAGAAAAGCTGTTGGCGCCACGCCGCAAGCCATCCTGATTCAATTTTTAGTTGAGGCGGTTATTCTTTCTTTTACTGGCGGTCTTTTGGGAATTTTATTAGGAACTCTGGGGTCATTAGCTTTGAGCAATTTTATTGAAACATCAGTTACTCTTTGGTCAGTCGGCCTAGCTTTTACTGTTTCTGCTCTGGTAGGAATAATTTTCGGCGTTGCTCCAGCCATTAAAGCCTCTAAACTCAACCCCATTGAGGCCTTAAGGTATGAATAATTCGAGTTGAATCCGCTTGTTTTTTAGGTTAAAATTATCGCAGTACCAAAACAAAATATCAGGCTTTCTTAAATCGATTGTCTTGATTTAATTCATTTTGTTTGGTACACGATAAAGGTCATATGGACACCTCTCCTTTGCCTGATAAAATCAGGCCAAAAACTTTAACTCAGTTTGTCGGTCAAAAACATTTGGTCGGTAAAAACGGCATTATCCGCAAGCTTATTGAAACCGATCAAATTCCTTCGATGATTTTTTGGGGACCGCCAGGATCAGGCAAAACAACTCTTGCCTATATTATTGCCCAAACAACTAAATCTCATTTTATTCATTCTTCGGCCGTGACCGCTAATTTAAGCGACGTCAGAAAAGCCGTTGCTCAAGCCAAAGAACGGCTTAAACTCTATCAGCAAAAAACAATTTTTTTCCTTGATGAAATTCACCGTTTTAATAAGCTCCAGCAAGACGCTCTTTTACCTCATGTAGAAAAGGGGGTCATTATTTTAATTGGCGCCACCACGGAAAATCCTTCATTTGAAGTCATTGGCCCGCTTCTTTCCCGTTCCCGTGTTTTTGTTTTAAATAGATATGAAGATCAAGAATTAGAAAAAATTATCAAAAGAGGCTTAAAAGAACTTAAAAAAGATATTGCTGACAAGGCCTTGCATTTTTTAATTAAAACTAGCAACGGCGACGCTCGCATTGTTCTTAACGCCATTGAGATCGCTGCAAATCTTTCTCAAAAGAAAATTTCCGTTAAAACAATTGAAGAAGTGATGCAAAAATCAAATCTACTTTATGATAAAGCTGGAGACGAACATTACAACACCATTTCTGCTTTTATAAAATCAATGCGAGCCAGCAATATTGATGCCGCTTTATATTATCTTGCCAAAATGGTCGAAGCAGGGGAGGACCCAAAATTTATCGCCCGCCGCATGGTTATCTTTGCCAGTGAAGATATTGGTATGGCTTTGCCTACCGCTTTAGTTGTTGCCAACGAAGTCTTTAGAGCCTGTGAGATCATTGGTTATCCTGAATGCGCCATTAACCTTGCTCATGGCGTTGTTTATCTCGCCTCTGCAAAAAAAAGCCGCTCAGCCTACGACGCTTTGCGTCGGGCTCAAGAAGATGTCAAAAAATATGGCAACCTACCTATCCCCATGAACATTCTCAACGCCCCCACTAAACTGATGAAGAATTTGGGATACGGCCGCGGATATGAACCTTATCCTGATAAAGACAAAAATCTACTACCAAATAAGTTAAAGGGGAGGAAATACTTTAAGCCTTGACGGCCAGTCCTTCCGTAGCTTTAGCGAAGGAGGATGGCAAAGACTATGAAAAATATACCGATAAAGATCTACTGCCCAACAAGTTAAAAGGAAGAAAGTATTATTTCCCGAAGGAGAAAAAATGACTACTAAAAAAGTATCAATTTGCGGTTTGGATTGCGGTGATTGTCCCTGTTATTTGGCTCTGCAAAACCACAATGATGAGCTAAGAAGAAAAACAGCCCAAAAATGGGTAAAAGAATATGATTGGAAAAACTTAAAGCCAGAGGATATTAACTGTACAGGCTGTTTATCTTTAGAAGAACCACTGTTTAAGCATTGTAAAGTTTGCGAAGTTAGAAAATGTGGTTTGGAAATGAAGGTTGAAAATTGCGGAAAGTGTGGCAATTATGATAATTGTAAAAAAATCGCAAGCCTCCATAAAATGATACCTGATGGTAAAAAGGTTTGTAATGGGCTTAAAAAACAAAAAGGTGAAAAATGAAAAATAAGCATATTGCTATCTGCGGTTTGAATTGTGGTTCTTGTGACGCTTTTATTGCCAACCAAAATAATGATGATAAGTTAAGGAAAAAGACAGCAAGAGAGTGGACAGAAAGATATAGAAAAGGAAAGTGCAGCCGCCCGCCAGTTAAACCAGAGGATATTAACTGTCATGGTTGTTTATCGAATGGTCCAATTTACTTATATTGCAAGCAGTGTAAAATAAGGAATTGTGGACTGGAAAAAGGCATTAAAAACTGTAAAGAGTGCAAAGATTACAGATGTAAACAGCTTATTGAATTACAAAAACATTTTTTCTAGATTATATTTTAATCAATAAAACTAATTTGAAAAGAGAATTATGAAATGGATTGCCGATAGTGGCTGACGAAAAACTAATGCTTGACATGTATGTACAATTTATATACAATGTACACATATGAATAATGCGGCGGTCATTAACATTAGAACTAATGCCAATATTAAAAAACAAGCCCAAAAAATTGCCAAGAATTTGGGCTTAAATTTAAGTGCTTTGATTAATGCTTATTTAAGACAGTTAATTCGCACTAAAACTGTTTCTTTTAGTCTTGAAGAAGAACTTAGCGATTGTCTAATAAAGTCACTCAAAAAATCTGAAAAAGATATTAAGGCTGGCTATGTTTCACCTGCTTTTAATAATGTTAAAGATGCTGATAAATGGTTAGACAATTTAAAAGCAAAATAGGCACTCACAGCCAGTTATACAAATAAAAATTCTTGACCTTGTTTCTAAAAATCTTATTCATCGGAATCAAAATAACCATCTACCTCACTCTCGGGATTAAGCTGAGAAAGACCATAAACACAATAATCCGCGAGCGGAAAAGCGCCATTTTTAGTAACATCAAATTGCGTTGAGCATCGTGAACAAATAATAGTCTGCGCTCCTTTTTCAGTTATTTGTTCTTGAGCCAGCTGAATCTTCCCGCGAACTTCTGGACAATTACGTAACATTTCTCTTCCTGCCATAAGTAGACTTATTATATCATAAACTTGCGCTTGCTCTAATTATTAAAACAAGATATAATAGTTTTCATGCAAACAGCTATTAATCGTCAAGAAGACAAAACAATTGAATTAACAATCACCATTCCTTGGCCAAAAGTCAAGGAAAATTTTGACAAGCTTTTTGAAAAATCCCTCTCTTATACTAAGGTCGAAGGTTTTAGAAAAGGAAAAGCACCAAAAGATTTAGCCAAAGACAAGATTGATAAAGAAAAGGTTTATCAGGAAGTAATGAGAGAAATTATTCCTGCTTTTTACCTCCACGCCATTAAAGAACACAGTCTTCAACCGATTGTTTCTCCTAAAGTTGAACTTATCAAAGCTAAAGAAAATGAAGATTGGCAATTTAAAGCTCATACCTGCGAAAAACCTGATATTAAGCTAGGCGATTATCAAAAAGCAATTAAAGAACTAAAACAAGCTAAAAGAACGAAAATTTGGACACCAGCCGATGGCACAAAAAAACCAGACAAAGAAACAGCCGAACAACAAAAACCAAACTTAAATGAGATTTTGGAAGCAATTCTTAAAATTGTTAAAATCCAAATTCCCAGTATTCTTCTTGAAGATCAAGTCAATCGAATGCTGGCTAATCTTTTAGATGAAATTAAAAAACTGGGCATGACCGTTGATCAATATTTACAGGCAAAAGCAAAAACAATTGACTCACTCAAGGCAGAATACAAAAAAAGTGCCGAAAAAAATCTGAGCTTGGAATTTATTTTAGAAAAAATTGCTGATGCTGAAAAAATTATTGCTTCTGATCAAGACATTGACAGTCTTATTAATAAAGAAAAAGATAAAAAAATCCAAGCCCAGCTTCAAACTCAAAAATACTATTTAGCTTCCCTTGTTCGCCGGCAAAAAACTCTTGACAAATTATTAAACCTATAGTAGACTTCTGGTCAAGATGGCTATTTCAACCAAGAAAAAATTTACCCCAGTTGCTGGTTCTTTTCTTGAACAAATGAAGGAACTAGGCGGTTCTGCTAGGCAAACCGCTAAAAAGGATTTGGCGGGAAGAATGACGGAAACTGCTCTTCAGCAGGTTTTCGGTCTTCCTAAAAGCGGAGAATTAAAACAAGGCCAAGTTCTTGAGTTAACTAAAGAAGAAAAGAAAAAAGAACCTCGATTGCCATTTTTTGAAGTCCAGAAAAAAGAATCT
>JADHYG010000039.1 GCA_016782545.1 Candidatus Microgenomates bacterium
GGCTGATGATCCTAAATTCGTAATGTTAATTATTCTTCGTGAACCAAGTGCTTCTCCGTGGGCCTCAGAAACAGCCGCGCCATTATTTTTTGATATCGCCAAAGAGCTTTTTAATTATTATGGCCTTTCTCCTGACTAACTTGGTCTAAAGTAGTAGGCATATGCTATAATTTTTAGGTGATAAGAAATGTAAAAAATATTTATCATCTTTTTTGCGCCTTTTTAGCTGCTTTGATTTTCCGCTATCCAGCTTCAAACTTGAAGATAATTGGCGTCACCGGTACTGATGGCAAGACAACAGTTTCCCACCTGATTTATGAAATATTAAAGTTGGCAGGCAAAAAAGTTTCTTTAGTTTCTTCAGTTAAAGCTGAAATTGGAGGTCAAGAATATGAAACTGGTTTTCATGTGACCACTCCTAATTCTTGGCTTCTGCAAAAATTCCTAAGAAAAGCAGTTGATAGGGGAATGAAGTATGTGGTTTTAGAGACAACTTCTCATGCTCTTGATCAGCATCGGGTTTTTGGTATCCCTTTTGAAATAGGGGTTTTGACTAATATTACTCATGAGCATTTAGATTATCATCAAACTTATGAAAGCTATTTAAATACCAAACTGAAGCTTTTAAAAAGAGCAAAAACAGCGATTGTTAATAGAGAAGACAGATCGTTTAAATCAATTAGCAATCAACAATTAACAATTAACAATCTTGTTTCTTATGGAATTCATAAAGGAGACATAACGTCGCACAATTTTAAATTCAACACTCCCCTGCCAGGGGAATATAATCAATCTAACTGTTTGGCGGCCATTACTACCGCAAAAGCCTTGGGGGTAAAAGATGAAATTATAAAAAAGGCCACTTCAGGCTTTAAAGGCGTTATTGGTAGATTTGAATTTATTTCCACTGATAGAGATTTTAAAGTGATTGTGGATTTTGCTCATACTCCCAATGCCTTGGAAAATATTTTGAAGACATTGCGTCCCACGATTAAAGGAAAACTAATTCATGTTTTTGGCAGTGCTGGATTGCGAGATAAAGATAAAAGATCAATGATGGGAGAAATTTCCGCTCAACATGCGGATATTATTATTCTCACTGAAGAAGATTGTCGAACTGAAGACGTGAATGAAATAATCGAGCAGATAGAAATAGGTATTTCTAAAACCTATAACCTAGAACCTAGAACCTATAAAACACTTAAGATTTTAAACCGTCAAGCAGCTATCAATAAGGCAGTTACATTGGCAGGAAAAGACGATTTAGTTCTTCTAACTGGTAAAGGCCACGAAAAAAGTTTGTGCCGGGGCAAAAAAGAATATCCTTGGAGTGAACATAAAGCAGTTATGCGCGCTCTTTCTTAAGAGCTAAGCCTTAAATATGAAAGGGCTTAGCTCTGGGTCAAAAAGATATGATTTACTCAAAAAAACTATCTCAATTTAAAAATCTTATTCACGGATTTACGACCAAAAAAGAGGGTAACTTTCGAAAATTAAAAACAGCACAAAGACAAACGATCGCTCGCCTTTGTGTTAATGATGCTGATTTAGTTATTGCAGAGCAGATTCATAAAGATAAAATAGTGGTTGTGGGGGAAAAGGACAAAAGAAAAACAATTAAAAAAACTGATGGTTTAGTGAGCAAAGAAAAAGGAATTGTTTTGGGAATCAGAACTGCTGATTGTTTGCCAATTCTTTTTTATGAACCAGAACAAGAAATTATTGGTGCTGTTCATGCCGGCTGGAAGGGAGGCCTTAAAAAGATTAGTAAGGAAGTAATTGAAAAAATTAAAAGTTTAGGAGGAAAGAGTGCTAAAATAATAGTAGCTATTGGACCCCATATTAAAAGTTGCTGTTATGATGTAACTAAAAAAAGAGCTGATATATTTCAGGAACAAATTGGCAATAAGATAATAATTAAAAGAAACAATAAGTTATTTCTTGATTTAACAAAAGTTAATTTTATTCAGCTTTTAGAAAATGGCATTAGAGAAGAAAATATTGAAATTTTACCCTTTTGCACCCATTGCAACCATGATTTATTTTTTTCTTTTAGAAAAGATAAAAATAACTATGGAGAAATGTTGTCATTCATAGGAGTAAAAAAAATGCTGAGGTCAGGATGATTTTTTTTGACTTACGGCTGAGGTCGCTTACGAAAATTTTTGTGTTCGCGGACCGCTCTTCGCCAGCTGGCGGATCGCTAATTGCGAACAACAAAAATTTTGTAAACTCCCCGCCGCAAAAATCATCCCTTCCCGCACTATAATAGATGTTAAACTCTAAAAATCTAAAATTCATCTACTTTGTCGGTATTAAAGGGGTGGCCATGACTGCTTTAGCGATTGTGGCCAAAGAGATGGGCATCAAGATTGATGGCAGTGATGTTGAAGAAGAATTTGTCACCGATGCTGTTTTAAAAAGAAACAAAATTAGCTGGCGAGTTGGATTTAAAAAAGAAAATATTATTTCTTTGAAAAAAAAGCCCGACTTAGTTGTTGTCACTGGCGCTCATGGCGGCATGACTAATCCTGAAGCAGTGGCCGCTAAAAAAATGGGTTGTCAGGTATTGATGCATGGAAAAGCGTTAGGAATGTTTATTAAAAATCATCAGCAAATATCTATTGCAGGTTGTCATGGAAAAACAACCACGGCCGCCATGATTGCCACCATTCTTAGTAAAAGCGGTCTTGATCCTTCATTTGCCGTTGGTTGTGGAGACATTTCTGCTTTAGGTAATCCAGGACATGCAGGTAAAGGAAAGTATTTTGTTGTTGAAGCTGATGAATATATTACCTGTCCTTTAACTGACAAAACCCCTCGTTTTATGTGGCAAAATCCTAAGATTGCCGTTTTTACTAATATTGAATATGATCATCCTGACGTTTTTTCTAATCTGGAAGTAATCAAACAAGCTTTTTTAAAATTTGGTCAAAAAATAGCCAAAACAGATCTTCTTATCGCCGGAATAGATAATAAAAATCTTCGTCAGATTCTTCCTCAAATTCCTTGCCAAGTTTTAACTTTTGGCAGAACGCCGCTGGCTGATTTTCAGATAGAAAGAATTTCTTTTGGTGAAAGAAGGACTTGGTTTTGGGTAAAACATAAAGACATTGATTTGGGAGAGTTTAGTCTTCGTGTTCCTGGTGCTCATAATGTTTTAAATGCCATTGCTGCCGCTATCGTTGGTTTTCATTTAGGAATTTCTTGGCAAAAAATAAAAGAAGGACTTAAAAGTTTTAGCGGCACAAAAAGAAGATTTGAAAAGATTGGCGAAGTTAATGAAATTTGTCTTTTTGATGACTATGCCCATCATCCCACTGAAGTGGCGGCGACTTTAAAAGCCGCTCGAGACTGGTTTCCTAAAAAAAGAATCATTTGTATTTTTCAACCCCACACTTTTTCTCGCACCAAAGCTCTTTTTGATCAATTTACCAGATGTTTTAAAGATGCCGACATTACTATCGTCAGTGATATTTATTCTTCGGCAAGGGAAAAAAACAATCTGGGTATAAATGCTAAGACGCTTGTTAATGAGGCAAAAAAACATCATCGCCATATTCATTACTTAGGCAAGAAAGAGCAGATTATTGATTGGTTGGGTGACCAGGTTCGTACTGGTGATATAATTTTCACCATGGGAGCAGGCAACATTTTTTCCTGGCATAAAGAAATTATGGAGACATTTAATGGATAAATATCAAAAATTTGCCGATAGAATTGGCAGTAAATACTTAACTAATGGTCAGTTAAAATTTGGCGAATTACTCTCTCTTCATACCACCTTTAGAATTGGTGGCCCTGCTGAGATTTTCTTCAAAGCTAAAAACTCTCAGGAATTATTAAAAGCAGTATCTTTAGCCCAAAAATTTAAAATTCCCTATTTTATTCTGGGTGGTGGTTCAAATATCTTAGTGGGAGACTTGGGTTTTAAAGGATTAGTCATTAAAAATAGAATTCAAGAAATCAAAGTTTTAGGATATGATGGAAAAATTAAGAATAAGAAAGTAAAAATTAAAAACATTCTTGTTAAGGCAGAAAGCGGAGTGTTGGTCAATCGTTTAGTTCGTTTTACCCTTGATAAGGGCATTGGTGGTTTTGAAAGCTTTTTAGGTCTGCCTGGTACTGTGGGTGGGGCGATTTATGGCAATGCTCATTTTTTAAAAACAAATGATTTTTTCGGTGATTATCTTTTTGAAGCTCGCCTTTTAACTTTAAAAAACGAGGTTAAAACAGTCACTAAAGACTATTTTAATTTTGATTATAAGACAAGTAAAATACAAAAGACAAAGGAAATCATTCTTGAGGCTGTTTTTTCTCTTAGGTCAGAAGACAGTAAAAAGCTTTGGTTAAAAGCCAATCAAGTGATGAATTATCGTTTAAAAACTCAACCACAAGGAAAATTTTCAGCAGGCTGTGTTTTTAAAAATATTAAGAACAGTGAAGCAATAAGAATTCCCACTCCTGGTTTTACGACTTCGGCTGGATTTTTAATTGATGCCACTGGACTTAAAAATAAAAAAATTGGCGGAGCTCAAGTTTCCTCTTATCATGGCAATTTTATTTTAAATTTAGGTAGTACGACTGCAATGGATGTGTTAAAATTAATTGATCTGATCAAGAAAAAAGTGAAAGAAAAGTTCGGAGTTGAACTGAAAGAAGAGATAGAAATGGTAGGAGAGTTTGAAAAATATGGATAAGCTTCTAATTAAAGGCGGCCTTTCTCTTAAAGGAGAAGTTTCTGTTTCCGGAGCCAAAAATGTGGCTTTAAAAGTTCTTTTGGCTGCTTTTTTAACTGATGAAGAAGTAATCATAGAAAATATTCCCTTAATTACTGATTTTTATTTAATGGTAGAGATAATTAAAAGATTGGGAATAAAAGTAAAGATTTTTGAAGATGAACATAAAATCGTGATGCAAAATAAAGGCGTTAAAGATTTTAAAATTCCTTTAGAAATGGGTGCCCGCTTAAGAACTTCTTCAATGCTGATCGCTCCTTTTTTGGCTCGTTTTGGCGAAGTTCAGATTCCTAATCCTGGAGGATGCAGGATTGGAGCCCGTCCCATTGGTCGACACATTAAAGGTTTAGAAAAAATGGGCGCTAAAGTCCATTATTTTCCTGAAGACGGCTATTTTCATGCTCAGGCTAAAAAGCTTATCGGCGCTACTTATAAATTTCCTAAAAATACTCACACTGGAACAGAAACTCTAATTTTGGCCGCTGTTTTAGCAGAAGGAGAAACTGTTTTGGAAAATGCCGCTCAAGAGCCTGAAATAGATGATTTAATTAAGCTTTTAAATTTAATGGGTTCCAAAATAAAGAGAATCGCACCGAGAAAAATTGTTATTAAGGGTGTTAAGAAGCTTCATGGGGCAAATTTTAAAATTATGTTTGATAGAAATGAAATAGTTACTTTTGCCATTGCCGCTTTGGTTACAAAAGGAGATATTATTATTCATGGAACTCAGAGAGAAAATCTTAAGTTTTTTTTGGACAAATTAGATGAAACTAATGCTGGTTGGGAACCTGTAACTGAGAGAACAACTCGATTTTATTTTAAAGGAGAGTTAAAACCTACTGATGTGACGACTGCTTTTCATCCAGGCTTTATGACTGACTGGCAAGCGCCTTGGGCAGTTTTAATGACTCAAGCAGAAGGAATTTCCACTATTCATGAGACTGTTTTTGAAGATAGACTTTCATACGCAGAAGAACTTAAAAAACTTGGGGCGAAGATTGAGTTTTTTAATCCTGAGGTCAAAAATCCAGAAGAATGTTATAATTTTAATTGGAAAGATAATTATTCTTCTTATTTTCATGCTATTCGTATTTCTGGTCCGAGTCTTTTGCACAATGCTGTTTTAAAGGTGGCCGACCTTAGAGCTGGGGCTACATTAGTGTTGGGAGCTTTGGCTGCTTCAGGAGAAAGTCTTGTTTTTGGGGTTTCGCACATTGATCGAGGCTATGAGGAAATTGAAGAAAGACTGAGAAAACTAGGCGCAGAAATTAAAAGGATTTAAAAATTATGAAAATTAAAATTCTAATTTTGGCCGGGGGAAAGTCAGAAAGAATTTGGCCGCTTTCCAATAAAGCACTTTTTCCTTTTTTAGAAAAATCTCTTCTTCAGCATCAAATTGAACGAATAAGTGGAGCGGGTTTTAAAGACATGACTGTTGTCTGCAGTAAAGACAATATTTCAGTTGTGGAAAAGCTTGGTGTTAAAAATGTTTTACAAAAAGGCCATGGTCAGGCAGCAGCGATTTTATCAGCAGAAAAATTTGTTAAAGGTCCGGTTTTGGTGATTAATGTCAATGATATTTTTAATCCTGATTTGTTAAAAAAAGTCATTTTGGCTGGTCAAGGAAAAGACGTTGGTATTTGTTTAGTGGGTTTTAAAACACCATTTTATTTTCCAGGTGGCTATCTTGTGGTTAATGAAAAAAAAGAAGTTAAGGGATTGATTGAAAAACCTGGTGAAGGAAAAGAGCCAAGCGATTTAGTTCGGATTGTGGTTGATCTTTTTAAGGAAGGAGAAGAGTTGATTAAATATCTTAAAAAAGGCATTCTTTATGAAGAAGCTATTGATGAAATGGTGCAAAATAAAATTTTGACAAAAGCAGTATCTTATCAAGGTCATTGGGGTTATTTAAAATACCCATGGGACACTCTACAAATGACAACTTGTTTTTTAAAAGAGATTAAAGATAAGAAGATTGGCCAAAGAGTTAAAATTGCCAAGAATGTTTCAATTTCAGGCCCGGTTATAATTGAGGATGGAGTGAAGATTTTTGAAAACGCGAAGATTGTTGGTCCTGCCTATATTGGCAAAAAAACAATTATCGGCAATAATTCAGTTGTCCGTCAATCAATGATTGGTGCAAACTGCGTGGTTGGTTTTTCAACGGAAATAACTAGAAGTTATGTGGGTAATGGTTGCTGGTTTCATTCAAACTATATTGGCGATTCGGTTTTAGATGAAAATGTTAGTTTAGGGGCGGGGGCAATTTTAGCTAATCTGCGTCTTGATGAGGAAGATATTTATTCTGTGGTTAAAGGAGAAAAGGTTAATACGAGAAGACAAAAATTAGGCGTTATGATTGGGAAAAATGTCCGCCTTGGTGTTAATGCCAGCATTATGCCGGGAATTAAAATCGGCAAAAATTCTTTTGTTGGCGCTGGTGTAGTTTTAGATAAAGACTTAGGTGAAAACATATTTTGTTGTCTTGGCAAGCAAGATTTAATTATTAAAGAAAATATTAAGAAGACCGAAAAAGAAAAAAGAGAAAAATTTAGAAAAAAACTAGTTTAAAATCAACAGGACGGTCTTGAAAGGAAACAATAGTCCTTAAATCTTTAAAAAGGACTATCCTGGGAGTGAAAGGACTGTCCTAAAAATTATGTGTGGAATTTTTGGTTATATTGGCAAGCAGAATAATGCCGCTCAAATTGTCTTGACTGGTTTGAAAAAGCTGGAATATCGAGGTTATGATTCTTGGGGGATTGGTGTTGAGAAAAAAGATAAATTAATTATCCAAAAAAAGACAGGTAAAATTGGTGAAGCCGATATCAGCAAGCTTCCCAAAAGCAATTTTGGTTTTGGTCATACTCGCTGGGCCACTCATGGCGGCGTGACTGATATTAATTCTCATCCTCATTTAGATTGTGCTGGTAAGATTGCTGTTATTCATAACGGCATTATTGAGAATTATGTTGAAATTAAAAAAGAACTCTTAAAAAAGGGTCATAAATTTAGATCACAAACTGACAGTGAAGTGGCTGCTCATTTAATTGAAGAAGAAAGAAAAAAAAGGAATTTTAGAGAAGCGGTTCGTCAGGCCTTTAATCAATTTCAAGGTTTGAACGCTATTATTGCCATGGAAGCTGGTTCTAAAACTTTTATTGCGGTTAAAACAGGTTCGCCTCTGGTTTTGGGTTTTGGCAAGGATGAGAATTTTTTAGCCTCTGATGCGCCCGCACTTTTGGCTCATACACGGAAAGTTCATTTTTTAGAAGATGAACAATTAGCAGAAATATCCACCCAAGAGATCAAGGTTTTTCAGGCTCAAACAGGTAAGAAGATTTTACCCAAAATTCAAACTCTAGACTGGAAAATCGAAGAGGTTGAATTGGGCAAATTTCCTTACTTTATGATTAAAGAGATTTTTGAACAGCCAAAAATTTTAAGAGGGATTGCGGAAAATTCTCTTGCTCAGATTCCAGATTTAGCCAAATTAATTAAAAAAGCTTATGGTGTTTATGCGATTGGCTGTGGAACCGCTTCTTATGCTTGTTTAGCCGCTACTTACCTTTTTTCAAAAATTGCCGAGTATCATCTTAATTATACTGTCGGCAGTGAATTTGGTTATACGGCTGACTTTTTAACTTCAGAAAGCTTGGTGATGGCTTTTTCTCAATCAGGAGAAACAATTGATATTATTGAGTCGGTTAAAGAAGCTAAAAAAAAGAAAGCCAAGATTTTAGCCATCACCAATGTTTTAGGCTCCACTCTTTATCGAGCAGCAGATTATAAAATGCTCTTGACGGCTGGTCCAGAAAAAGCCGTTGCTTCAACAAAGGCTTTTACATCCAAGCTGGCTTTGATTATACTTTTGGCTCATAGTTTGGCTGGCAAGATAATGAAAGGAAAAGAGCTTTTGGAACAGGCAGGATTAGCCAGTCAAAGGATTCTTAAAAAAACCAGTCTTTCAAAAATTAAAAAATTAGCCAACAAGATTTTTAAACAAAAGCATATTTATATTATTGGCCGTGGTTTATCTTATCCAATTGCTTTAGAGGCGGCGATGAAAATCAAAGAAATTTCTTATATTCATGCCGAAGGTTTTGCGGCCGGTGAGTTAAAGCATGGCGTCATTGCTTTGATTGAAAAAGGAACTCCTTGTTTAGTTTTTGCTCCAAAAGATGAAACTTTTGGCGCGGTTTTATCTGGGGCGATGGAAGTGAAAGCAAGAGGTGGTTATATTATTGGTGTTTCTCCTCAAAATCATGAGGTTTTTGATTATCATTTGCCTGTCGTTGATTGTGGAGAAGCAACCATGATTCCCAATACTGTTGTGGCTCAGCTTTTAGCTTATTATTTAGCTTTAAAAAAAGGCTTTGATCCAGATAAACCGCGAAATCTTGCTAAATCAGTAACGGTTAAGTAAAATACGATTAATGGAAGAAATTCCCATTCTTATTCTTCATGGCTGGCGCGTGCCAGTAGAAAACTATTTTCCTCTGCAAGATTTATTCCTAAAAGCAGGTTTTAAAGTTTTTATTCCTCAATTGCCTGGATTTGGTGAAAAAGAAAATCTTTCTAAAATTTATATCAAGAAAGGC
>JADHYG010000040.1 GCA_016782545.1 Candidatus Microgenomates bacterium
TGCTCGACGCGAGCTTAGTCTTAAAATCACTGAAGACGAGGTAATAAAACTTTCTCCAAAAGCTGAAAAAAGATATGCAAAAATGGATGAAGATTTTAGGACAGGTAAAAATGTTTTTACCGCTAAAAATGTAGACGAGTTAATGAAGCAATTAAAATCTGCCTGATGAGAATTAAATATAATAGGCGATTTCAGAAAAACTATCGAAAACGAATTCAGCCTTATTCTAATCTAAACCAACAGTTTAAATCAAGATTTAAACTGTTTCTGAAAAATTCATCTCATCCTCTTCTAAAAGATCACAAGCTTTCAGGCAAATTAAAAGAATACCGTGCCTTTTCTGTTTCTGGAGATATTCGCTTAGTTTACAAAAGACTTAATGATTCTTTACTTCTTTATGATATTGGCGCTCATAACCAAGTATATTAGATTAGCTTTTGTCTAACATTAAAAATCTCAAATACTGCGCTTGACTTCGATCGATCTTTAGCCGTTGCAACAGCTTCTTAATTGGTTTTTTTGACACGCGGCCGCGTCTTGAAAAAACTAAAATAGAGGGGATTGGAATAGGTTAATTATGGGCAATGTAAAGGTGTGATTTAATAAGCTTGTTGAAAATCATTGCTAAAACATTTAGTAGGTCTTGACAAAACATTTATTTCTGCTATAATCAGTCTATTATGAATAAAATTCAATTAACGATCACCGACCAAGAGCGCGACCTTATTTCTTTTAAAGCTGCCAGTTTAGGATTTAATGTCACGAAATTTATCAAATTCCTAATTAGTCGGGAGGCTTTTTCTGTTGCTGAAGAAATTCCCACTTTTCAATTAAGCAAGAAAGCAGAAAAAAAGATAGCCAAAGCTCACAAAGAGCATCTGGAAGGAAAAAGCATAGAATTAAAATCAATTGATGACTTAGATAAGTTCGTATGAATCTCCATTTTTCCTCAAGTTATCTTAGAGCTTATCGAAAGATTATCAAGAAAAACCCCCATTTTCATAAAAAAGTCAAAGAAAAACTTAAAATATTAAAGAAAAACCCTCGTCATCCATCATTAAGACTTCATAAACTCGAAGGTAGCTCTTATGAAGATTGGAGCATTAGTATAGATAAGGACATTAGAATTCTTCTTTCTTACGTAAAAAACGGAATTATTCTGGTGGATATTGGAAAGCACGATGATATCTATTGAGGTTGATCTTTTTTAAACCTTACTAGCCAAATAAAACTTACTCCCATCATCACAAATCCCAAATACTGCAAAATCTGCGGCCAGTAGAAAATCCTAATTGTTAATTGTTAATTGTTGATTGTTAATTGATTAAGAAGCCAGCCATTGGCCCAGTTGTTGAAAAATTTGACAAATTTGTTAAATATTATATAATTACAATAGATCCTCGGCCGGGAGTTTATACACTCCACTTGGCGGGGGATTTTTTATTCGCCAGGAAAAACAGACATTAAATATTTTTTATCTGTCTTAATATTTTCCTTTATTTGCAGAAAAAATAATTCTTTATTTTTTGTTAAACCAGCAAAGCGGTGGAGAATTTCTGTTCTTTTATTAGGATTAATTTTTGAACTGGGTGTATTTCTTGAGTTTTTAATTAAATCTATAGCACAAGGAAAGAACTTTAATCTTATTCGTCTTTGACGAGGGCTTTTTTGTGATAGGTGGATCCAAAAATAGCTAAAGAAGATTTTTTGTTTACTAAAATAGGCGGAGCGGATATAGGGTTTTCTTTTAGTTCTGCTTTTAATTTTACTGTAAATTAATTGACTTTCTTTCCAAATATCAGAGAATCTTGTGGCCGATATCTTTTTTGTCTTTGTTTGATAAGGAATCATCACCTTTAATTCTACCAGGTTTTGATTTGACGAGCCAGACAAAACTTATTCCTATCATTAAAAACCCCACACACTCCAAAACCTGCGGCCAGTAAAAGATATAGACTTTTAACTTTTCACTTTCAACTTTTAACTCTCCTAGTGGCCAGCCGTTGGCCCAGCCTGTCCGCCTGAATATTTTCGCTTTTGGCGGGTTGTTGGTTAAAGACATGATTTTTAGCCCTTCAGTCTTTCTAGTGTATAATTAATATAGACAATGAAGATCCAAAAGATACTTTCTTATTTAAAAAAGAGACCTGGTTTAATCGTTCTTATTTTAATTCTTATTGTTATTAATCTAGCTAATTTAAAACCACAGTTTTATCTTGTGGGTTGGGATAATTATTCTTCTTATTTTAATCTTAAAACTAATTTATTTAGAACTTTATTTTCCACTTGGCGAGAATATCGGGGCCTAGGAGTTCCTTCTGATTCCGAAGTAGTTGATATTTTTAGACAGGTTTTCTTTCTTATTTTTTCTCCTTTTGTTAAAGAAACCCTTCTCGAACAAATCTATTTTTTGTTTTGTTTGGACATCGGAGCTTTGGGAATGTATTTTTTTGCTCGTGAATTTTTTCAGTACGTGCTTAGAAAAATACAAGAACAACATTTAGATTTGATCGCTTTTGTTGCTGCCTTTTTTTATCTTTTTAATTTAGATACTTTGGCCACTTTTTATTTTCCTATGATTATGTATATCAACCGCTATGCTTCCTTACCGATTTTATTTTCAATTCTTTTAAAGCTCAAGAGAGAATCAAAGGTTAGCCTAAAAACATTTATTCTAATTGTTTTTTCGCTTTTATTCATTTCTGGTTCATTTCTGACGGCGACAGTATTTATTACTTTTTTAATAACTCTGATAATTTATAGTTTGTTTTTAGGCGATTTTAAAAGACAAGTTTTTTATATCAAGAAAGGCGAAAACCACGGTCTCCTGGCCGTGGATGAGCCGATACAAATAAATCACTCGCCGAAGGCGAGTGTACAGAGCGAAACAGAGAACCACGGGCTCCTGCCCGTGGGTATCTATATTTTGTTTTTCTTAAGTATTAATTTCTTCTGGCTTTTGCCTTTTGCTAATTACACCCTGCAAAAATCAAAAATTATTAAATTAGCACCAACTTTTATTGAAGCTAATGAAAGTCAGCTTAACCGACCAACATCTTTTTATAGTTTAGACAGGCTTTTGCTTTTATATCCTAATTTCTTTGATACAGAATTTACTGAAACAGATAATAATATTTCTCACTTTTTATATCCGAAAGTTGAGTTTTTTAACCAACCATTAGGAAAAGCAATTCTTGCTATTTTTCCTCTTTCATATTTATTAGGCTCAATAATCATTTTAATTAAATATCGGAAAAAAGAATTATTTTGGATTCCAACAATTATCTTTTTTTATTTGATTTTAGTAGGAAAAGAATACACCCCTTTGGGATTCATCTTTAATATCTTAAACAGAGCGATTCCCTATTTTGATGTTCTTTTTCGCTTTGGCGATACAAAATTTAATATTTTTATTTCTTTTGCTGGTGGTCTGGCGGCGGCAATATTTTTTCTTTTTCTGCTAAATTTTTTTGACTCACGACTAAAGAAATTATCAAAAAGCAAAATTATTCTTCTTGTTCCTCTTTTGCTAACCATTTTTGCTTTTAATTTGTATTTTAAAGAAGGTCTTTTTGGCTTTTTTATGTACAACAAAATTCCTAAAGCTTATTTTCAAATTGCCGAAACCATCAATAAAGACAAGGATCATTTTCGAGTTTTACACCTACCCATTGATAAAACAGCCTATTGGAAATCTTATGTCTGGGGTACCTTGAGCTCGTCTTTTTTTCACTTCATGCTTGATAAGCCCTTTATTGATAGGACTTTTGAACCAGCGAGCATGGAAAATGCTTATTTGCATAAAAACATTTCTAGCCTTTTTGATAATACTCAGGAGATAGAGTTAGAAAAAGATTTAGATAAGAGATCACAGAATCTCTATACTCTTTTGAAGAAAACTGGTGTTAAATATATTATTTGGGATAAAACAATTGCCACTTCTGTTTATAGTCGCGGCATAAATTATTGGGGAGAATTCAGCCAACCCAATAGTGAACGCTTGCTAGAAAATTTAAAAAAACTAGACTTGGTTCAGACAGTAGACACTTATGAGATAAATATCCATGATTACCTTGATATTTATAAAAATAGCTATCCGCTTAGTCAAGAGACAGTTGACTATCTTAAAAAGAATCCTAGTTTTTCTATTGAACTTCTACAACTTAATGAATTTAATCCCAAAATATATTTTACTGCTCAAGCAGAAGCAATTGACTCTAATTTAGACAATTTGTTGGAAACTGATTTGGTTTTTCAAAAGGAAAATTATCTTCAAGACAAAAAAAGAGCGCCCATTATTTTTCCTTTTAAAAAACAAGAAGCAGAGTTAGCAAAAAATAATGATGTTATTAGTTTGACTTTTGAAAACCCTTTTCAAAAGTCAGGAGATTATTTTGTGGAAGCTCGCGAAAATAATCTTGAAAAAAAGAGCCATTATGTAGAAATATTGGCGAAAGTTAAAGAGGAAAATTTAATTATCAGCTTTTATCATTTGCTTCTTCCCACAATCCAAGATCAAAAAACAGCAAAAAAAATTGGTGAAACAATAGTTCCTTTAGCCAAATTAAAACCAGACACTCTTACTATCAATAATAGTCTTAAAGATTATTTAGCTGATTGGCATATACTTGGTGAGGAAATTATTGCTGATCTAAGACTTAGTATTAATGATTTAATTTTGCCGTTGCCTGCCAATATTAGTGCTCTTGATAAATATGTGGCCACAGTAGTTCTTTCAGAAGAAGATTTAAATATAGAAATTTTAGAAAAAACAAAATCTTCACCAGTTAACTTTAATGACTTTCAGCTTACCGAAGATCCTAATTGTTTTAAAGATCAATTATCAGATTATGATTTTCGACTTGAAAAAACAGACAAGAATCTTTACCTTTTCAGTAAAAATGGTTCAACCTGTATCTTGAAGACTTTTGATCAAGATTTAGAAGAAGAAATTACCCATCTTGAGTTAAAGATTGATATTCAGGGAAAATCAGCTGATCTTGATGGTTCGTATATCCAGAAAGCGGAAAAGCAATCAAAACCAGTTCTTAAAGACTATGTTTTAAGTAAAATCAAACCGAATTCCTTAAGAGTGTGTCTTAAAGAACGTTATATTGATGATTGTTTTAACAAACACCAAATACTTAATCTTAAAGAAAAACAAACAATTGTTGTTCCAACAGAAAAATCAGTGAAAAAAATAACCGACTTTCTTATTCTTTTATCTTTAAAAAATATTGTTTTTCAAGAACAAGAAATCAATATTGAGTCCATTGTTTTAGACCAATTTAAATCCAGTCATCAAGCTAGTTTGAAATTAGTGCCAACCACCTTGTCTGCAAAAGTCTTTCTTGATAAAACAAAAGATATAAGCTTCAAGATTCCCAAGGCCCTTTCTTTTTCCAGTTATTATTTTAATCCTGAAAAAGATGGCCTTTATTTAAGTAATAGATCTTGTTCAGAAAAAGAAGATTCATATCGAACCTTCAGACTAGTTAATAACAAGCTGACAAGCTATTTTGAAAACTGTTACAATCTTTTTTCTGTCCAGGGCAGCTTTGATAGTAATAGTTTTTATTTATGGAATGTTGACTATCACCTTTTTTCTGGGAAATACCCCAAATACATTTTAGATGATGGCTTTCATCATTATAAAGATGAATATCTTTCTTTAAATCAAGGTTATCCAGACATTTCCTTTTTTAAAGACTTTCAAGAACCTGAGGGATTGTTGGATAAATTAAGAAAAGATGAGCATCAGAAGGAAATTGACCAGGCGTTTCAAAAGGCTCAATTTCAATCAGCTTATACTTATATTTATAGTCAACCAGAGCTTGATGACAAAAAAAGAAAAGATTTTACCATTCGTCAAGATTCTGAAAATGAAGGCGTACTTAGTCTTTCTTCTTTAAATATTCTAGAGCTGCCCAACGCCTGGCAAGATTTGGAAATTAAAAAAGCCGATACTATTCTAAGTTACGACTTGCCAGAAAAAGTTCAATATCAGCAAATTTTGCCCTCTTTGTGGCGAGTTACTTTTGAAAACACATCAGAGGAAAATAAGCCCTTGTTGCTGGTTTTTAATGAAGGCTATGATGAACAGTGGCAGTTATATAAAAATTTTACTGACCTTTTATTGGGAAAAAAGGAGAAAACTTTTAATCATTTAAGATTGTCAGGGTTTGCCAATGCTTGGGAGATAGAAGACGAGGAGTTAAATACAAAAGAAAAAAGTTTTTATATTTTTTACACCCCAGAAAAGCTAAGTTTTCTAGGCTGGATTATTACTTTAGCGAGCTTAATCTTTTTTGCGAAAAAATTTATTAAAAAACCATTAAAAGATTTAAACTGATTAATAAATCTTTTTATCAGTTTATAAACTCCCCAATTAAACTCAGCTGGAAACAAAAGCCCGCTAATAAGTTGACCTAACCAAAACAAATGAATCCAAAAAGGAGCTTTTTTAATGTGTTTATCAGTCCACAAATGCATTTTATAAGTGCTAAGAGCTAATTTTCTAAAATATTTAAAAGAAGCAGCTTCTTGATGCCATCTTACTTCTACTAAAGGCTTTCCTATGTTGGCAAGTTTGCCTAATTGTCCCATTCGGTACCAAAGATGAGTGTCATCAGCCGGCCACATGGATTGATCATAGCCGCTCGCTTTTAAGGCAGTGTTTTTGCGATACATGACCGAAGGGTCAGAAAAGGGGCTGACAATGTACCAAAGCTTTTTAATCTCTTTATCTTTTTTCAAAAACTTGATTATTTCATATTTTTCACTGCCGTCTTTAAACATTTTAATATAAGAACCAACAGCAACAACTTCTAGATGATTTTCTAAAAATTTAACTTGAGTTTTCAGTCTGTCAGCTAACATGCGGTCGTCTTGATTTATTCTGGCAATATATTTACCCTGAGCTTGTTTAAGGGCAAAGTTTAAAGTTCTTCCTAAGCCTCTATTTTTATTAAAATAATAAAATTTAACCTTTTTATATTTTTCTTCCAAACCATTACAAATTCTTTTGCTTTTATCAGTTGAACCATCGTCAATTAACAAAATCTCAAAGTTTTTAAAAGTGCTTTTTTGAACTGATTTAACTGTTTCCTCAATAAAAACACTCCCATTAAAAACAGGTATGACAATTGAGACTAGTGCTTGCCCGCCTAAATGCTTTAGCTTTTGGCAGGGTGTTTTTTTACTTTTTTTGCTCATAACCTTTTTCTTCCATGCAAAAGTGATACCATTTCTCATTTGGTTCATCGATGATTGTTTTATGTGTGTCTCCTAGTTGTTCAGTGGTGTATCGGCTTGAGACTAAACACTCATCAACCGCTTGATTTTTAATCACTTGTTTTTTAATTTCTAGCCATTGGTTAAAGCTTTGATAAGCCAATACACTCACTAACGCCAAAACAGCGCCAATGATTAAAGCAGTGATAGTGTTAGTATTTTTCATTTTTTAAATCTATTCCCACCTCCGAGGTGGCCCTGAGCTTGTCGAAGGGGACTCCTCGGAGGTGAAATCTTTATGTTTCATCCTCATCTCTGCCAATTAGTCTTTTCTAACAGGCAAGGGTGAGGATGGGAGCTGTCTGAATTCTTTCTGTTGTGGTTGACCCTGTTGGGTCGGTTGTGATCCTTAGGGATCAACCGCAGAAATCATTCATAATCCGCGACTTTTCAGTCGGGAAACTCCCTTCCACACATAGGCATCAGGGATTGGTCAAGCGCTCGGCCGAGAGCTCACGGTTTGTAGGGGGTTCCTAGTTACAGCCTTTACCCCACCACGTCGGGAAGTCCCGGGCAGGGTTGACATCACTACACAGATGGAGACCTGAGTGGGCATAGGTGAGTTGCACCAGCCCATCAGACGTGTTTAAGTACAAGCACTTCCCCTCTGTGCAGTCCAGGGCAAGAACATGGCCCTGGATCTGACCCTCCTGAACCCAGAAGATGTCCAGCGTATTTCCCGCCTGGTACGAAGCTGGACCACTGGTACGGTGACGTGCGCCTGGATAAACATTGGCGAGTTCATCCAGTCGCACGTAGATCTGGTTAGGATCCGTGCACTTCCAGGTGTTGATGATGTCAATCACGTACGTCGTCTTGACGCAGTCGGTGACCGGCACACCCGTGCTGAGCCTGATCGAGCCGCCCGGTGTTTCCCAGACAACCGTGGTCCCTGGATGCTGTTTCCAAACTCCAGTGTTGACATCCACGAGCCACTCGGAGACCCTCCCGCCGTAGCTAGGATCGGCGATGTAGCTTCCGGTCCAGACGACCAAAACCTCGCTTGGCCCGGTCGTTGCGATCCAGCCGCCCATCGGGTGATCGACCTTCTCGGGCCGTGCGTCGAGCCAGTCGATCAGATCGTATGGGTCGGTAATGTTCGCCGTCAGCGTCTGGAACTGGGTCCAGGTGGTCATAGTTGTGGTCGTCGTTACCGCGGTCACGCCGAGGTCGGGGATTTCGAGCACTGTGCCAATCTGGAGTGCGTTCGGATTCGGGATCTTAGCCGCGTTTGCTCCCCAGATCGCGGGCCACAAGCCGGCATTGCCGGGTCCATAAGCCCGGAGAGCAATTGAACTCAAGTTATCGCCCTTCACCACAGTGTAGGTCGCGCCGGCGACGGGGCCCGATCCGGCCCAAGCCGTTGTCGTTGGGATGACCAGCATTGTCACCACCAGTACTGCCATGAACAGTGATGCGAACTTCTTTTTGCTAAACATTGTCTTACCTCCTCAGCTGATTTTTCGTTACCCGCTTTCCGGGATTTTCTTATTCTCCAGAAAGCGAGTTGTGGATCTAAACTATGTCTCCAGTCCTTGCCAGTCAAGGACTCCTCAGGGAATAATTCCCTTTGGTCCCGCTGAAGCGGGTGGGAGACTTGGCCAATAAAGGTTTTTTTCGATATTTTCCTCCTTTTTTCTTTTACTACTTGTCAGCAAAAAAGCTGCTAACAAGCGCAGGCAAGGGTAAATCTATCCAATGTCATTCCTGCGAAAGCAGGAATCTATATAGATTCCAAATCAAGTTTGGAATGACAGAAATGTAGATCCTGAAACGAGTTCAGGATGACATTGGATAATTTACCCCTCTCTGCGCCTGTCAGCCCTGCTGACTAAACTTTAGGAGGAGCTTGGCTCTGGATTTCTGGAGGTAGAGTGTTTATTATTTAGCTACCCAAAAACAGCGACGATCGTTCATGTTTTTGGGTATCTGAGCCT
>JADHYG010000041.1 GCA_016782545.1 Candidatus Microgenomates bacterium
TTTGGCTTGATGTTTATTTCTCCGTTAAGAGTTTGGTTTTTGCGAATATTTGGCGCCAAAATTGGCAAAGACACCATTATTGAACGAGTCAGGTTTTTCAATTTATATCGAAAAGGGCTTTCCGGACTTAATATCAACGATAACTGTTTTTTAAGCGATGGGGTTACTTTAGACTTGGCCGACGCCATTAAACTTGAAAAAGAAACCACTCTTTCTGTAGATGCTTTAGTGTTGACCCATACCAATGTTGGCTATCCTGATCATCCGCTCCAACAATTTATCCCTTCAATGACTAAGCCTGTCATTTTCAAGCAAGGCAGCTTTGTTGGCGCCAGGGCCATAATTCTACCGGGAATTATGACAGGCAGATTTTCTGTTGTCGCCGCTGGCAGCCTGGTCAATTCTAACGTGCCTGCCTTGACCTTGGTGGCTGGTGTCCCGGCCAAAAAAATAAAGACGTTTAAAAAGAAATCAAAATGAGAAAAAAATTCCTTGTTTTTGGAAAACCATATCTTGGTAAAGAAGAAATTAAAGAAGTTATCGAAACCTTAAAATCAGGCTGGTGGGGCACCGGGCCCAAAACAGAATTGTTTGAGAATAAGTTTAAAACTTATGCCGAGAGCAAATATGCTTTGGCGGTCAATTCGTGTACAGCTGGACTTCATTTAGCCCTTAAAGTATTAGGAATTGGGCCTGGGGACGAAGTGATCACCACTCCCCTCACCTTTTGTTCTACGGCCAACGTCATTCTTCATTGCGGGGCCAAGCCTGTTTTTGCTGACGTTAATCTTGACGATGGGAATATTGATCCTCAAGAAATCGAGAAAAAAATCACCAAGAAAACCAAAGCCATTTTACCGGTTCACCTTCATGGCCGACCCTGTCAAATAGATAAAATCATCGCTTTGGCTAAAAAATATAAACTTTATGTCATTGAAGATGCCGCGCACGCCATCGAAGCCCGGTATAAAGGAAAAAAGATTGGCAATATTGGTGATCTGACTGTTTTTTCCTTTTATGTGACCAAAAATGTGGCGACCGGAGAAGGAGGGATGGTGACGACCAATAATCCTCATTGGGCTGAACAGATAAAAATCATGAGCCTTCATGGTTTATCCCGTGACGCTTATAAGCGTTATTCTCTCAAAGTTTTTCAACACTATCAGACCCTTCTTCCCGGCTATAAATACAATATGATGGATATTCAGGCGGCCATTGGCATTCACCAATTGGCCAGAGTCAATAAAAATGCCAAATTAAGAAAAAAATATTGGCGGCTGTATGATCAGGCGTTTCAAGATGTGCCGGAATTGATCACGCCCAAACCAGAAGAAAAAGATACCTGCCATGCCCGCCATCTTTACGCCATTTTAATCCGTCCGGAAAAATTAAAAATAAATCGAAACCAATTTATTGACCAATTGATCAAACTTAATATCGGCAGTGGAGTTCATTTTTATCCGCTTCATCTTCATCCCTATTACCAGCAAACTTTTGGCTTTAAGAGGGGTGATTTTCCCAAGGCCGAGTTTATCGGGGAAAGAACTATTTCCCTGCCTCTGGGAGCTAATTTAACCACTAAAGACATTCGAGATGTTATCAAGGCAGTAAAAATAATAATAAGCCTCTCATCTCCCCTCAGGTAATTAATATGGTTGAGGTCTTATTCGTCATGCTGAATTCATTTCAGCATCTCTTGATAGGTTTTTAGATCTTGAAACAGATTCTGAAACAAGTTTAGGATGACATTTATAGATACCCACCCCGTTTGCGGGGTGGTTCTCTGTTTCGCTCTGTACACCCCGAAGCGTCGGGGTGATTTATTTATATCGGCTTCATGTCCGACGTAACGTCGGACTATTCGCCTTTCTTGATATAAAGCCCTAGTTAAAAGCTAAGCTTTTAACTGGCTTTGAAATCTTTTAACTGGTTTTGAAAGCTTTTAACTGGCTTTGAATTATTTCCATTATTTCCCCGAGTTTCGCACTATCGTCATTCCGAACTTGTTTCGGAATCTAAAAATAGATTCTTAAAGTTTAACTGGATAGATCCTGAAATAAATTCAGGATGACAAGGAAATTATGTAAATCAAAGTGCGAAACTCGTAATTTCCTCATTATTTCCTTGACAACTATTCCTTGACAACTATTCCTTGACAACTATTCATCTAATCCTTTATACTCAATCTGGTACCAATAGATGTGCCGTTCGGCATATCTATTGGTAAAATTATGAAGCTAAAAAATCCAAATAACCACAAAATAGAAAGTAATAAAATAGAAAATAAAAAGCAAAAAACAACCACCACTTCTCTTGCTGAGCTGGGAAGCTGGGATATTAAAACAACTAAGCTTTTTAGAAAATATCTCATTAAATATGAATCACTCCCCTCTTATAAGAAAATCCTCAATTCGATGATTAAATTCAAAGACATGTATCAACCAATCGTTAAAGGAAGTACTTATATTGATCTCTTTAGCCGCCTGGCAGTAATCAACGAAGAAAAAAGGCTAAAAAGAATTCAAGTTTATATGAATAAAAGAGATATTATTAGCACTTTTGACGAAATCCACGGCAAAAAATTAGTAATTACCTCAAGAGGCCGCAAAATTTTCTACAAAGATTTGCCCTTGACCAAGCTTCGCAAAGAAAAATGGAATGGCTGGTGGACGATTATCATGTACGACTTTCCTGAAACTATCAGAACAAAACGTGTCTTTATCCGCCGGAAACTAATGAGTTTTGGTTTTGGCACACCTCAAATCTCTATTCTTGCTTCTCCCCTTCCTCTTGAAAAAGGCATGCAAAAATTAATTGAAGGAGAAAACTTAAAAAAGTTTGTTTGGGTTTTAAAGGCAAAAAGTGTTTTAGGAATGAAAAACCATGAAGTAGCCAAAAAAGCCTGGCCCATTGATGAGATTAACCAGCTTTACAACCAACTTCTTAAGATTTTGCCAAAAATTAAGAAGGATAAAATTTTGATTCAGGAGTGGCGAACTTATTTTTTAGCCATTGATCATGCTGATCCCTATCTTCCTTTTGAGCTTCTGCCAAAAAACTGGCTCGGAGAAACCTGTGCTCATAAATTTGTAAAACTAAGCCGCTTTGGAACCCTGAAATCGCTTTTAAGAAAGCTCTAAAAAAAACCTAAAAAGCTTCACCATCATCAATTCTTCGTTCTTCATTCTTTATTCTTAATTCTCAATTCTTGATTCTGAAACACTCTACGCTCAAATTTATTACCAATTCATGTGCCGAACGGCACATGTTTTTGTAAAAAAGACGTCGACTCATTAATATTGACTTTATCATTAACATTGATTTTCATTCTTTCGCTTCATTTTTTACTGCAAAGATTGTTACGTCCTCATTTTCATAAACTTTCTTTAAAAAGGAGTATTGATTCAAATCCTTGCCCCAATATTTCTCCTGAGGACCCCAAAAAACATAACTGATCTTGTTTTGCTGTAAAAAACTTTCGGCCTCAACCAAACTAAACTTGCCTGAGAAAAAATTATTTATTTGCTGGTATTTCTGATTTATTTTCACTGTTTGGCTGAGATTGCCAATATAAACAGTATTGCCGGCATGGGCAGGAATAAAGTTGCCCGCCGTAAAATAACTAAGAACAATCTCTTCCGGCCGCGTATTTTGCTCAAGCCAGTTAATCGCCTTCATCAGAGTTTTTAAAGGATAATGCTCAACGTCAGGATAAGGCACCAACTCAGCATTATAAGTCAAAAGCCTGTTTTCACGATCAATAATATATTTCAGATTAAGAAAAATGCCCGGCAGACAAGTCAAAAAAACAACCATCAGCAAAAAAGCTCTTAAAAGCTTACTTTTAAAAAAACGAGCCAAATGATTAATAAAATAAACAGCCAGAATTCCTGCCGGCACAAAAGAAGCCACCTGCCAAAATCTAAGAGACAAATATAAACCGGTTTTATTCAAAAACCAAAGACCAAAAAGATGAGTGACAAACCACCCTGTTGGCAGTAAAAAAAACAAGTTTTTTTCCTTTTTCAAGAAAAATCTTAAAAGCAAAAGCGCTGTGCCTGCCAAAGCAAAGAAAAAAACCGTTCCTTGAGAAAAAGCATAGAATTTAAAATCCACCAAATAGAGATGAGTTCTTTCCCAATCGGCAATTTCTTTCCATGGATATTGGGAAAAAAGCTTTAAAAAATAGAAAACCGAACCCACGCTCAAAAGAAAAACCACTGAAGATTTTTTAAAAACCTTTAAAATCATTTGCCTGTCCCCCAGCCAAAGCGCTCCTAAGCAAAAAACAGCCAGACCGCCGTAAATCGTTAAAAGAGAAGGCGGCAGAACAATTCCCGCCGCTAAAGCCAACAAGCCTGCAGTAAAAATGTAGATTAAAGATTTGGAAGTCTTCTTTTCCTGAATGGAAAAAGCAAAAAGCAAAAAACAGCCAGCAATGGTCAAGTGGCCAACTAAAAAATGAGGCAGAAAAGTCGCCCGCATAAAAATATTAAATTCACTCCACCAATCATACCAAGTTGTCAATCCCCGAAACAATTGTCGAGGATAGCCGGCAGACAAGAGAATCATTAAAAAACAACTCAGCCGGGAAAGTTTTTCTTTCAGAAAATAGCTTAAAAAAAGATAAATCACTATTAACCAGCCAAAACCCAAAAAAATCCGGGCTAAAAAATGAGTCAGACTAACTGAAAAACCAAAAACACCACCGATTTTCCCCAGCCAAAGATACAAAATTTGATACAAAGAACCCTGATGCGATTCGCTGGTATATTTTTCAATCACTGTCCACCTCCCCAGCTCACCCTCTTTCATTTTAGAAAGATAAGAATTAGAATCATAAAGATAATTATGGATATAAACCCATTGTCTTTGAGGAGAAAGACGCTGGCGATTGAGAAAAGAATAAAGGTTGGGAATCAAAGAAAGAAAAATCACGGAAATAATAATAATGGCGACCAAATATTCTTCTTTGATTTTCATTAATTTCATTGTTTCATTGTTTCATTGTTCAATAAGCTGGAGATGTTTTTTCACGTCTTAATTTTTTAACAATTTAACAATTTAACAATTCTTATTTTACCCCAAATAATGTCACCTGCTCACTCTCAAAAACCGGCTTTAAAAATGGGTATTTTGCTTCGTCAAAAACACCTTTTTCTTTTTCCTGCGGCCCGTAAAAAACATAGCCGACGCCATTCTCTTTCAAAAGAACCAAGGCCTCAGCCGAAGTCAGCCTTTGACTAAAAAATTGGTCAACAATCATCTTTTTCTTGTCAAAATCAACTGTTTCAGAATTATGACCCAAATAAACAAAATTGCCGGCATGAGCAACAATATAGTTACCGGCTGTTTCTTCAGAAAAAACAACTTCTTCATCGCAGGTATTTTTTTCCAACCATTTAATTGCCTTCCAGAAATCCTGCAATGGATACATGACCTGCGATGGATACGGCACTAAAGGCTGAGTGGCCACGGCCCGGGCATTAATAAAATCAATTTGACCTTTAAAACTAACAATTGTTGCTGGTAAAGAAAATAAAAACACGAAAACAACAACAGGAATAAAAGCTTTTTTAGCTATCCGTTTAAGAAAAACAACGGTTAAAATTGCTAAAGGCAAATGAACAGCCACTTGGAAAAAATAACTGACATCAAGTAAACCGGAAATTCTTAAAAAAATCATTCCCAAAGGCACAGTTAAAACCCAAGCAATAAGAGGATAAAACTTTGTTTCTTTTATTGTTAAAATAAGCCCTCCTATACCTAAAAATAAACTTGCGCCCATTCCCAAGCAAAAATCTCTTATTGACCACTTCCACCGGGTTTGAGCAAATTTAGCAATTCCCTGCCAAGCTAAAGTAGAAGTGGCTGATTTAATACAAATAAGAGCCAGAAAAGAAAAAACAAAGAAAAATAAACTATAACTTAAATACTTGACAATATTATTTAAGGTATATTTCTGGATCAACAGCCTGCCAAGATAAAAAAGACTCAACCCTCCCCAAATTCCATAAACAACAATTAAGCTTGAGGGGTGGGTCATGCCCGCCACAAAGCCCAACAACGAAGCCGCCAAGACCAAACTTCCTTTAACCCTTGCTTTACCCTTAACCACCTGTATCCCTTTCAGTAGCAGCACTACCATCACCACTGTCAAAATATGACCCAAAAGAAAGTGAGGTAAATAAGTGGTTCTTTTTAAAACATCAAACTCCTGCCACCAATCAAAAAAACTCCAAACTTGCCAGCCTTCAACAGTCTTCACTATCCTGGGCAGACTTCCGGAAAAAGCAAAAAACAAAAAAGCCGCTTTCCGCTCCAAAGAATGATTTAAAAATTGACCAATAAAAAAGTAGCCGGCAATCAGCCAAAAAACACCCAGAACAATCCTTAAAAAAAGATAAGTCATTTGAGAAGAAAAGCCTAAAAAACCACCTATTTTGCCAGTTAAAAGATAAAACATCTGTAAAAAAGCGCCTTTTTGAGGTTCAGTAGTCACTTTATTTAAAACTGTCCATCTCCCCTCTTGGCCTTGATGCATTTTAGCAATGTAAAGATTGTAGTCATAAGTATAATTGTGCTCGCCCCAAACCAGAATCCGGTCTTGGGGTAGATTTTTTCCTTGAAAAGATTCATAAACAGTCGGATAAATACTGACCACCATCAGCAAAAGAGATAAAAAACAAACAAAAAAAGTCTCTGATCGAAAAAAATTAAGTTTCATAATTTTATTTTAACACAATCATTAATCAACCAAACGCCTGAAAAAAATTGGCCTTGTTATTCTTATTTAAATGCTTGACAAAAAAAAATACATCTGCTATTTTAAATAGTATCATGAATCAAGAAACAGAAAACAAACCTGATTTTGGCAAAATTATTGTTTTCACTTTTTTAGGACTTTTAATTTTGGGCGGCGTTGTTTTCGCTGGCATCCGCTTTTCTAAAAAAGAAGGCCAGCAAACTCTTCCTCAAGGAACTTATCTTGGTCCTGAAAACAATCCTGCCGATCAACCGCCAACTGCTCCTTTAACTTTTACGACTGACCTGGGCACACCCTGGACGAGTTTTCAAGGCAAAGTTATCTCTTATACTTTCTCTCGTCCTGAAACTCTGCCTTTAGCTGTTTTTCCTGACGATGAAACTGATTCTGTTGCTGTAGTTTGGGGAAATATTCCTCCAGAACAAAATATTCTTTTGAATTTAGAATCTATCGAGGGTCGTAATCCTGACTATCTTGCAAAACCCAAAGAAGAATATGTTAGAAACTGGCATCAATATTTCTCTGGTTTAAAAGATATCTCTTCTTTAACGACTTTTAAAAACTCAAATGGCCTCACTGGATATCGAGCAAGCTTTGTTAATACCGTTGATCAAACTCCTAATATTGACATCTTTTTTGAAGTCCCCGATAGAAATGATCTCATGATTCATATGGCTAATGGCATTTTGGATCCAGTTATCTTTGACCGCATTGTCGACAGTCTTAACATTGCTTCTCCCACCTCTACTCCTGCAGTCGCAGAATAAATTTACAGCCAGATCGACAAAATCAACCTTCATCTGCCAAAATCAAACATTAAATGAATCAAAAATATGCTATAGTAATTCTATGGCTGAGACATTATTCGTCATGCTGAATTTATTTCAGCATCTTTTGATGGATTTTTAGATCCTGAATCAAGTTCAGGATGACATTTATGTCCCAGTTTAAAGGTTTGCCATGAAAAAAAATCATTATTATCTGCTTATTCTCCTTTTCCTAGGACTTTTGGTCCGATTTTTCTTTGTTTCAAATCCCGGTTTTGAAGCCGATGTAGCTTACTGGAAATCCTGGAGCTTGGCCGCCGCTGACAAAGGCACCATGTGGACGGTGACGCAAACCAATTACAATTATCCACCGGTTTTTGTTTATCTTCTATGGATATTGGGCAAAATCTATTCTCTCTTTACCAACCCTCATGATTTCAATGCATTTTGGCAAAACACCAATATTTTATTCTTATTTCTGGTTAAATTAATTCCGATCATCTCGGATTTAATCATTGCTATTTTACTTTACTTTTTGGGTGAAAAACTTACCGCTAAAAAGGTCGGACCCGCCCCCGACGTTTCGGGGGTAAATAGCCTCGCCGACCTTAAAAACAAATCCGACCTGGCTAAAAAATCTCTCCCCCTTCTGATGGCCGCTCTTTATCTCTTTAATCCTGCCGTCATCTTAGACGGCAGTATTTGGGGTCAGGTTGATTCTTTTGGCGTCTTGATTTTTATGATTAGTCTTGTTTTTCTCTTTCTTAAAAAACCTTTCTGGTCCAGTCTTGTTTTCACCCTTGCCTTTCTTTTAAAATTGCAAAACATTATTTATATTCCCATTTTCTTTCTTTTTATTCTCCTGCGCTTTGGCAAAAAAACCTTTTTCAAAAGCCTGGCTGTTTCCATAGCTGCTTCTTTCTTGCTTTGTTTTGAATATTTTTTCAACCATCAAGGCGCAACCATCATCAAACTAATGTTTCAAAATGCTGACTGGTTCCCCTATTTGTCTCTCAATAGCTATAATCTCTGGTGGATTGTTTCTGGGGCTAATGGGATGGGCGTTTCCGATAAAATCTTGACTTTGGGACTTGTCAATGCCAAAACTTTGGGATTGATTCTTTTTTCCGCTTCTTATCTATTGTGTCTGGGCTTGATTTTTAAAAGATCCTCTTTTGAAAATCTGATCTTAAGCTGTGTTTTAGCGGTTTTTTCATTCTATTTATTACTCACTCAAGCTCATGAACGCTATATTTTCCCAGCGATTATCTTTTTGATCATGCTTTTACCCTACTATCATAGACACAACTCTAAAATGAAAGGCTTTTGGAAGATTTTCTTTTTTAGCTTGACTGTGGCCAGTTTTTATAATCTTCACAATGCTTTTATTCATTTTTACCCTCAAAACGGCCTGCCTCTTGTTAGCAGTCTAAATATTAAATTGCTAACAATGCTGTTTTCTCTTGCTAGTATCACTCTTTTCATTGGTTTGTTAATTTTTGTCTTTAAAAAACTTCATTCTCTTTTTCCTGTTTTATCATTAGGCTTTATTGTCTCCTCTTTGATTTTTCTTAACAGTAGTTATTTATTCAAAAGAAAAGTCAGTTTAACTAATCTCCGACCCATCAGCGAGATTTCTACTTTTGCCCCTTGCGCCAAAGACAT
>JADHYG010000005.1 GCA_016782545.1 Candidatus Microgenomates bacterium
ATTAACTTCAAGCTTGGGAGTAGAGTTGGGCAAAGATAATTATGTTTTAGTTGATGCCGATATGAAAACAAACATTAATGGGATTTTTGCGGCTGGAGATCTTTGTTTGCAAAGAGAACAGAGGATTTTATGCCAATTTATTGCCGCTGCCGCTGAAGGTGCTCGCGCCGGTGCCTCAGTTTATCACTATTTAACCAAAAAACCAGTTTCTTCTTCTTGGGGTGAGAAAAAAATCTTGACTTGATTACTTATTGACAGGACGAAATAAAAAGTGATATAGTCTCACCATGAAAAAGCTAGTGATTGATAAAGACCTTTGCATTGGTTGCGGAACTTGTGCCACTCTTGCCCCAAAGACTTTTAAATTAGCTGATGACGGTAAAGCTCAAGTGATTAATCAAGAAGGAGATGATCAGGAAGCAATTGAAAATGCGATTGATTCTTGTCCTGTTCAAGCGATTAGCTGGAAGGAATGAAGAAATGGCTATATGGCTGGATGGCTATATGGTTAATTGTTTAAACTACAAATTTTTTTGACCATTTGACCATATAACTATATATAGCAATTTATTTTTTTATAGATTCTGAAACAAGTTCAGAATGACAGTAGGTTGAAAGGAGAAATTATGATGGAAAAGAAAAGCTCTTACATTATAATTGGTCTTTTAATTGTGGCCTCTTTTTTATTGGGAAGTATTTGGACAAAGACAAAGAGTACCGAAAAACCAAGTAATCAAGCAAACGAACAACAAGGACAAGATTCAGAACAGGAGGGTCAGGCTTTTGCACCAGCCAAAAAAAAGACACCTGAAGTTAAATTTTTTGTGATGAGTTTTTGTCCTTTTGGCAATCAGGCCGAAACTGGTTTAAAACCAGTGGCCGATCTTTTGGGTGATCAGGTTGATTGGCAGCCAGTTTATATTGCCTCTGATGCCAAACAGTCTTGTGAAAATCGCTGCGCCGGTAGTGTTTATGATGAAGATCGCTGTCAGCAATTAGTTGATGGTGGTCAAATACCTGACATGGATACTTGTAAAGGTTATTTTCCTTATGATGATGCTGATACTTGTTTAGAAGAAAAATGTGAAAGTTTGAAGGCCGGTGAGTTTACCTCGCTTCATGGTGAGCAGGAACTCAATCAAGACGTGAGAGAAATTTGCGCTTGGAATTTAGGAGATGAAGAAAAGTGGTGGGATTTTGTTGAAAAAGTTAATGATAATTGCAGTGATAAGGATGCGGATACTTGCTGGGAAAAGCATGCTAAAGATGCAGGACTTGACACTAATAAAATTAAAGACTGTGAAAAAAATCAAGCCGCTGATCTTTTGAAAAAAGACATGACACTTTCAGAGGAAATGCAAGCTTTTTCTTCACCAATGGTTTTTGTTAATGACGAAATTTTCAATGGCGGCCGCGCCCCAGAAGATTACAAGCAGGCAATTTGTTCTGGGTTTGAAAAAGCTCCTAAAGAGTGTGACACTGTTTTAGGCGATACCACCGAAGCCCCAGCTGGTGGTTGCGAGTAGAATCACGAGAACGCCAGACCACAAGAGCACCCTACTCTTTTTTATTGATTTCTTTTCACTTCTTTTTACCTTTTTTCATACGATCGACGGAAAAAAGGTGAAGAGGAAAGTGGGGTTGACAAGTTTCAATAAAACCTGTTAAGCTAAAAGCAAGATGCAAGAACCACCTGTCCAAAATCCAACCAATCAGCCTCCTGTTTCTAATTCTTCTTCTCAACCTGCATCACCACCATCATTTTCTCAAACACCGCCAGTTTCACCTCAGCCATCTCAGCCAACTCAGGCTCCTCTTCAAACGCCTCTTTCTCAACCATCAACCTCGCCGCCAGCGACAAAACCTACTTCGTCGCCAACTTCTCCTCCGCAAAAAAAAGATTTTATGCAAATGATCACTGAGATTTTAGATAAACTCCCGCCGCCGCCTGAAAACTGGAAAAAACTTTTTATTAAATGGTATCCTTGGAGTTTAATTATCGGTGGAATTTTTTCTCTTTTTGGAATTTTAGGATTAATTGGTTTTTCCGCTGTTTCTCTTCCTTTCTTGCCTTTTTAGGGAATGAGTGGTTCTGGTTCTTTTGCAAGAGCAATTTTTCAGTCAGGTCTTGGCGTGGTTGGCGGCATTATTGGTTTTGTGGCCGCTTTGCAAATGATGAAAATGCAAAAATCTGGTTGGAAACTGGCCATGATTTCAGAAGGAATTGGTATTTTTTCTTCACTTATCAGCCTTAGCACTTTTGGCATCGCCTTTCCTTTTGTGTCTATTTACTTTCTTTGGAAAGTTAAAGAAAGTTATACTTAATTGTCCATGAAAAATAAACAAATCCTCACATTTCTTATTTTATTCACATTATTTTTTTCATTTTCAAACACTCATGTTTTTTCTCAAACCAGACCAGAATTAAATATTTTGATTGATGCTTCAGGCAGTATGGGAGAACAGGTTGAAGGCAGATCGAAAATGGCAATTGCCAAAGAAGCCATTTCTAGCTTGGTTGATTCTTTACCAGCAAACACTAGAGTAGGGTTAAGAGCTTATGGCAGTCAATATCCTGAATCAGATAAAAACTGCACCGATACAAAGGTTTTAATGCCTATTGCTACCCTTGATAAAGAAGGATTGAAAAATCAGCTTACTCCATTAAATCCCAGTGGCTGGACGCCAATTGAATATGCCTTACAGCAATCTTACAATGATTTTGGTTCTTCAGAAACATCAAGATATATTGTTTTGGTTAGTGATGGTCAAGAAACCTGTGGCGGTGATCCTTGTGCGGCGGCCAAAGACTTAGAAGCCAAAGGAATTGACGTTACCATTAATACGATTGGTTTTTCTGTTGATCAAACAACTAAAGACCAATTAACCTGCATTGCCCAAGCAACTGGCGGTAATTTTTATGATGCTAAAAACACTCAAGAACTAAATGATAGTCTTAATGAAGCCACTGAGCCGGTGAGAGAATTTATTGCCTACACCACCGAAGGGGAAGAAATTGTCGGCGGTAGTGGTTTTGAAAATCCAACTCAAATTTATACGGATAAACAATATACTTTTGAGATTTTAAATAAGGAAAACCTTTTTTTCTTTCTTAATGTTCCTCAGAACAGAAGATTAACAGAGTTATCCGCAACAATAAAGACTTCAGACGAATGCGGAATTTCATTCAGAATGGAGCAGTATGGAGAGGATCGAAAACGAGTGTCTTGTAGTGCTGGTGTTGGGATTAATCCCAACGAGTTGGTACCGCAACGGTAAACACAGACTGTTTCTACAAAGAGGGAAATGCCATGCAGTACGCTTATTTTGAGAAAGAGCCTCATAAGGGGTTTTATCTTACCTTGGAAGCGACTGTCTACTGCGATAAAGCTGTTCCAATCACTTTAAAAATAACCACTGAACCGCGTGAGCAAGTTTCACCAACTCAAGAAGCCTCACCAACGGCTCAGGTTTTACCTCAAACACCATCGATTACTATTCCGGTTTTGTCCGAACAAAAAAAAGTCCAGTCAGTATTTAATAAATTTCTTGTTTTTGTTGGTGTAGGTGTGTTGGTGTTGTTTGGTATTATTGGTTTTATTGTTTTTATGTTGATTAAAAAGTTCATGAAGAAAAAACCGCCTGAACCACAACCAGAGCTATCATCTCTTTCCTCGCCACCCCAAGCTCCTGTTTCACCACCTGTGCCGTCAGTAACATCACCACCAATACCGCCATCGTCAACTCCTCAAGTTTCTGGTGTTGATGATTCATCTGAACCACCAGTTTCAGAGCAGAATCCTCCACCTCAAACTCCACCAGTGTCTGATTCTGACATTACTAAATCGTCTGAAATAAATAAAGACTAACATGCAAGAACCACCTGTTAATCAAAATTCAACTAATCAATCTTCTGTTAATTCTTCTTCTCCTCAACCAACTCTACCGCCTCAGTCAGCACCGCCATCTCAGCCAGAGGCTGATCGTCCTCTGGACGAAATTCCTCCTCAATCGCCACCACCACCTGAAAAAACAGGCTTGGCTCGTTTTGGCAAAATTATTCCCATCATTGGTATTATTGCTGTTATTGGAGTGGCCGCAGTAGTTTATGGTGTTGTTACTAAATCTGGTATTAAAATACCAGATGAACAAGCAATACCAACCACTCCTGAAGACTTACTCGCTCCTCAAGAAACATTTCCTACTCAACAAGTAGTTTCACCAGAAGTAATAAAAGGAGAAGAAATAGTTTTTAATAGTGTTGAGGATATAATGGAAAATGGATTAGGTGTTATGTGTGAAATTCCTCCTGAAGATACTACTACGATTTTATATATTAAGGGGTACAAAATAAGAATGGATACAGAAACTTCGTTAGGAGAAGAAGGAACGATCTTGGTAAATGATACTAGTTGGGAGTGGAGCAAAGACTCATATGGGAATAAAACAAAAGCTGGATTGACCCGTAAATTTACTACACCAATAGACCCAACATGGGCACAAGAAATGCTGGGGCTTTCGCAACTTGCCCCCCAACTTGCCCGTTGCTATCAGGCAACAATCAATGAATCTCTTTTTGTTCCTCCTACTGATGTAAGGTTTGATACGGAAGAAGATCTAAAGAATTGGGCCGAACAAAATTTGCCTTTTTTACCTCAATAAAATATCTTCAATAAAGTATTTTTTATCTTATTTTAGTTTTCTTAGTTTTCTCCCTCTTTACTTTTTTAGCGACGATCGTCTAAAATAAGGTAAAGAGAAAGGGGTGAGAATTAAACAAAAAATGAGAAAGCTTTTAAGACTTGAGGATTATTTACGCTTGGGATTTTCTTTTGGAGTTGATCTTTTTGAGGATGTAGCTGATGCCGGTGGCTTGATGAGTTTTTCCTATAAGCAAGTCTATGGCTTTATGCCTAAAAAATACAGAAAGAGTTATTTATATAAAAAAGTTCATCAGTTACTTAAAACAGGTCAAATTGAGAAGATTGTTAAAAATGGTGAACCCTTTTTTCGCTTGACAAATTCAGGCAGGAAAGAAATTGTTCGTGATTTCCCCATTCTTTCTATGCAGCAGAAAAAATGGGATAAAAAATGGCGATTGGTAATTTTTGATATACCGGAAAAGAAAAGAAAGGCAAGAGATGCCCTAAGAGAAAAACTTTTAAAGTTGGGTTTTGGAAAATGGCAGAGGAGTATTTATATTTCACCTCATAATTTTAGTCAAGACTTAAGGGAGTTTTTAAAGAATCGGGGCTTGGTTGATAAGGCTTTTGTGTTAGAGGCTAATGTTTTTTCATTAATTGAAGCAAGGATTTTAGCTGAAAAGGTTTGGCCGCTAGAAAAAATTAATAGCCAATATCAAAAGATAATTGATCAATGGGTAGGAAGAGAAGGGAAGGATGAAGCTGAGTTAAAAAGGAAAATCAAAGATCAATATCTTAAGATTTTAACAATTGACCCATTATTACCGCAGGAGTTATTACCCAAGGATTGGTTGGGAGAGAAAGTGAGAAGATTGGTGAAAAAGCTTTAGACGAGAATTAATCGATTAGTTTTCTTTTTTCTCTTTACCTCTAGAGCGACGATCGTCGGAAAATAGGTAAAGAGAAAAATTGAAGTTGACAAAGAAGAAAAGAGTTGTTAGAATAGAAAACACTAGCAAGTCAGCTAGAACCTATTTATGGAAAGCAGAAAATTAGTCAAATTTTGGCGAGCCCCGACGCTTCGGTCGGGGCGTAGATTGTAAGGCTTTCTGATATGTTGTTTAAAGCTGGCTTCGGCCAGCTTTTTGCATTTCTTAGTGTTTTTTTAACTAGTCACTAATCACTAGAACCTAATCACTAATTAAGGGGCCGATAGCTCAGCTGGCTTAGAGCACTGCACTTGCACTGCAGAGGTCGGGGGTTCGAATCCCCCTCGGTCCACAGCGACAAGACTTAGTGAAAGCGAGCATTAGCGAAGCTTGAGTTTAGACTTGACGCTGCCCGCCCAAAATCGCTCTTTGCGCCGTGTATGAATAATACTGAAAAGGCGCAAAGTAAGATTCGGCGGGCTAGACAGAATACAGATATCTTTTAACAATTAGATTAATAATTAAAACTCCTGCGGAGGAAAACTTCCGGAGGAAAATTTGCTCCTTGACAAGTGAAGAGAATAAATAGCTCGTTTTGATATTTAAGGCAAACAATGGATGCCTAGGAAGCTTTAGCCGAGGAAGGACGCGGGAAGGCGGCGATACTCGTCGGGTAGGTGCCTACCAACCTTTGATCCGACGGTTTCCGAATGGAGTAATCCAGGCCGTGGCAACACGGCTTACGCCGCGTTACACACGGAAATTCTAAGCACTAATATCGAAATTCGAAACAAATTCCAATTACCAAAATCCAAATGACCAAAATAAAAATGTTTGGAATTTTGAAAATTATAATTTTGGATTTGTCCTTCGGCTTCGCTCAGGATGGTGAGCCTGTCGAACCATTTAGGATTTAGGATTTCGAATTTAGGATTTTCGCGTGTAGCGCGGTGGGGTAACCCGGGGAAGTGAAACATCTCAGTACCCGGAGGAAAATAAATCAATAGAGATACCGTTAGTAGCGGCGAGCGAAAGCGGTAAAGCCCAAAGGGGTCGATACTTCGACCCCGGTTGTAGGGTCTACAATAACGGCATTGGTTGAGGGTAGCAGAAGTTCATGGAATTGAACACCAAAGAGAGTGAAAGTCTTGTATGCGAAACCCAAAATCAGCTCAGTAGATACCTGAGTACCACGGGGCACGTAAAACCTTGTGGGAATCTGGGGGGGCCACCCTCCAAGGCTAAACACTAAAGCTTACCGATAGTGAATAAGTACCGTGAGGGAAAGGTGAAAAGCACCCCGGGAGGGGAATGAAATAGAACCTGAAATTGTTTGCTGACAAACAGACGGAGCTTGTGCGTAGCACAAGGACGCGGATAAAAACTGATAAAAAGAACGGATAACGCGGATCAGCGTTATCAGCGTTAATATCAGTGTTCTCAGTGTCCTCGCGCTGCGCGCGAGTGACGTCGTGCCTATTGAAGAATGAACCGGCGAGTATACAGGCGCTGTGTAGTTTAAGCTATTCTGTAGTGAAAACGAAGGGAAACCAAGTCTTAAATGGGCGTTTTTATAGCGTTTGTATTACCCGAAGCCGAGTGAGCTATCCATGGGCAGGGTGAAGCTTCGCGAAGGCGAAGTGGAGGCCCGAACTCGTATCTGTTGCAAAAGGTTGGGATGACCTGTGGATAGAGGTAATATGCCAAACGAACTCGGTGATAGCTGGCTCTCCCTGAAATATATGTAGGTATAGCGCAGAGTGGCAAGCATGGGGGTAGAGCACTGAATGGATTCAGGGGAGAAATCTCTTGTATTCAATCAAACTCCGAATACTATGTTTAAAGCACTTTGTAGTCAGTCCTGCCGGGCTAAGCTGGTAGGGCAAGAGGGAAACACCCCAGACTTTCATCTAAGGTCCCTAAATTTTGGCTAAGTGAAGAAGGAGGTCAAATTTCTTAGACACCCAGGAGGTTGGCTTAGAAGCAGCCATCCTTTAAAGAAAGCGTAACAGCTCACTGGACGAGAAGTATGGCGCCGAAAATGATCGGGACTCAAGCCAAATACCGAAGATGGAGAATCTTGTCCGTAGGACAAGGGAAAACTCTAAAATTCCAAAACTCCAAACATCAAAGCAAATTTAAAATTAGAAATTAAAATTTTCATTTTTGACGTTTTTATTTTTTAGCTTGCTTGGAGTTTTTGAATATTTGAACATTGGAGTTTTTTCTCGTCCTGCGGGCGAGGTTGGTAAGGGAGCGTTCCCGGTGGAGTGAAGGTTCGATGTGAATCGGACTGGACTGCCGGGAAGTGAGAATGCCGGTATGAGTAACGAGAGTCCGGTGAGAATCCGGACCGTCGAAAACCCAAGGTTTCCGAAGCAATGTTCGTCAACTTCGGGTTAGTCGGATCTAAGCCTTGTCCGTAGGACAAGGACGCGGATAAAAACTGATAAAAAGAGCGGATAACGCGGATCGGCGTTATCAGCGTTAATGTCAGTGTTATCAGTGTCTTTGCCCTGCGGGTGAGGCGATGTACAACAGGTTAATATTCCTGTACCATTTTGGTTGCTAGTTCGACGTTACGTCGGACTGGTCAAAAGAGGTGACGAAATCTGATAAGTTAAGCGTCAGTTTTGATATGACGTTCAAGCAATAAGTTAGTGTTCATTGGCAAATCCGTGAGCATGACGGCGAATTGTGATGAGAAGTCCAAAGGCAACGGCGGACAACTTGACTGCGTTAAGTTTCCGAGAAAAGCTTCGTTTCTCTTCTCACTTCGGTGAGAGGGGTGCCAAAATGTCCGTACCGTAAACCGACACAGGTGGGTAGGTAGAGAATACCAAGACGAGCGGGAGAACGGTCTTTAAGGAACTCGGCAAATTAGCTGGGCGTAAGTTTTGCGAGATGCCCTGCCTTGTCCTTCGGACAAGGAAATTCTAAGCACGAAATCCGAAATTCTAAACAATACCAAAATACAAATGATCAAAATTCAAAACAAAGCAATGCTTACTCATAGTTTTGAAAATTTGAATTTAGTATTTTGTATTTGTTTCGGATTTCGATATTCGGATTTAGGATTTTCTCGCCCGGAGGGCGAGGTCGCAGCGAAAGATCGCTTGCCGACTGTTTAACAAAAACACAGGTCTCTGCTAACCCGTAAGGGGATGTATAGGGGCTGAAGCCTGCCCAGTGCTGGTAAGTCAAACGCTCTGGCTGAGGTCGACATTTCGACCGAGGTTGGGGTGTAAGCTCCAGTAAACGGCAGCAGTAACTATAACTGTTCGATGGTAGCGAAGTCCTTTGTCTGGTAAGTTCAGACCCGTATGAAAGGCCCAACGAGCAAGCGACTGTCTTGAAGACCGACCCGGTGAAATTGAAATGGCTGTGAAGATGCGGCCTACTTTTGCCAGGACAAAAAGACCCCGTGGAGCTTTACTGTAACTTGACATTGACAATGTATATGAAACTGTCGAGAATAGGAGGGAGTCTTGTCCGTAGGACAAGGGAAAACTCTAAAATTCCAAAACTCCAAACATCAAAGCAAATTAAAAACTAAAAACTAAAAATTAAAAATTTTAAATTTTGATTTTGAATATTTTAGCTTGCTTGGAGTTTTTGAATATTTGAACATTGGAGTTTTTTCTCGTCCTGCGGGCGAGGCGTCAGTGGAATACCTCTCTTTTCAGATGCAGAGTCTAACTCCGACGTAACGTTGGAGAACACTGTCTGGTGGGCAGTTTAACTGGGGAAGTTGCCACCCAAACGGTAACGGTGGCGCACAAAGGTCAGCTAAGTTCCGATGGAAACGGAACGGTTCGGGTAAAGTCATAAGCTGGCTTGACTGCGAGACTTACAAGTCGAGCAGGTGCGAAAGCAGGTCTTAGTGATCCTCGAATCCGCAGTGGTTGCGGATCGGGCTTAACGGATAAAAGCTACCCCGGGGATACAAGCCATGTGTCCCGATCTTATGGTAACATAAGATCAAAGTACACAGCTAATAACGGTGAAACCCTCTTGCATGTTTAGGTAAGGTCTACCTAAAGATGAGGTGAATTGCAAAGGGCAATACCGTGGGAAGTCCAGAAGAATGACAAAACGCCAAAAGCAGATTGTGATTGGAACTATACTTGGAGATGCTTATCTCCAAAAAACTGGAAAAGAAAATGCTAGACTTCGTTTAGAGCATAGTATTAAACAAAAAGATTATATTTTTTGGAAATATAAAGAGCTTGAAAAATACATGCAGGATAAGCCAAAAAAGCTTGTCCGTTTTAATCCAGTTTTTAAGAAAGAATATACATATTATCGTTGTCAATCACATTCATCGCCAATTTTTGGTAAATTAAGGCGCAAATTTTATCTTGATAATAAGAAAGTTATTCCATCAGATATTAAACATTTATTAAATGAGTCCTTGGCTCTTGCTGTTTGGTATATGGATGATGGATATTACTATCATCGAGATAATATTGCCTTTATATATTTGTCTAATTTTGATAAGAATAGTTCTAATCTATTACTTGAAGTGTTAGAGAAAAATTTTAATCTTTTCCCTATTTTAAAAACTAAAAAGAAGGGGAAAAATTTAGTTTTCACTGTTTCTGACACTAAAAAACTCATTGAAATAATTAAAAATTCTATTATTACTTCAATGAGATATAAATTACCAAAATTTCTTCTGTGACCCCGTATCGACTGATCTGAAACCCCGCTTAGCGGGGTAGTAAGTGAGATAGCTCATCTAGAAAAATAACACGAGTTATCATACGCTGTGCTCCCGACGGAAGCGTCGGGATGAAGATATAGTCAGTGCCGCAGGAAACTGCGGATAATAATTCCATTAATTGGAATTCATGAACAGGCTAGTCGCGCCCAAGCGTCCACAGCGACGGCGCGGTTCGGCACCTTGATGACATTGGGGTGCATTTCGTAGTAATGCGAAATTAGTAACCGACTCATATCAGTGAACCCCTTTTATGTTATGATTAAAATTAGCATGAAGGGCAATACTGAGGGAAGTTTATCAGAAGTTCAAAAAGCTATAATTACAGGTTCTCTTTTAGGAGATGGTTATATGCGCTGTAAGATTAATGCTCATCTTGAAATTAATCATGCATATAGCCAAAAAGAATACGTTGACTGGAAATATAGACATTTTAAAGCTTTAGTAAGAACGCCTCCGAAAAAGAGACAAAGTAATAAAGGAAGAGTTGCCTACAGATTTACAACGAGAAGTTTGCCATTTATAACCAGATTCTATAAGAAGTTTTACAGAGACAAGCAGAAGATTATTCCGAAAGACATAGAATTAAAACCGCTTACTTTAGCAGTTTGGTTTATGGACGATGGTTCTCGATGTGGTAGTCAATTGTATTTTAACACTCAACAATTTCTGAAAAAAGATCAGAATTGTTTAGTACGGCAACTAAAGAATCAATGGGGAATTAAAAGTGGATTAAATAGAGATAAGCATTATTTTAGAATTAGACTCTTTAAAGAGAGCAACTTAAGGCTTATTAGTTCAATAAAGTCATATATAATTCCCATGTTTTCTTACAAAATTCTGATATAACCCCGCATCGACTAAGGGTTTAGTAACCCTTGATGGATGTTTCTGTCCCGACGCGAATTCGGGATAAATTTATAACATCTATAATACGTCGGCTCCTCCTCGTTCGGTCTTTTGCTTTTTAGATCGGAGAGAAGAGGATGAAGGTATAGTCAGCGCCATTAGTAATAATGGAATTTTTGCGATGTCGGCTCAGGGTATCCTGGGGCTGAAGAAGGTCCCAAGGGTTGGTCTGTTCGCCCATTAAAACCCTACGTGAGCTGGGTTCAGAGCGTCGTGAGACAGCTCGGTCTCTATCCGGCAAAAGCGTTAGATACTTGAGGGAAGTTGACCACAGTACGAGAGGACCTGGTTGAACGAGTTCCTAGTGTGCCAGTTGTTCCATCAGGAGCATAGCTGGGTAGCTACACTCGTAAGGGATAACCGCTGAAAGCATCTCAAGCGGGAAGCCCATCCCAAGATAAGGTATCTTAAGTCGGTTGTAGACTACAACCTTGATAGGCGGCCGGTGTAAGTGGAGTAATCCATTAAGCTAAGCCGTACTAATAGACTAAATCAAAACGAGTCAATAAATTCTCTTCACTAACAAGGTGCAAATCAAGGTGCAAATTGCGGAGCAATTTGCACCGCAGCCCCGCATACGTGCTCTTGTGACGCGAACACGTAGTATTCGGGAACAAGTAAGCGTTTTGCGGGGTCAAAAAACAATTAACTTTAAAAAATTATATAAAATTGCCTCGGTGATTAGTGCGCCGTCGAACTACCCTTTTCTTGTTTCGATTCGTCGAAGCAAACCATTCCGAACAAGGAAGTAAAAGGCGGCAGCGGGGACGATAGTGTTGGGGCGACCTAATGCGAAAATACCTCATTGCCGGGGCTTTTTTTTGTAGCAAGAAAATAGTTGTAGAAAAAATATTTTTAATGTATAATCAATTTATCTCTTGAAAAGAAAGGAGTTGAGTATGGGTGACAAAATCACAAGAACACAAGAACATAAAAACACAAGAACAAAAAAAATCATCTTTAAAATCTTCTAAAAAACCTGCCTATCAGCAGGAAGGACCTCTAAAAAAACAACCTCAAACAATGGAGGAGCTTTTAAGCAAAACCGGTTATCAGCTTCATGGGTTTAAAAGAGGACAGATTGTTGAGGGAAAAATTATTTTTCTTACTCCTAAAGAGGTTTTAGTTGATATTGGTGGTAAAACTGAAGGTACGGTCGCTCGCAAAGAGCTTCCTTTTCTTAAAGAATTAATTTCCAATCTTAAAATAGGGGAAAAAGTAATTTGTCGGGTTTTACTGCCCGAAGGCGAAAGAGGCCAGCCGCTTCTTTCTTTAAAAGAAACCGGTGCTCAGAGAAAATGGGAAAGTTTAAAAGAAAAAGAAAAGAATCAAGAAGAAATCGAAGTTCTCGCCAAAAGAGTGACCCGAGGAGGAATTTTGGCTGACTATTTAAATTTAAGAGGTTTTATTCCTCAGTCCCAGCTTGACCCCAAATTTTTCCAAGATCAAAAAAGTCTTTTAGGACGGAAACTCAAGGTAAAAATCTTAGAGATTGATCAGGAAAAAAACCGCCTTGTTCTTTCTCAAAAAGCAGTTACTCAAAAAGAAAAATTCGACAAGATTAAAAAACTCTTGAAAAAAGTTAAGGTTGGACAAACACTAGAAGTGCAAATTTCCGGTGTGGTTCCTTTTGGTCTTTTTTGTCAAACAAATGACTTAGAAGGTTTGATTCATATCTCAGAAATTTCCTGGGAAAAAGTAGAAAATCCTCATGATTATTTTAAAATCAATGATAAAGTTAAAGCCAAAATTTTAGGCATTGACGAAAAAGAAGGCAAGCTTAATTTGTCAATTAAACAATTACTGCCTGATCCTTGGCAGGAGATTAAAAAAGAGTTTAAAAAAGAACAAATTATTAAAGGAAAAGTAACCCGGATTTCGTCTTTTGGCACTTTTGTTGTTTTGAAAAAAGGAGTGGAGGGATTGATTCATGTTTCTAAAATTCCTCCTGGGGTTGAGTTTAAAAAAGACCAGAAAATTGAGTGTATTATCGAGGAAATAAATCAAAACGCCCGCAAAATCTCCTTAAGCTTCTTACCTACAGAAAAACCAATGGGGTATAAGTAGAAAACAAGAAAATAGTTAATAGCTGATAGTTAATAGTTAAAAGACAAATTTTAATCCACTTCATCACTTTAGACTTAAGAATTAGACTTAAGAACACGAGATCAAAAAGACCCTAGTACAATCTTCAATAACAGAATTATTACATTTACCTTCCCAAAATCATGAACGATCGTCGGTGTTTTTGGGAAGGTAAAGTTGGATATTCTTAAAAAGAGTTAATATAGGTTAAAATAATTCTTTTCAAATTCAAAACAAGGTGGTAAACTAGGGCGATGGCGAAAACAGTAATTAAATTTATCTGTCAACAATGTGGTTATGAAAGCCCTTCTTGGCTAGGTAAATGTCCTAATTGTGAAGAATGGAACAGTTTGGTAGAGACAGTGGTTTCCACTAAGGTTCGAGGTTCGAGGTTCGAGGTTCGAGAGAAAGAAAGAAAAACAAGTCAGCCTCTTAAGCTTTCGGCTATTAAAAAGACACAATTGAGACGAATCTTAACTGGAATAGGGGAATTTGATCGGGTATTGGGGAATGGCCTGGTGCCGGGATCAGTGATTTTACTAGCCGGCGAGCCAGGAATTGGAAAATCGACTTTATTGCTTCAAGTGGCAGACGAGATTAGTAAGGCTTGCATACCACATTTCAGAGATGGCGTTCGGCCAAAACTTAGTAGTCAAGTTAATGATAAATCTAGTCTCACTCTTCGAAAAACCGCTCAGACATTAATTGTTAAGAAAAAAGTTGGTAGTAGCGGTTTTTCAGAGCACTCTGAAATGGGTATTACTCGCCTTACCAAGACAACGTCTGTGTTATATGTCAGCGGCGAAGAGTCAGCCGAGCAATTAAAACTCCGCGCCCAACGCTTGGGAATTAAGGGCAAGAATCTTTTAATACTAGAAGAAACCAATGTTGAAGGAATTACTGATGTGATAAGGAAGTGGGAAGTGGGAAGTGGGAAGTGGGATACTGAAATGGGAAGTGAGAACTCTGGATCAGAAAATTCAAAGATTCAAAGATTCAAAGATTCAAAATCAAAAAAATCTCACCTCTCACATCTCACTTCTAATTCTTCACTCATCATCATCGATTCCATTCAAACTCTTTACAGTCAAGAATTAACTGGCTCTCCAGGCTCAATTGGTCAGGTACGATATTGTACAGCAAAGTTGTTCGATATTGCCAAGAGAACCAGGACGCCAATGATTTTTATTGGTCACATCACTAAAGGAGGGACGATTGCTGGTCCAAAAACCATTGAACATTTAGTGGACACGGTTTTATATCTTGAAGGAGAGCGGACAACATCACTACGGATCTTGCGCAGTTTTAAAAATCGTTTTGGTCCCACTGATGAAGTCGGTGTTTTTCAAATGGAAGAAGGAGGACTTGAAGAAGTTTCTAATCCTTCTCAGTTTTTTCTTGAGGAAAGACAGAAAAAGGCTCCTGGATCGGTCATCACCATTGCTTTACAGGGAACAAGACCAATATTAGCTGAGGCTGAAAGCCTCGTAGTGCCCACCAAACTGGCGTTTCCAAGACGGGTAGCTAGTGGGATAGCTTTTTCAAGGCTTCAAATAATTTGCGCCATTCTTCAAAAAAGATTAAGAATGCCTTTGGGGGGCTTTGATGTTTATGTGAGTATTTCCGGAGGATTAAAGATTACTGAACCGGCCGCTGATTTAGCCATTGCTCTTTCGATTATTTCTTCTTATAAAAATAAAGTTTTAACTTCAAATACAGCTGTTGTTGGCGAGCTTGGCCTTTTGGGAGAAATAAGAAAAGTGCCTCTTTTGGAAAAAAGAATCAAAGAAGCAAGGAGATTAGGGTATGGGAATGTGTTGAGTTCCAATCGATACAGGGATCTTGTTAGCTTGCTAAAATCACTTCAATTAGCTTAGATTAAATTTCCAATTTTCAATGACCAATTTACCCGCCTGCCAAAGCTATGCTTTGCATTGCGGGCAAGCAATAAATTTGCAATGATTCAATTTTCAATTAAGAGATTAGATTAGAGAATTGTTTGAAAATTGCAAAATTGATATTTGATTGAAAATTAAAAATTAGAAATTGAAAATTAATTAGTCATTATCGTCCAGAGGACGGATCAGTCTTTGACTGAGAAATTACAGTATTTTTATCCTCTTTTTAGCAAAAATAATCTTTCCCCAACTTTTCCACAAAAATATTTCTTTAAAAATCTCCTTTATTTAAAGGCTATAACTGTTCTTATTTATTATAGGGCTATGGAAAATGAAGATAAAAATCCCTATGGGACTTGACAAGAGTTTTGGGATGTGATATAGAAATAATAATGAATAAATTTTTACAGGAAAAGAAGACCAAGATAGGGAAATCCGTTTTGAAAGAAAAGGAAAGAATAGATTTTGAGAATTTTGTGAGGGTTCAACTTTTAAAATTAAAGGAAAGAGGTTTAAGTTTGCCAATAGCAACGTTGTAGGAAGGGTGGAAGGGACCCGCCGCAACTTGCCTCTCGCCTTATCTACTATTCGTAGCGCGGCTCGAGGCGCATTTGCTGGCGGGGTTACGGACACTAAGCTCTCCGCCAGCTGACGGATCGCTAAGTGTCCATAAAAAAAGAGCATCACTACCGCTAAGGAAGGGTCTTACGAGTAGCAATGCTCTTTGCAAGAAAGGCCTTTAATCACCACCAGGGCAGAAGGGGTGATCAACTGCCTATTTTTTATAGATAGCAGAAAAGAATTTGTTTGTCAAGAAAGTTTCTGAAGCTATAATTTGAGGATTAGCTAACCTTAACAAGTAAAAAGGAAAGCGACAAAATCTTTGGATTTGGGATGGAAGCTCAGATGTTGGGCAGGCTTCTGAGCTTCCTTTCAAGCTCCGAAGGTTAAAGAGTATTAGATTCTTTTGAAGTGGGAAGTGCGAGGTTTTTGATCTTGCCTGCCTGACGGCAGGCAGAAATGGGAATCTTTGACTTTTTGAAATTTTCTCACTTCCAGAATTCAAAAATTCAAGAAATCCGTATCAAAGATTCTCACATCCCACATCTCATTTCAATTATCTTATTCACCTTATTTCAAAAATCTTTGTTTTTCCACTTTCAAAAACCACTTTTCCCAATTGATCAAATTTTTCTTCATTGAGGGTTTTGTATTTTTCCCGTTCAAGCTGACCCAAAAAAACATAAGCGACGTTATATTTTTCCAACATTTCTTTTGTTTTTTCTAAATCTTCTGACTGATAAATTGTTTCTACTTCCGGAACTCGTGACCCTGGTTCATCATAACTGCCTCGCCACAGCCATTCATGAACAGGCCAGCCCAAGATAGTGGGTAAACCACTGTAGGAAGACACTCGAGCGTAATCAGTATATGACTCACCTACTGCTTCAACCACAACAGGTTTGAGGTTCGAGGTTCGAGGTTCGAGGTTTTTAAGAAAAAGAATACCGGCATAATCATCAGAATATTGGTTTTTAAGCCAAGCAGTACCATCAAGGCCATGATAGGTTTTCAAATTGCCGTAATAAGAGTTAATGGCAAAATAGGGGTAGATAGAAACCAAGAAAACTTGAAAAAACAAAATTAGAAAAAAAGCTAAACGAAAAAGACCAGTCGGAAATCTTAGATTAATTGTCTTAGTTTCCTGATATTCAATTTTAATTTTAAATTTGCTGAAAAAGCCTTTATTAGAGCGGGGACGCTTTTTTTTGATTAAAGAAATGATCGTATAGCCTGAAACAATAGACATCATGATAAAAGCCTGATAACCGAGTTTAAACATGGTGTTGGCGCGAAAATGACCTGGATAAATGTCTTTGGCATAGAAAAACTCGGGAAAAATGAGGAGAAGAGTAGAGGTGAAGATCATGAGGAGGAGGAAGAGATGAATTTTTCCCCAATTTCTAATTTTTAGTGTCAAATTTCTAAACAATGTTAAAATCCCAAATCCAAATTCTTTTTGAACTTTGGGTTTTGGATTTGATTTGTCATTTGAACTTTGGGTTTTGGATTTTCTCAGTAAGTAAGTCACAAAGACAGCTGCATTAAAATAGAAGAATCCCCACAAAATCGCCAGCATGTATAGAGGCGATCTTTGACAATCTCCTTTTGGAAAAATAAATGGCCCCCATTTGTCCGGCAAAAATGAAAGCGGACAGTTGACACCAATGCCTTTAACAAAAGGGTGGAAATTGAGATTAAAAGGGAGAGAGAAGAGAAAAAAGCTAAAAACTAAAAGCGCAAGGTTTAAAATTACAGTTAGGAATTTAGATTTTTTTAATTTTTCTATACGATTTTTATATTTTGTTTCTTGATCAGAGGGTCGTTTAAAGATTAATTGGACTACTAAAATAACTAAACCTGACAATGCTAGATAAATCAATCCATCCCAAGCATTGGTCATATAGAGGACTGCGGTGAGAAAGCCAAGAAAAGGAATAATTAGTAATTGGTAATTAGTAATTAGGGAAAAAAGAGTGGCAATGGTCAATAAAACGAATGGTATATCAAAAACATGACCATGGAGGTCGGCCACTACCCATGAATACATGGGAAATTCATGAATGGTAAAAGGAATAAGTCTGGTGGCGTCAGGATACCAATATTTGCTGGCGTCTTTTAAAAATAAATAAATAGGATGGAGATTGCCAGCCATAGTAACTAGAAAGCCAGTGAGAAGACCAGCGGGCATAATTCCAAGTCCGAATTTTGAAGTGAGATGTGTGAAGTGAGATTTTTTTGACGTTGAATTTTTGAATTTTTGAATTTTTGAATTTTTTGATCCAGAATTTTCACCTTCCATTTCCCACTTCAGATTTTTCCACAGAAGGTTAATGCCAATTGAAAAAGCACCGGTAAAACAAAGAGCAAAAATATTAGCCAAAATCAAGTTATAAGTAATGGCTGAATTAATGCCTGTCAGTTTGGTTAAAACTGCAGCCGTTAAATGGCCAAAATAATAATAATTAATAGTAGAGCCGCCAGTATATCTTGGGTCAGGAGAAGGGGAGAGCCACATATCATGAGGTGGAAAAAACTTGCTTTTTAAAATAGCGTTGATAAAGCCAAAATCCATGAATTTTTCTAAGCCATGAATTGAAGGTTCATGAGCTCTAATCCAAGACCAAAACAAAAGAGCGAGAAAAAATAAAACTTCTTCAAAGATAATGATTTTTAGTTGTTGTTTTGACCAAGGTTTTCTTTTAAAAATTAGAAAGTTGATAATGGCAAGGCCAATAATAACCAACCAAATTGTTTCTTGAAAAAAGGGCAGGATTTTCAAACTGCCTAAAAGCCAAGTAATGTAGGAAACAAGAAGAATGGCTAAAATTTTGGCAAAAGGATAGCCAAAATCAAGAAATCTTGAAAAAAGCCTTTTGGTTAAAGGAAAAACAAGAATTCCCAAAGCAAAAACAGCCAGCCACCAATGAAGAATATAAGACAAATCCTGAGTCATTTTTTTATCTTATCACAAGAAAATATTTTTTTAAAGAATTAAATAAGATTAAGCGAAATTAAGTTAAAATTAGATAATATGACAATTCTTAAATCTTTCAAAATCATCTGCGATCGCAGGGAAAAATGAAAGGTTTGTCAAGTTTTTTTCTGAACCTGCTTGGCGATTTTTTGAAGAGTAAAACCTGGCCAGGTTTTAGGAAGTAATTCTTGAGGTAAATGGGGATCAGTGAATAAAATATCAAAATAAGAAGATAAAAATTCTTGCGATGTTAATTTTTTCTCTTTCCATTCTTCAAGCAGTTTTTCATAAGCTTTTTCTAAGCCTTTCAGTGACCAGACTTTATAAGCAGTATCTTTAGGATTAATACCAATAAATCTAACTCGACTTATAAAAACATTACTTTGTAATCTTTTTTCTTGAACAAATTCCCAAAGATCATCTAAAAGATTAAAAGGGGAGATGTAAACACTTCTTTGCAGCTGACCAAAATTTAACTCTTTGAGTTTTTCTCTCCAAAGCTCTCTTGTTTTTTTATTTGTTTCTTGAATGTCATAAGAGGCTTGTGTGAAAAGACTATCCCATTTTTTCTTTTGCAACGAAAGAAAAGGAAAATTGCGGATCGTTTTTGTTTTGCCTTTTGTGGTTAGTTTTAGATGAGGAACACCATTTATTTTTACTTTTTCTATTTCTTTTGTTTTCAAACCCCGATTCACCAAAAGATAGAAGTTTGATTTTTTGTATTTTCGAGGATAATATCCATAGACTTGTTGATAAGAAAAAGACATCAGACCGCCGGCATCAGCAACATCTTCAAATAAATCACCAAGCCCGGCTAGGAGAAGTCTCAACCTGTCTTTTGGTTTTAAAAGCTTAGCCATGTGGGTTTAGTTAGTTGAGCTAAATTTATTAATTATTTTTCTAAATTATTTTTCTTAAATCTTCTGAATTTCTAATTTCTAGGTTAACAAGAATCTTTCAAAAAGTCAAGCGATCGCAGAGGATTTTGAAAGATTTTTGGGGTTTGAAGCTTATCTTTTGATATCTTTTTAAGATAACAAACTCCCGTCTGCCAAAGCTGTCTGCCCGAAGTCGCTACGCTCAATGCGTTGCAGGTGGGTGCCGAAAGCATTGCGGGCAGGAAAGTTTGTCATGCCGTTTTTTTCAGGATAATCCCTTTTTAAGATCCAAGGATTATCATGTTTTTTTCAAAGACGGTTATTTCATTTTCTGTATCACAATTTTTTTCTCAAAAAGACAAAGAGGCTGATGATGCCTAGGGAGACGCCGAACCAAAGAGTGAAGATTCGCAAAAGAATAGTGGCGGAGACGGCCAGAGTTTTAGAAAGCCCGAGAAGGGTGATTAGCAGTCCGGTCAGACTGCCTTCAGTGACTCCGAGTCCTGCTGGTAGGAAACTTAGAAAACCCAACAAAGAAGCAAAGCAAAAAATGAAAAAAGAAGCCAGTAAAACCTTGCTTGAAAAAGCCACCCCTAGTCCGACCAGAACAACAGTCAAGCCCAAACATTCTGCTCCCCAGGCAAGGCTGCCCAAAAGAGTGCCAATGCTTAAATTCTTAAAAGAAACTAAAACCTGAGCTTTGGTAAAAAACTTTTTAAAACCAGGGATGAGTTTTTTAGAAAACCAAAACAGACTTAAGATTTTCAAAAAAAGAGCCTCATTTTTTAAAGTAATAATAATTGCTAAACAAATGGCAATACCAATTAAAAACACAGGCAAGCCATGTTTAAAAGACATCATCCCAAAACTGGCGAGGATGATTGAAGCCAGACCATCAGTTAATCTTTCAGCAACAATGATGGGGACAGCTGAGGCAAAATGGTTTTTGCCTACTTTTTTGAGAAAATAGGCCTTGATTAATTCACCGACTTTACCGGGAGTAACGGTCATAGAAAGGCCGGAAAAAAAGATTAAAAAAGCATTAGAAGAGGAAACCTGAAGATTAGTTGCTTTTAAAAAATGTTTAAATCGCAGAAATCTTAAAACATAGTTAAGTAGGGAAAGGCCTAGAGCTAAAGGAATAAAATAAAGCTTGAATGACAAAACAGTTTCCGTTGTTTCCTGCAAATCTGACCAAAAAGCAAGGGCAATGGAAATCAAAAGACCAAAGAAAAAAGAAAATAAGATTTGTTTTTCTAAAGATTTGATCTTTTGCAAGAGATTGTTCATTCAAATATTTATATGAAAAAATAGTTATATGGTTATATAGCTATATGGTTAAATCACTTAGCAAGTTTAACGATTAATCATTTTTTAACAATTAACCATCTAACCATTTAGCTATTCTATTTCTTTATCTATAACTCAAAAATTTCTTTCCCCAATCAGTCTTTAAAAACTTTTTTACTCTTTTTTGGCCAGTTAGATTGTACCAATAATAATCATGATATAGGTTACTGGCCATATAACTCCAGGGAACAAGGGGTGTTTGGAGCAAAAATCGTTCCAGCCATTTGGGCCCGCCGTAAATTAATTTCTGTCCTTTTGAGGCAAAGGTATCGGCTTTTTTAAAGTGGAAGTTGGGGAGGGAGAGCGATTCTTCAACTGCGAGCGCTGAGGTCGACCACGAGTTTTTTCTAGTTTGCGAACCATATTTTTGCGGCTGAGGTCGCTTACGAAAATTTTTGTGTTCGCGGACCGCTCGAAGATTCGCTAATTGCGAACAGCAAAAATTTTGTAAACTCCCCGCCGCAAAATCTGTTTCTCTTATTGGGTCTTTCTTTGAAATTTTAATTTTTGATTTGTCATTTTGACATTTGTCATTTGTCATTTGACATACCCTTGCTTCAATATCACCCAAGCCTAGCTTATTAGCCATTTTAAGAAACTTAATCTTTCTCGGATTAAACCCCATGATTTTCGCGGAAACACTATCTAGGGCCACTTGATCATTACTGGCCAAAAGGAGATTTTTAATGTGCCATTTCATTGCTCTTGGACCTGAGCCCTCGCCAGCTGTAACACCATCAGTAATGGCAAAAATGCCGGGATGAATTTCTTTTTGAATGGTCAAAAGATCAACAATGGCTTCGTGAATGAAGCGATGACAAAGATGTCTTTTAGTATTTAACATCCCAAAATAGTTTTTAATGGCGCCAGTGGTGGTGGTAAAGACATGCATTTTCAAAGTAGGGGGGTGGATGAGATTGGCTCCAAAGATAATTTTGGGTAATAAAATTCCTCTGGGAAAAACTTTGTCCAAAACCAGCATTTTATGTTTTGGTTTGTATTCAACATATTTAGTTTCAGTTAAATAATGCATTTTAATGCCGTATTTTTTCAAAACTCCCAGCCATTTATTGTTGTGAGCTCCCTTTTTAACATCAGTAACCACGGTTTTATTTTCAACCGGAATAATTTGCGAAGCCTTGAATCCATCTTCTAAAAGAGTTTTAACAATGCCTTCCAACTGCCATGGCCAACTCGAACAGCCGGGATAAAAACGCGTCCAGGAGAGATTGAGTTTAATAACAACAGGTTGGTTTTTTTTAAAATGTTTTTTATAATCCGCTGTCCGCATCAATAATTGATAATCTTCAATAACAGTTGCTGGTGATGTTTTGGTTAGATAGACTTTGCTCATATATTTCTGATATAATTTTTTCAATGAAAAACAGGCTTTGTTTTTTTATTCTTTTCTTCATTCTTATTTTAGGTTTTTTTTTGCGCGTTGTAAACCTGCAAAACTTACCTCATGGCTTTTTCTGCGACGAAGCGTCAATTGGCTATAATGCTTATTCGCTTTTAAAAACAGGCAAAGACGAGTATGGAAAATCATGGCCTTTATTTTTTAAAGCTTTTGGTGAATACAAAGGCCCGATTCAAATCTATTCCACCATTCCTTTTGTGGCGATCTTTGGTTTGAATGAGTTTAGTGTTAGATTAACATCGGCCATTTACGGAACCTTGACGATTTTAGCGGTTTATTTTTTAGTTAAGGAGCTTTTTCCTAAAAAAAATTCTCAATTCTCAATTCTCAATTCTCAATTAATTGCCAGCTTTTTTCTGGCAATTTCCCCCTGGCATATTCATTTTTCTCGGGTTGGTTTTGAGCTAATGCCTTTTGTCTTTTTCAGCACGCTTGGAGTTTGGTTGTTTTTGAAATCTTTAAAAGCAAAAAATCGACTTTTAACTTTGAATTTTGCATTTTTAACTTTTAACTTGGCTTTTTATTCTTACTCCCCAGCCCGGATTTTTATTCCTTTATTTTTAACAGGCCTGGTACTGATTTTTAGAAAATCATTCAAGATTAAAGCGCTGTTCTTAAGTTTTTTTATCTTTTTTTTGCTTTCTTTACCATTGCTTTTTCATATCAAAAGCGGTCAAGGTCTTTCGCGCTGGCATCAAGTTTCAGTTTTTAAAGAAAAAACTTTTTCTCAGGCAGTTAAGCAAATGGAAAAAAATTATTTAGCTCATTTTTCTTTGGATTTTTTATTTAAGAAGGGTGACGCTGGAATGAGTTTTCTTACTCGTCATTCAGTAAGAGGGATGGGGGAGCTTTATTGGTTTCAATTACCATTGATTATTTTGGGAATTTTAGGTCTTTGGCGATTGAAAAAACATAAAGAACTGGCTTTTCTTATTTGGTGGCTCATTCTTTATCCTTTAGGTAGTGTTTTAACTGCTGATGCTACTCCTCAAGCCACTCGTTCCATTATTGGTGTTATTCCTTTTCAGATTTTATCTGCGGCTGGAGTTTTTTATCTTTTTAATCTTGGGGAGGTTGGACCTCGCAAGATGAGGTCCAACCTCATCAGAAAGATTTTAGCTTTATTACTTTTATTATTAACCGGACTATCAGGAGCTGAATTTGCCCGATATCTCAATCTTTATTTCAATGAATATCCAAAATACTCAAGCGGTTATTATGGCTGGCAGTGGGGATTTAGAGAAATAATGGAAGATTTTGCCAATGAACAGACAGATTATGATGAACTTCTGATCACTCATCGTTTCAATATGGGAGGAACGCTTTTAAAATTTTATCAAGTCAGTATTTCTTGTCAAAAATGCAAAATTGCTTTCAATCCAATTACTTTTGACCCATTAAAAAAACAGCTTTTTGCTCTGAGAAAAGAAGGAGTTGAAGAATTAGAAAAACAGGGAGTGAAATTCACCACCAAAAAAATTCTTTATTATCCTGATGACAAAGAAGCATTTTTTATTGGAGAAGTTCAAAACCGGGCTTTGACTAGGTAGGCAATATCGGGCTTATCTTGAAAAGAAATAAATGTAGGCATAAATCTTTTCGTTATCAGCGCTGATCTTTTTTTCCTCGTAAGAAAACTTTGCTTGTTTTAGATATTGCTCGAAGCTCTCTTTTTTGATTTTATCAGGCAGAAGATCGTTGATGTAAATTAAAGCATATTTATTTCCGCTTTTAAGATTGCCTAAATCAGAAGGATTTTTATAAGTCTGATGGAGATACTGATCTTCTAAGACAACAAGGATCAAATCTTTGCATACTTCATTAGGAAGAAAGAGAGTGGTTTGAGAAGAGACGAAGTCTTTAATGTAGTGAGCGGTTTTTTTACAATATGATTCATAAATATCAGGATCTTTTTTTAAATGAAAATGATAATATTTGCTATAAAGTCTTCCCCAAAAGAAAAAATAAACAAGAAAAATTAAAAGCAAAACAACTTTTTGAAAATTGATTTTTAAAGCGCGTCCAGTAAATAAATTGATTATCTTTGAGAGTAAATTACTGATAAGATCAATGCCGATAGCCGAGAGCATAAAAAGAGTGGGAAGAAAAGCGCACTCTCTCCATAAGCTTTCGGATCGATAAACGACAACAATAGGAATAAACATAATAAAGAAGTTTAAAAGAATAAGAAGATATTGGGGAAGAAAAATATTTTTTAGTGAAAATATTAAACCTAAAGTTAAGACGATTAGAGTAAGAGGGTCAAGTGAAGTGCCCCAAAGACCTGTTTTGATAAATTTTTCTGGCTGATATTTAAAATCTTCAACCGCCAATTTTAATTGTTTAAAATAATAGAAGAGAGGTTGTTGGTCTTTTTGTGAGCGCTCAACATTTTCGCGTAAAAATCCCTGGTGACGCCCTAGATAAAACTGAGGCCTTTTTTTAATTTTAATAAATGTTGGTGACGAAGTCATAAAAGTTGAGGTTAATAAGACAATAGCAAGAATCAACATTTGTTTTTTTTGTTTATTAAATAAAAAATGATAAAGACAATAGAAGCATGTGGCAATAACACAAAGAAAGGCAACGTAAAGCATGTTAATGCACAAACCCAGAAAAATTCCACAAATGAAAATATCTCTTTTGGAAAAATATTTTATTCCTCGGTAAAGAAAAAACATGGTGCCGCTGATTAAAAAAGGATTTAGACTGACATTTTGAAATCCTAACCGTGAATTATGAATATCCCAGATGGAGGTTGATAGTAATAAGGCAGATATTAAAGCCACTTTTTTATTAAAAGCTTCTTTTAAAAAAGAGAAAACAAAGATGATATTAACGATGCTAAAGATAATACCGGGCAGTCTTACAGCATAATAAGGATTTTTAAAAAAACTGAGAAACGGAGCAATAAAATACGCTGGCATATTGCTAGGATAATCGGCAAGAAATCCAAAAGGACTTCTTATTGTTCCTTCTAGAATGTTTTTGGCTTCATCAAGCCAAAATTTTTCGTCTAAAAATATACCTGAGTGATCGATTTTATGGATTCGCAGCGCTAATCCTAAAGTCAAAATTACGCCAAAAATTACTTTCCCAACAAGAAATAATGGCTCTTTAGGTTTTATTTTCCTTTTTGAGCGAGGAAAGAAGATAAAAACAAAAATTCCAAATAAAACAATGCTTAAGAACCAAAAAACAGTGGCTGCCAAGGCTTTGGTTGTTGGTTGAAGAAAATCGACTGTTAGGTGTAAATTAATTGAGTAAAAATTGAATAATATTGCTAAAGTGAAAAAAAGGATTCCTAATAATTTCTTTATGTTTTTCATTAATTAGTTTTGATTATTGCTTGTTTTTTTAAATATTATCACTTTGGGATGATCATAGACGGTGAATGACTCATCCGCAGAATCATCAGCCACGTAGCAAGGTAGCCACGTAGCCACGTAGCAAAAAGGCAATTTTGGATAAGAAGAGAATTCAGCGATTTTTTCAAATCCTAAACTGCCATCAAACAGCTTTTGATAATACTCGGCGGTTTTTGGATAACAGCGGTGGGAAGGCAGCTTTTCACAATCAGTCAATTTCATTAGCGGCACATAGAGCCGGTTGCTGGCAATAATAAGATAATCTGTTTTTTCAAGATTAGAATTAACGATTTCCCATTTTTGTTCTGATTGGTCAGGTTCATACATGGGCATTTCTAAGAATTGATATTTTCCTGACATGGGCACTCGGTCATCCCAATGCTCCACTGACAGGGTTGAACCCTGTCCAATATTTTCTTTGATCCATTCTGTGGCCTGAACTCGCGTGTTGGGATGGGAGTAGATGGAGATGAAAGAGAGAGGCCATAAGAAAATCATAAAAACATTAAAACATAAAAACATAAAAACAAATTGAGAACGAATTTTGGTTTTGAGCAAAATGATCACTCGAGATAAAAATAGCCCTCCAAAAATACAAAACAATGGATAAATCGGCAGCCAGTAGCGCATGAATTTAATGGCAAAAGAGCCGGTGATGAGGAGATAAGGGAAGAAGAAAGATAAGAGAATGGTTAGATGGTTAGATGGCTGGATGGCTGGATTCTTATTTTTTTCTCTTTTCTTTAACCATATAACCATATAACCATACAACCATTGAATCCAACTCTTTAAAACAATCAGACTTACAAATACCGTCCCAACGATTGAAACTACTCCTAACGGTATTCCCATTCCCCAAAGTACCATGTTTTTTAACTGATAAAAATAAGGAGTGGTGTTGACATATTGAAGCGTGTAAGGAAAAACAAAAGCATCTTTAGTCATTCTTGATTGTTCTAAGGTGTTGGCTTTAAAAGTTGGAAAATCAATCAAGGCATAAGGCATGGTTAAATTAAAAATTAAAAATGAAAAAGTAAAAATTAAAATTAAAAATTTAAAAGTAGAAAAAAGATTACGTTTTTTCATAAAAATCAAAGCAAGAGTAACTACAACAGGAATTATCAGTAGAATGGCAGAGATTTTGGTGGCTAGAGCAAGGCCAAAAGCAATACCAGTATAAGCAGCGTATTTTAAAGAGGGTTTATGATTAAGTTTTAAGAGTCGGTAAAGCGTCAGCGTAATAAAAAAAGTTAAAGGAATGTCAACCACATAGAAATGTGAGGTTTGGATTGCTAGAACAGATAAAGCATAAAAGAAGCAACATAGCAACATAGCAAGGTAGCTACTTAGTAATTTTTTAGCTATTTTAAAAATAAGAATAATTGTTCCTAGTTCAAAAAGAATAGAGAGGAAACGGCCCACATATAAAAGTCCTTGATAATGAGCCAGAGAGGGGTCAGAAAAAGAAAGGAGATTGCCAGCGAATTTAAGAAGATAAATAGGCAAACTGCCATAAGCAAAAAATTTTGGGTTAAGAGGACTGTTTGGAGAGAGAAGAGTATTAAGAGTTAAGGGTTTAGGCAAGCGAATTCCTTCGGCAACCATCGTGATCATCCGTTCGTCAGGATGGAGATGATGGCCGTTGTCCCAATTAATGCCGTAGAAACGGAAAACAAAAGCGATAATAATAATTAAAAACAATAAGCCACGACTTTTTTTGTTGATTGTTAATTTATTATCTGATTTATTGCTTGATTTTTTTTGATGCGTCATGGTTGATTTGAATTACATTTTTGACCCCGCTCAGCGGGGTCAAAAATTGAAGCTAATTCTCGACTAATTTTAATAATCTTTTAATAATCGTTGATATTCTTGTTTAGAAAACGGTTTTGTTTTTTTATAAATCCTAATCGCTGGATGATCAAAAACGCTCCAGGTTTCTTCAGCTTTTTCATCAGGCAAACGGGAAAAATGAACTACTTTTTCAAAGCCTAAATCACCGGAAAAGAGAAGGCGGTAATATTGGGCGTTCAAGGGATATTTTTCTGACAAGCGCAAACGGCTATCAAAAATGCGATGGGAAGGGACAAAGATATAGTTGGCCGCTTCCAAATGACTAGTTAATTGATCAAGCAAAGAAGGATTAATGTCCAGATCATAAAAATTAAAAGAAATAACTTTATAGGTTCTAGGGTGAATAGGGATGTCGACCACATTAGCGGTTTCAGACAAGATATAGGTATTGTCAGGAATGTTTTGATGAATCCATTCAGAGGCTTCTATTCGGATGTCGGGTTTGAGATAGATGGTGAAGAAAAGGAGGCCGGGGATGATCGAGAAAATGAGCAACGTAGCAACATAGCAACGTAGCAACATAGTTAGTTTTTTTTGCCGGAGCCAATTAATTGTCATAGAAAGAAAATAACTTCCAAAAATAGCAAAGAAGGGCATAATCGGCGTTATAAACCGCGTCCATTTACAGAATAAAAGGACATTAGGAAGAAAATAAGCCAGAAATGAGCCCATGAGAATGATGAGAACAGTTTTAGAGATGTCGATTACATGACGCGATCGCGGCATGTAACCTACAATTAGACCTATATTATTTATAATATTATTTATAATCTTTTTTATAATGTTTTTGATGAGATCTATAGCAATAATTAAAAATCCTAAAACTCCTAAAATGCTAAGAATTGGTCCCAAGGCATAGGGAAAGATGCGAGTTAATTGATAGATAATTGGCGTGGTTTTGGCAAATTGATCAGTGTAAAAAACTGGTGATTTTCCTTGAGCAACATGAGTTTCATAAGTGTTAGTTCCTAAAAAATCATTAAACTCCAAGAGATTATAAGGTGAAGAAACAGCAAAAAACAAAGAACAAAAAACAAAGAACAAAAAACAGAATAATAGGCATTTTGATATTTTGCGAAACAAAGAGGGTCTTTTTTTACAGACAAGAATGAGTGTAATCAGTGGTGCAATGAGGAAAAAAGCGGCTGAGAGTTTGGTGCCTAAGGCAATACCGCTAATAACCCCGGAAAGCAAAAGCCATTTGATTTTTTCTGTTTTTAAAAACTTAAGAGAAAGATAAATTATCAGCATAAAAAAGAAGGTTAATAAAGATTCAGTGGTGCCAAAATGGGCGGTTTGGATGAGGCCCGGGGTAAGGGCCGCTAATAAAGCGGCAAGTAGTGGTATTTGATCAAAAAGCGCTGAGGTCACCCATGAAAATTTTTGTTGATTGTTGAGACGCTGAGGTCGGGATGAATTTTTTCTAGTTCGCGGACCGTCCCGACGTACGTCGGGACTAGTTGCGAACAGCGAAAAAATTATCCCTCTCCGCGTCTCTGAACAAAAATTTTGTGGGCTTTCAGCGCTTTCCTCATTAGAAATTTCTTTTTTTCTTCGCTTCTTTATCAATTCTTTAGTGATCAAATAAACAAGTGGAATTGTCAGTGTTGAAGCCAGAGCTGACCAAAATCTTAATCCTAAAACAGCAGAAGGGAAGGGAACGGGTGAAATTGAACAGCTAACTTGGTTTAAATTTCCGCTTAGCAACGTAGCAACGTAGCAACGTAGCAATTTAATTATTTGATAACTGAAATAAACCAAATAAGTAGGGAATTGGCCATAGGCAAAGAATTGAGGGTTCATGGAACATGAACCCGTTCGAGGTTCGAGGCTCAAGGTTGAAGGTAAGATAGAAGAGAAATCAAAACAAAGTTTAGTAATAGAAATGGCCATGTTTCTTTCATCAGGATGAAAGAAAAAGCCATCTCCCCACATGAGGTTGTAGAACCGTAAAAAAGCAGCGATGATGGTGATAAGAAAGAGAAACATGAAGTAAAGTCAAAATTTTTTAATTGATCTAATTAAAAACTCCAATGTTCAAAAACTCCCTGCCTCGTCGAGTCAAGGCGGGCAAACTGCCAAGCAAGTTAAAATTAAAAAACCAAAATTTTGAAAATTTAATTTTTGATTTTTATTTTGCTTGGAGTTTTGGATGTTTGGATATTTGGAATTTTTCCTACATAACATATATAATAAAAACTACCATTAATCCCCAGCCCAAAATACTTAAGATCATTGGTTTGTCTTTGGTAATCAGTTTTTCTGGCGCTTCACCCTCTTTTCTTTCGTAAATAAGCTGGCCGTAACGCATAATGCCCATCAAAACAAAAGGAATGGTCAGCATCATCCATTTTCTACCTAAAGCATCAGGAAAATTAACCAGTAAAAACCTGCTTAAATTTGAGCTGAATTGAGGCGGTTCTTCCAAAAAAGTAAAAAGAGCATAAGACAAAAAAGTAGCTGTGGCAAAAGTAGAAGTATAAAAGTCTAAAAGTTTTTCCCGATAGCGAGCCAAAGCCGGCCGGGTTTTTTCTCCGGTTCTTAAAAATTCAGAATGACGTTTGGCAGAGGCAATAAAAAGAGCTAAAAAGAGAGTGGTTAAAAGAAGCCAAATAGGAACATGCATAGAAGTCAAAACTTCACCGCCAAAAACGCGCAGTAAAAAAGAAGTGCCAATGGCTAAAATATCCAAAATGGCGTGTTTTTTAAATTTTAAAGTATAAAAAATATGCAAAACAAAAAAGCTAAGGCTAACCAAGAAAAAACCAAAATTTAAAATAAAGGCCAAAGTCAGGCCAATAAAAACAAGCAATAATAGAGCTTCTACAGCTAGAGATTTTGGTAACTTGCCTGAGGCAATTGGTCTTTTCTTTTTCGAAGGATGAAGCCGGTCTAAAGGCGCGTCAATAAGATCATTAAAAAGATAAGAAGCAGAGGAGAGCAAACAAAAACTGATAAATCCAAAAATAGAGTAGAGAAGTTCAGGAAGATTTAAAAGCTGACCAGTGAAAATAATGGCGGCAAAAACAGAGAGATTTTTAATCCATTGAAAAGGTCGCATGGCGATGAAGAGGGCTTTGATTTTTTCTATCATTGTATTTTCATTATACTCAATTCAAATCAATTTGGCAACTTTTTTGCCAAGCTTAATGGCATAGTTGGTGCCGCGATCCCAGGGGTAAACCAAGTCTTGATTGGCTAAAAAGAGGTTGGGAAGGGGAGTAGTTAAACTGGTTAGTATTTGAGAATAGTGGGGAGGAAAGACTGGTTGAGAATGTTTAGAAATAAATTGTTGATTGTTGATTGTTGATTGTTGATTGTTAAAAGAAGGATTGATTCGTTTCAGATAAGGGAGGAAGAGATTGAGAAGCTCTTTTTTAGATTTTTTAAGATATGGATGACCATCAGGTAGGTAGTTGCCGATGTAAAGAATGTGTTGGCCGCCATAATGTTGGGGCTTAATAAAATTAGTGTGATCAACTAAGAGGAGAAAAGGAAAAGAGGAATCACAAATATTAAGCCAGTATGTTTTGTCGAAAAAAGGTTTTTTAAGAACAAGAATAAGAGTCAGAGCGTTAAGGTGTTTTATAGAAGATAGTATTTTGATATAGTTTTGAGATAATCCTTTGGTTGTTTTTAAAAAAAACGGCGTTGGTAATGTTGTAATTACTTTTTCAAAGTAAAAATTCATAGGACGATCGTCGCATGAATTTTTAACCTGAAACGAGAATTTTTGGTTTGGTTGGTGTTTTATAAGAGTGAGGTTTTTGACTTCGTGATTAAGATAGACTTTACCGCCCAATTTTTCAATTTCTTTAACAAGTTTTTCTACCAGAGTTTGAAAACCGCCTTCAATATAACCCAAGCTCTGACTTCTTTTTTTAATTCTCGCCCAAAACCAAGCCGCCGAGACTTGATCAGCAGATTTACCAAATTTATTAATAAAAAGAGGCTTCCAAAGAACTTGCCAGACTTTTTTACCCATATATTTTTCTATCCATTTTTTAGCCGGAGTTTTTTCCAAATGCTGCCAAGAGGAGATTGATTTTAAATAAGCCAGAGCTGTGCCGGAGCGGAGCTTGTCAAGAGGGGAGAGGTGAGGGAAGCGGAGGAAGTTTAAGGGTGTGTCTAAAGGATAAATATTTGAATTGGTAATTGGTTTAGGCTTCTTTGTCATTCCGGGCTTGACCCGGAATCTATATAGATTCTGAATCAAGTTCAGAATGACAGAGGAAGAGGTGTTTTTATGTTCTTGTGATTGATAATACACCGTTGTTTCTGGTTTTTGGAAGAACAGCTTCTTAGCCAAGCCAAGCTCATTAATGAGTTCAATTGCTTCTTTATCTGAAGTAAAAAGATGATGGTAGGTTTCGTCAAGATGCCAATCCCAACCAGGTAATTTAAACCCGCGAGCCAGTCCACCTGCCTTTTTCTCTTTTTCAAAAACATGAACTTCATGGCCGGCTTGAGCCAGTTTATAGCCAGCCGTAAGGCCAGTCAGGCCGGCGCCTAAGATAGCGACTTTCATAAGTAGATTGTGGGTGGGACATTATTCTTCGAGCGAGGCTGAAAGCTGAGTCGAGAAGTCTAATTGATGGCTGGTTCTCGACTCGCTACACTCGCTCGAACAGTAAAAATTGTAATTATGTCCCAGTCACAAGTAGATTGTATCAGTTGATTCAGGACTTGACAAGAGGAGAAGACTATGTTTTAATATATCTTGTTAAGCTTCTTTTAGCTTTTTTTCCTGATTTGCAGTTTAAATTTCATTAATGACCAATTTCCTTCTTTAAACCTAATATGCCAACCATTAAACCAAAAACTTCTGTTTCTATTGATGAGCCAATTAAAGAAGAAAAATCCGATTCTTTATCAATTGAAGACATAGTCGGTGGAGAAAAGCCAGCTGAGGTTAAGACTGAAACAGAGGTTAAAACTGAGCCTATTGATGTTAAAGTTGAGCCAACAAGAGCAGTGCGAACAACAATTAGAGCGCCAAGAAGAACGTTTTCTCAAGACAGAAAAGACACAAAAACAGTTTCCGGTACTTTAGAGATTATGCCTGAAGGGCATGGTTTTTTAAGACCTAAATTTACTTCTTCAAATGAAGATATTTATATCTCCCAATCTCAAATCAGGCGATTTTCTTTACGGCCGGCTGACATGGTCACTGGTTTAGCTAGACCGCCAAAAGAAAACGAACGCTATTTTGGTCTTTTAAAAGTAGAAAAAGTCAATGATGTTTCTGCTGATAGTTCAATTAAAAGACCGCGATTTTCTGATTTGACGCCTCTTTATCCTGATAAACAAATTAAACTGGAAACAAA
>JADHYG010000042.1 GCA_016782545.1 Candidatus Microgenomates bacterium
CTTGACTTTGAAAATAACCCTGATAAAATAGTACTGAGATGAAATTTATCCAGAGAAAAATTTATTCTGATCTTAAAAACCATTTAAAAAAACCAGAAATTTCTCTTATTCTTGGTCCCCGGCAGGCTGGCAAGACCACGCTGATGTTAAAACTGGCTGATGAATTAAAAACAAACAAAACGCCCAATATTTATTTTAATCTCGACATTATTGAAAACAAACAATATTTTAAAACCCAGCATGTTTTGCTTGATCGAATTGAGAAAACAATTGCTAAAAAAAAAGCAGTTGTTTTCATCGATGAAATTCAGCGGCTTGAAAATGCCGGTCTCTTTTTAAAAGGTCTTTATGATCTTGGCACAGATTTTAAATTCATTGTTTCCGGTTCTGGTTCTTTGGAGCTTAAAGCTGATATTATTGAACCAATGACCGGCAGAAAAAAAGTTTTTTACTGTCTTCCCTTGTCATTTTCTGAATTTGCTGGCTATAAATTAAATGTCCAATTCAAGCAAATATCAGAAAATCTGGATGCTAATCCTTACGAAACAGAGCGCCTGATCAAAGAATATCTCACTTTTGGCGGCTACCCAAGAGTGGTTCTTGCCCAAACAGAAAAGGAAAAAACCAGCATTCTCCAAGAAATTTATCAGAGCTACTTAGAAAAAGATGTTCAGCTCCTTTTAAAGGTTGAAAAAGAAACTGCTTTTCAAGCTTTGATCAAACTTCTGGCATCTCAGGTTGGCAGCCTGATTAACAAAACTGAACTTTCTTCTACCTTAGGCCTGACTCAAAAAACCCTGGATAAATATCTTTACTTTTTAGAAAAAACCTTTGTCATTTATCTTGTGCGGCCTTTTTTTACCAATGTAAGAAAAGAATTGAGAAAATCGCCTAAAGTTTACTTTTCCGATCTTGGTTTTCTTCGTCTTTCTCAAGGAAGAGTCTTTGGAAGTTTAACCACTCAAGAAGGCCATTTCTTTGAAAACGCCTGTTTTTTGAGGTTGAAAGAGCTTAATTCTCTTGAGCCGATCCGCTTTTGGCGTTCAACTTCAGGCGCGGAAGTTGATTTTATTTTCTTTTCTGTCAAAGAAGGCATCACTCCTTTTGAAATTAAAAGCACTGTTAGTAAAATAGGCACTTTGGGCAAAAGCTTAATCAGTTTTATCAAAACCTATCAACCAAAAAAAGCCTATTTTTATACTAAAAATACAAAAGGCGAGATTAAAAAACTCAATACCAAAATTTACTATCTCCCCTATCATTTCCTTCCTGATCAAAGACTTTCTTTTTAAAACTCGCTTCGCTTTTGGCAAAAGCGCCAAAAGTCCGCGGGTTTTTTCATCCATTACTCTCAAAAGTCATTTTCCCCTTGACAAAAGTAGTTAAATATATTTAAATCAAAATATATGCACGATGCTTCAGAACCAGAACCAAAAAACCTGAAAACAGGTTTACCAATAAAAAGTACAGACATAGTTCATGAAGATACAAAAGCAGTGGCAGCACAAATTCTGGAGCTAAATTTGCAGTCTAGAGAAGCTAGCGAATTATTAATGAGAGCTTTAAATTTACGCCCTAATCTTTCGCCAGAAGATATTCAAACTGCAAGAAGTAAATTAGCAGAATATTTTGATTTTGATTCCTCAACTGTACTCAGTGATATGATAAGAGATTTATCAACCGATGAATTAAAAACAGTGGTAGATATAACAATTAAAAATGTTAGAGCGGCGGATTATACGGACGGACTATTATGTTATGATGGAGACCATCAACCAGTACCAGTTGAAATTAGTGGTGATGAAAAAGCTAGAGATTTGCAAACAGGCCTTGAGCGAGAGTTGAGGAGTGGTTTCGATGGGGTGAAAGAAGCTCACTCCAAACAAAGTGAAGTTTTAGTTGATATTTGTGGAGGAAATTTATTAGAAATGGTAATGCAAGCTGAAAAAATTCTACCTTTTAGTTCTGACGCTTTATTGCGAGGATTAGTTGCCAAAGGAAGTATTCCATCTGAACAATTAACAAGTCCGTCTACTATTAAAATATAGATGCCCACTCGTTTGCGGAGTGGTTCTCTGCGCCATTTAACCATTCGATTATTTTCCCCTTGACAAAACCAATCTCTTATGAATACATTTATCCTATGACAAATGTATTCATAGAGAGACAAATTTATCAAAAACTTCAATTCATTCCTCAAAACTCTCCCTTTCTGCGAGAAAATTTTTGGCAATGATTAAAGTTTTGCACTTTTCACCTCCGAGGTGGGGTCGAAACGTCGACCACTCCTCGGACGGTGGAAGTTTTAAAAAGTGCAAAACTTTTGTAATTACTCTTTTTCTGTTCTCTTGTTCTCATGCTTTAATGATTTCTTCCCTCTTTTTTTCTTTAAAATCTTTCCACGATCGTAGTGTCAAATTAAATCCATGCCAATTTCCCTGTCCCAGCGCCCTAGATAAGGGCTAAGCCCTTATCTACTTTTTAATGTCTAAAATTTGCCTTTTTATTTTTAATATGCTATCGTGAAATTACCATGATGGAAATACCTGAAGGCATAAATGCAGAATTGCTTGTTTCTTCTCGAGAAAAATTTCAACGAGAATTCCTCACTACAGAGCGTCATCTTGAACAAACTCAAAAGCTTCTTCATTTAGCCGACAGAACAAAAGTCTTTCATGCCATGCTCATGGAAGATCCCAAAGCAAAAACTCTTATTACTCAAAAGCGAAGCGCCGAAGACCATGTTAAAACTGCACCAGCTGAAGAGGGAGAGGCTCGCGAACAAGAAGTAAAAACAGCTTCTCTTCAACTCCTTACCCACCTCAAAGACGAACATCATTATCTTTTTGATTTAGTTGCTAATCTTCGGCTAGACGATGATCAACGAGTCATCCTTGAACAAAGTATCGCAGATATTGCCTATTCTTATGTTAACAACATGCAAAGTTTAGCTCCGGACAAAAAAAGATTTAAACAAGAAGCCGTTGAGCAAACAGTCCAGGCTTTAATTAAAGAATCATCTTCTTTTTCTCTTTTAAAAAAGACTGTTCTTCCAGAAGACGAAAAAACAGCTGCCGCCGAAGAGCCGCTTTCCATAGAAGAAGTAAGATCTTTGGAAGATAAGCTGATGACCAAAATGGCCATCCTTAGTCTTGATCCCCAGCTTGAAGCCTATGCGCATAGACGCTGGATTGGCAAGCAAAAAAGAAGCGGCGAGAAAGTTTATTTAACCCCTTATTATCAGGCTATTTTGTCTCTTTCTCAAAGATTGGAACGAAAAGAAAACGGCATTGGCGGCCGGATTTATTTTGGTCCTCCGGGAACTGGAAAAACAGAATTGGGAATCAGAGCTAACAAAGAAGCAGGTTATAAAACTCATGTTATCAATCTTCATGAACATATTGTTTTTATGCATCTAATCGGCCAGCAATCAATACCCATCGGCCTTGATACCGCCGCTTCTTTGATGCAAAGAATCAAAGGCGCCCGTGAACTGATTGAAACTTGGTCGGCTGATCAATTTTGGCAAAGATCTGCAGAACTAGCCCGCAACACTGGTCAAGAACCTCTTCAGCTTCTTGGCAGATTTTTAGATGAATTGCCAGCTCCCGGTCAAGAACTTACATCAGAACAAAAACAAGAAATGCACGAGGCTTATCTTGCTTATCTTGATCGCCAAGCTTTAGCCGCTTCCATGGGTGAAAAAACTCCTAATATGCCTGCAGAAAAAGCTTGGGTTAACGGCGAAATTTTAAACGCCATTGAACGACATGAAAAAGTCTATTTCACTGAAATTGACAAAGCCGGCCCTCATGCTCTTGATGGCATTTTGCATTTTTTAACTCGCTCGCCGGGCGAAGAAATCACTTTCGGCGACAAAACTGTCCGTATTCCCTCTTGGTTTTCTATTGATGGCGACTGCAATCTTTTAGAATTGGGCGGTGAAAAAGAATCTCTTTATAACCGCTTTAACGAAGTTTTTATTGGTTATCCTCCGCTTAAAGACGAAGCGATGATTGCTTCAGTCTGGCTTTCTGATGGCGAAGGCAACATCACTCTTGATCCTTATGAACAATGGCAAATGATTGGCTTTTTAACTTATATCTTACCTGAAATCCGTGTTCTTTATGAACATTCAGGCGAAAAAAAACTTGATCAGCCCTTTTCTTTAAGAAATTTAAAAGAACTTTGCAATCTTTTAGTTGACCCTAAAACCAAAGAAAGAACTGATCTTTCCGTTGGTAGAGCAATTGAAATGGCTTTATTAGAAATAAGAACTTTTGCTTCAAGCGGTGAGGGCAAAAAGATCTTGCGCCAAGTCCTTACTAAACATCATCGGGTTCTAGCCGAACCTGTTGAAGAGCTTGGCGCGGAAAAAATTGACGCTGATCAAACAAGACTGGAAAGAAAACAAGCCCGCCTTACTGCTTTAGCAAAAACAGTCAGCGAGCCAATGACCAGAACCGCTGTCATGCTTCCGGAAGAAACAGCGGAAATCACCAGAAATATAAAGTTCCAACATCAAAAACTCACTCCTGAAGAAATGACTGCTATTCCTGATTTTCTTGAAACAAAATCTACACCCGATGGCCGGCCGCAAGAGTGGGTCAGCCTTGACAATGGCCAGCATTTTACTCTTGATCAGAGCGATAAATACACTTATTTAACTTTAAATGTCCAATCCAAGGATGATGAATTAGTTGAATTAACCAGACTTAATGTCGGAAAAAGAGAAGAAGAGCTAAAATTGATTGATGTCAGCCGCAATGGTCAAGTCGCTTTGTTTGAAGGTGTAAAAGAAGATAAACGATATGTTTATATTTCTGGCTTAGGCCAAGAGTTTGTTCGGCCCGACGGAAGTATTTACAAGCGCACCATCCACCCCGCTCTTAGCCCTGAAAGCGCTCTTTTCCTTAGTCCATCAGAAAATTGGCTGGCTGAGTTTCAATCAAAAAAAGGCGATTTAAAACTCTATAATCCTTTTGAAAACCAGGGAGTGACTATTAATACAAAAGCCAAGAGATTTGAATTTACTCCTGACGGCCGTGTTCTTTTAGTCGAAACTTTTGACAATGAAACTTGGCTTATTGATCTGCACACTGTAGCCAGTCAGGGCTTAAATTCTGTTAACCGACCAAAATCGCGGCTTAAACAAGGTAACTGGCATGTTGTTTCAGAAGATTTAATTGTTAATCCAACTACCTCAGAAGCTGTCTTAATTAAAAAAGAATGAACGAATTTCATGAAGGACCACCGCCTTTAATTTTTCCAGAAGATCGGGATGTTGCTCCGCTTGAAGAAACAAGAACTGATCAACAGTCACTCTCTGTTTGTCTTAGACAAGCTTTAGAAACTAAAACTACTAATCTTCCCGCAAGAACAGAAACAGTCAGGGTTGCGAGAAAGAACCCAAGCGGTGTTTTGACTGCGCCCGAACAAGCAAGATTGGCTGAAGCCGCTTTAAGAGGTGAAACCACCATGCCCCAATTTGTATCAAAAGTTGAAGAAGAAAAGAGATTATTAGACAGAGAAATTTCTCAATTAAATACTCATTTTATTGCTGTTGCTAATCCTCTAATTTTAGCTAGTCGCCATGGGACTAAAAGTCTTTTCAGAGAAATAGATCAACTCTTTCACCTCTTGGTTCAAGAAAAGGCCAGAACTCTTCTTCCAAAGGACATTGCTGTTGCCGACAGCCGTATTTATTTCCATATTTTAGCCGACCATCCCAATGGTGTTTTTTTAAACACTTTTGAAGCTGAAAGCCCAGATGAAGCAAAAGAAAAATATCTTGAAATTTTAGGCAAAACTGTTTTTGAAAGCAACCAAGGTGAAGCAAATCTTTATGGTGCAGGTACATCTGCAGCCCGGCTTGAGATTGCCAGCCAAATTCTTGAAGGAAGAACTGAAACCAATCGAGATTTGGTTCTTTCTATTGGTCAAAGCGTTCATGCTGATTTCTCAGAAGATTTAGATAAAGTTGGTCCAGTAATCAAGGGCGGCAAAGATAGAGATGAAACTGTATGGTACATTGATTCAACTAAAGAAACTCAAACATGACCGAATCAAGTGAATTTTCACCAGAAACAGCCAGTAATATCTCTCCTTTTCAAGAAAAACCTCTTATGCCTGAAAAAGAGACTGAAATAGTTGATAAAATCCGCCATTGGGATGAGAAGTTTGCTGAACTTGCCGACGAACCAGCCAGAGATATTCTTAATCAAACAGAAGCAATACGAGATGAGCATCTTGATCTTGAAAAAGAAACTGTCAAAACAATGGCTGATTCAGATCCTGAAATCAGAGAAAAACAAGACGCCCTTGAAGGTTTGGCGAAAACACTAAGACGCATTCATGAAGACGCTGATCAGGGAAATTGGCTGAACGACGCTGAATTAAAGGAAAAACTTGAAGTTTTCTCAGATGTCATTGCTCTTGTCCAAAATTACCAACAATCTCAAGCGGCCAGAAGTATCGCCAGCCCAGTAAAACAAATTAGCCTTCCTCTTTCTACTCATAGTTTGCCTGGCGTAACTGCAGCCGTGGAGAAATTAACTACTCTTTGTGAAGATCCAAGAACAATTTGGCATCATCTTGTTGAACAAAATGTGGTTACTGCAGAATTTATTGAGGAAAAAGACTTAATTACTGATCTTCTCCTCATGAAAAAACAACAAGACTTAATCGAAGAAAACAAGCATCTTTTTACCAATGAACAAATTCGAGCGCTCCGGGCCAAAACACTGGCTCCTTTACTTGATAAAAACATCAATCTTGTTCTTCTTGACGAAGCTTTAGAAGGCAGGTTTGTTTTTGAAGAAGATTTTGCCAAAGAAACCATTTCTGCTTTTCTTAGCTTTAAAGAAGAAACAGAAGAACCTTTAAAAAAGCCAAAGAGAAAACTCACTAAAAAAGAAAAAATGGCTCGCGCCGCCGTGATCGGCATGCTTTCCGGGATGCTTCTTCTTCCTGGTTCAAGTTTTCAACATCCAGAGACAATGATTGAACCTCCGAAACTCGCAAGAGAACTTGAAACCGAGGAGTTATTCCCTTCTAAACCAGAAATCGAAGGCCCATCATTAACAAGCAATCGGCCTGATTTTGATTATAACGCCGGCATAACACCAAAGATGGACAGTCCAGAGGCTTTTAAAAAAGCCGCTGAAACTAAATACTGGGAGCTGGGAAAAACTATGCTTGGTCGTTTCCGCGAAGCAACTGCCGCCAAATTCCAAGGAGAGCTTCTCAATTGGAGAAAAGACCATTCCGTTGGTTTCCAAGCGGAAAGAATTGAATCCCAGCAACCAGAAACAATCATGCGTGGTTTTGGTAATAAAGCCTTGCCCGAAGTTGAATTAGCCGTTCCTTATGGTTATAGGGTTAATCCGGATCATTCAAAAGTCTTTATCGACGGCCAACTGCTTAAACCCACTCAAGATTATTACATTGAAAAAGCTCTTGATAATGACACCTTTACCCTTGGAATTCTTAAAGCCCATGAACGTCAAGGAGAAGTTGAGCTTCAGATAGCCTTGAACAAAACCTCAGAAAATGATTTTCCTAAAGATGATTTGAAATCTCTTGATAAACAAGATATGGCCAATCTTACTGAAAAACATCTTCAAATAAATCAACTGCCTCAAACAGTTCAAGATTTTATTTCTCAACTCCAGGAAGGTGATTTCACCACCGAACAAAAGGCACAAGCGGTGGAAAAATTTATTCAGGAGAATTTAATTTATGCTTTAGAGCCAAAATGGTCACAATATTACCTCCAGGCAAAAAGTCCAACCGAGTTTTTTAACAGAATTTTAGCAATTGGCAAGGCTGATTGTGATACTGCTAATACTGAATTAGTTCTTTTACTGCGCGAACTCGATCTCCCCTGCCGATTAGCGATGGGTTTTAATAACACTGGTTTTTTCCTTGATCAAGACAGCAAAATATTAGATGGAGCCGAAAAACATGCTTGGGTGGAATATTATGATGCAGAAAAAGAAGAGTGGGGCTTGCTTGATGGCACTCCTATAAGAATTGATAAAGAAACTTTTGAAAAAATTAAAGACGGTTTATCTTTAGGTTTCGGTCTCCCAAAAAACTGGCAGGAATTTCAGGAAGCGCTTAAATTAGAATTGTATCTTCTCAAAGACCTCGTCAGAGATCATAAAGTTGCCGTTGCGGTTGGGCTTGCCGGCTTACAATATGCTTTAACTGGCTTTGCCTTAAAAAAAATTACCAACAGAATTGAACGAACCAATCAAGATATCCATCAGACGACCCGAGATGTTATTGAACACCGGCTGGCAACAGTTTTTAAAAACCAATCATCTGGATTTAGAGAGTCTATGCAACGGTTCATTAACTGCTATCCTCGTTATCCGTCATATGACGAGTACTCTGCCCGTCGAGGTCCATTTCTGGCCATTTCCTCTTTAAAAGAAGCCCTCCGAAAAAGAAGGTTAACACAACAAAAAGAACAGATTGAGGAAGCTCAAACATCTGAGGATATGACCCCGATGGACTTTATCACTCATCATTTAGATATGACTAAAGATGAAGCAACAGCAGAAATCGTTAAATACAACACTTCCAATACAGCACGAAGCATTGAAAGAATTATAGAAGTTAATACTGCTCAAGCATTGGCGGCAACTGGTGATCAGAGAGTTATAACCATTATTTATTATAAAACACCCTGGGCAGAAATAATTAGGAAAGCAGAAAGTCCGGAAGATGCTGTGCAAGATATTTCTCGAAGACTTTT
>JADHYG010000043.1 GCA_016782545.1 Candidatus Microgenomates bacterium
AATATATCTTTTTTGAGTATAGAGGTTTTAATAAGCAGAGGCGTATCTTCAAATGTTGCTGCCTGATATTTTGGTTTTCTAAAATACCAATAATTAGCAAATTTCATTGCCTTATATTTTTGATATTCTCCTGTGTCTAACCAATTAAGAAATTTTTTTGCATCTATAATTTCATCTGCATCAAGAAATAATATATATTCAACATTTTTTGGTAAATTCTGCCAGCCAATTTTCCTGGCATAACAAATCCAGTATTGAGATCCTGATTGAAGAGATAGTTTTAGAATTCTTCTTAATCGCCACCAAAAATAGTTTTGTACTTTTTTATCAGAATCAAATTTAAATGAAATAAATTTTGCTTTTGGATTTTCTTTTATTGTTTTATTAAGCAGGTTCTCGTCTTCAGGAGTGCCATCAAAAAAATAGTCTGAAACAGGAACAATAATGTGTTTCGTCAATAACGCTGCCTGATTAATATTGTGTTTAATCAGCTTATAGTCATTGGTGCAATAATTGATAATCACTCCTAAATTAGGCGGCATAATTTTTACAAGCTTTTAAATAGTTTTTCATACTGCTTTGCTATTCTATTCCAATTAAACTGCGCCAGCCATTTTTCTGGACGATTTTTACCTTGTTTAATCGCTTTTTTCAATTGTTTTGCATATTCTTTTTCATTAGTTACATCTTGCACATAAGTCCCATGCTTTCCCAAAATCTCGCGCCTCAATTCATCATCTGGCGCCACCACCGGCAAACCACACGCCAACGCTTCTAAATACGAAACTCCAAACGCCTCTGAAAATTCCGAAACGAGAGTAAACACATCTGCTAATCGATACACCATTGGCATTTCTTTATAAGTAAATTTCTTTTGCAAAAATCTTTTTCCTAATAATCCACGTCCAAGCTTCTCTTGCCTTTTACTTCCACCCACCAATAACAGACTTCCATTTTTCAATAATGACATCGCCTGAATTGTCTCTTCCACATGTTTATATCGTTCACTACCCGCTACACATAAAACAATTGGCCTCTCTAAATCTATCTTCAGTTCTTTACCAGTAGGTTTAAACCGCTTTAGATCTACTCCGCTTGGAATCATTTCAACTCTTACTCCAAACGCATGCTTTCGCGCCCATTTTGCATTACGTTCAGTCAAGGTTATAAATATATCAGGTCGGGTTATCAAACTCCATCTATCTTTAAAACCAGCTAATCCCAACACAACCATTTTCATTCCCCTAAACCAACAAAACAACCTTATCAATACCGCTTGCCAGCCTCGATTTATCGGTATTACTATATCCGGCCGCCATTCATCCAATTTTCTTATTACTTCTCTTGTTAAACGAAAGAAAACCTGATGATATTTGTCTACCATCAATAATCGTCTTAAACGATTGTTAACGGGTCTTGAAATCGCCTGCCAATCGCTATTAGATCCTATTTGCCTTACTGTATAGTTAATATCCTTGTTCTTCTCCTCTCCCATCTGAAAAACTCTTACTTCATTCTTTCTTGCCCATCGCTTGCAAAGTTCGCCCACTACCGTCTCCGCCCCTCGAGACACTTTACCACTTGTAAACGACAACACTGCGATCTTCATTTTAGATAATTTTAACAAAATTCCAAATAGTGTAAAATGTTATTAATGAATCTTACCAGAAAGCAAAAAAAATACCTTAAAAAACATTTCAAGGAAAAACCTCTTGAGATAATTGCCTCTGATTTAGAAATCAATCCAAAGGAAATTAAAGAACATCTCAAAAAACGGTGGAAAAGAGACAAATATCAACGTTTTTTAGTTCAAGCAAAATATCTTCCTGATCATGAACATTGTCCATCAAGCATTGCAGACAAACAAAGTAAAAGAATAGCTGTTTTTGATTTTAAAAAATGGTTCAAACAAAATTGGAAAGTCATTGCTTTTTTGACTTTTTTAGTTTTTGCTGTTTATCTGAATTCTTTAGGAAATAAATTTGTTTCCGATGATATTGCAGGAATTTTGAATAATGAAAATTTAAACAACATTGTTAATATTTTTTCTTCGCCTTTACAAGCCTTAAGATCTTTTCCATCTTGCTTGCATTTTATTATTAATTTATTTTTTGGAAAATCACCGGCCGCTTTCCGATTCTCCAACATTCTTTTCCACCTTGCCACTACAATAACAACTTATCTTGTTCTCTTCTTGCTCTATAATCAAACTCTTGCTGTTTTCAGCGCTTCTATTATGGCTGTTCATCCAATCGCTACTGAATCAGTTACCTGGATCTCCGGCGGAGGCCATGTTATGTATAGCTTTTTTATCATGCTTTCTTTGCTTTTTTATATTCTTACAACGAAAAAAAAGCAATATCTATATCTTTCTTTAATAGCCTTCTTACTAGCTCTAACAATCTCCGAAAAAGCCGTCATTTTTCCTCTCATTCTCTTAGTTCTAGCAGAATCTCATAAAATAAAGCTTAAAAACTGGAAAAAAATAGCTATCCTCGCTATCCCTGCTTTAATTATTGGCCTGATTTCCCTATCGCAATTGTCTAAAAGACTGGAGTGGCTGCAAACCAGTCATTATCAGGAAGCGAGATTTACTAACCCAATCGTCCAAATTCCAATCGCCATCACCTCATATCTTGAATTAATTTTCTGGCCGAAAAATTTAACTTTATATCATTCAGAAATGAGCCTTGGTCAAGGAGAATATTTTTTGAGGTTGGGAATATTTATTTTATTTTTAATAAGCATTATTTATTTTTTTAAAAAAGATCGGCGAATTTTTTTCTGGCTTTCATTTTTTATCATCAGTCTTTTGCCAACTTTAACTCCTTTTGGAATTTCATGGATCGTGGCTGAACGCTATGTTTATTTGGGATCAATTGGAATTTTTGTAGTTATTGCCTTAATTATTCAAAAAATTGGCCAAGTTTTCAAAAACCAAAAAGTTTCTTACGCTCTTTTGGCAATTATCATTACCGCTCTCTCCATCCGAACTATTATTAGAAACACTGACTGGAAAAATCAGGACACTCTCTGGCTGGCCAGCGCCAAAACTTCACCATCAAGCCCGCAAAACCATAATAATTTAGGCGATCTTTACGGCCGTCAAGGTAATCTCGAAAAAGCAGTAGAAGAGTTTAAAAAAGCGATTGAGCTTAAACCCAACTATGGCGATGCTTTCCATAATTTAGCTAACACTTATCAGCAGATGGGAAAAACTGATGAAGCAATTGAAAATTACCAAAAAGCCGCTTCCATTAACCCTAATCTCTGGCAGTCTTATCAAAACCTAGCCGCCATTTACTTTAATCAAGAAAAATTTGAATTAGCCAAACAAGAATTGGAAAAAGCAATTAAGGCTAATTCCCAAGACGCTAATCTTTATACTAACTTAGGCATTATTTATCTTAGATTAGACGAAAAAGAAAAAGCAAAAGAAGCCTTTCAAAAAGCTCTTCAAATTGATCCCCAAAACCAAAAAGCACAGCAACTTCTTTCTAACTAACACCTCTAAGGTGTTATAGATATGACACCTTGGGTATTTTTTATTTTTCCAGCATTAAATGTTTTATTCTTTGAAGCTTTCTTTGATAATCGGCTTGATCAAAAACAAAGTTTTTATATAGGTTAATATTTTTGAATTGGCCAAGAATAATATTTTTGCTACAAAGACCAATCTGGAATTTTCCCAAATACTCAAGCAATGACGAATAGGAGTATTTTTCAAGAGCTTTTGGAGTTTTAACTACATAAGAAGAATATGGATTAAGATGGATATATCTCGACAAATGCAGCAATTGCTTGTTAGTTTCAACTCTTATTGCTTTAAATTTTCCTTGAAACAAAGGACCGTTTCTCTTGTTTTTGACATTAAAATAACGAGTATAGCTATTAGTAAAGTTACTCAAAAACTTCGAAATTCCTTCCTTTTCCACCTGCTTTAAGAGAAAATGAAAATGGTTGGGCATTAAGCAATAAGCAGTTATTTCTACTAAAAACTCTTTTTTCTTTACTAAAATTTCCAAAATCTTTTCTCTTCTCTTATTAGACAAAGCAAGAAATTGAGAATAACGTAATGGCAAATTTTTATTCTGATAATATCTCATTAATTCTATTGCTCGTTGAAAACCTCTTTTCGAGGTAAAAGTAGGCTGAAGTGAAGATCCTCGGTTTAAAACATGATAGAACTGATTAGTAATTAGCGGTATTTTTCTTCCAGGCATATCTGTAATTTAAACCAAAATACCAAAGGTGTCAATAGGTAAACACCTTAGAGGTGTTAAATTATCTATTCAGTTTTGGCGAAAGAAATCCCTTGACAAGCAAGGTGCCGTAAATAAGATGAGTAATGAAAATAGAGGGAATTACCAGAAGAGCTAGTTTGAAATTTTTTTCTTTTAGGTAAACTTGAATTGCCGTTATTAAAAGAGCCATAAGATAAAGAAAAATTGAGAATAAATATAAAATAAATAAAGGAATTGAAACTGCACAAAACTGAAAAATCTCTAAAAGAAAAATTAAAATTGGTCCTCCAATTAAACCCAAAACAAAAAATGTAGGCATAAGATAGCCGATCCGAAAAGAAGTTTGGGGTAAGATTCTGGCAAAATGGCCTCGATGAATAGCATAACGGGAAATTTGCTTAAGGTGCAGTCTAAATACTTCTCGACGATGATGATAAACCAAAACTCTTGGATCGTAAATTATTTTTTTACCTAATTTTTTAGTTAAATCCAGGCATAATTTTGTATCTTCACCCGGCCAAAAATGAGAATTAAAACCGCCAACGGCTAGAAAATCTTTTTTTCTGACTAAAAAGTTAACAGTCGGATAATCATCAACCTCTTGTCTTTTGGCAATTGCACATCGATAAGTTCCCGCCCCTCCACTCCCTAACCAAGTTGACCAAACACAACCTGAAGCTTTTTGACGAAGATTATTATGCGATGGTGTTAAAGTCGGCCCGCAAACAGCAGAAATTTTATTACCTTCTTGAAAAATTTTGATTGCGTTTTTTAACCAATTTTTATCAGGATAAGAATCATCGTCTAAAAATGCTAGAATTTTACCTTTTGCTTTTTTTGCACCAATGTCTCTTTTGTCTGCCGGTCCGGTTTTTGGCCAAGTAGGAATAATTTTTGTCTTAGAAAACTTCTCTTTACTTTCTTTATCTGAAAGAATAATGATTTCAAAGTTTTTATATGTCTGCTTCAAAATCGCAGGAATTGTCTCTTTGCGAAGATAATTATTAATTTCTTTAACCGGAATAATTATAGAAACTTCAGGTTTATTTAGAACAACGTTTTTTGTCATAATAACGAAGAATTTTTAAACGGTAAAAAATGGCCATTGTATCTTGAAGCATTAAAAAAATTGTCCTTAAAGTGGCGGCACTTGTTATGTTCCCAAGCCGATGATCAAGTTTTATCGGCGCGTCGAAAATCCGCTGATAACCAAAAGCATAAGCAACGGCCAGCATTTCAATGTCAAAAGCGTATTTTTTTACCAAAAGAACCGGCAAAATATCTTCCAATACTTCCTTTTTAAAGACTTTAATACCAGCTTGAGTGTCGGTTATTTTAAGACCAAAAAGAATTCTGACAATGGTGAAATATCCCCAGCTTAAAATCTTTCTTTGCAGTGGATAATCAACATGAGAAACAGGATGGCGTTTTGAACCAACAATAATATCAGCATCATACCAAACCAAGTGCTGTAAAAGCATTGAAAGTCCAAGAGGATCAATCTCCATACCCGCATCAATAAAAGCAATATAGTCTCCTCTTGCCTTTTGCATGCCAAAACGAATGGCATGGCCTTTCCCTTGATTTTCTTTATAAGCAAAAACTTTTAGTCTTGAAGAGGCTGTCTCTTTTGCTTTCTGATAGCTTTTATCTACTTGCCCGTCAATAACTATCACTATTTCATAATTCCAGCCCGCTTCATCTAAAGCTTTTTTAATTCTTAAAAGATCTTTTTTTATTGTTTTTTCCTGCTTATAGACAGGAATAATAACTGACAGAAGAAAATCATCCTTGAATTTTTTCATTTTTCCTTTCCCCCACTATGAATTTAATCAAAAAAACAGCCAAGAGTAAAGCAGAACAGAAAGTAGAAACTTGAATTACTTGAAATAAAGTCTTATGAAAAAGATTTATTAAAATAATTTGAAGGACTGCCATGATTAAGGGCAAAAAAAGAGTTTTTCTTTTTTCCATGGCAATATAATAAACAACAAAGACATTAGAAAGAGTGTAAAAAAGCATATAAATACCAAAAAGAGGTAGAAAAGACCTGGCTTGAAGATATTTATCTCCATAAAAAATCGAGATAATGATTTCTGGAAAAAAAATGTAAAATAAAAGCAAAACCAACGAAACAAAAAAAATAAGAAAAAGAGTTAAGAAAAATATCTTTTTAAAATTTTCTTTTTTTTCTCTTCTTTTAATTATTAAAGGCATCATTACTGTCAAAAGCGGACCGGTGACAAAAAGAATTACCCTTCCCATCACGGCTGTTCCCGCATAAAGACCGCTTTCCAAAGAAGAAAAAAAGTGTTTCACTAAAATCGTATCTGAAGTTAAAAAACCAGTCATTCCTAAATTAGACATCAAAACAAAACTTGATTTTCTTAAAAAGCTCTTTGGAGAAAATTTAAATTCAGCTATTTTTTTAAAATCAACAGATTTTCTCTTGAAGAAAAAATAAAAATCAAAAATGCTTAAGAAAAAATAAACTAAAGAGGAAAGAATGATTGCCCAAAGCATGCCAAGAATTAGAAAATTGAAATACCAAGTTAAAAGAACAAAGACAATTTTAGCAATAGAAGTAATAGCGGTAAAAAATGAAAATTCTTTAAACCTTAAAGTTGCTCGTTGAAAAACACCAAAAATACAGCTCACTGCTGACAAAAAACCAATGATTCCAATCAGAAAAACAAAAGAATTGTTTTTAAGATTTAAATAATCAGCAATAAAAGGAGAAGCCAAAGAAAATATAAAAAAGAAAAGACATCCAAATGCTGTTAAAAAAGAAAATAATGATTTTAATAAAGAATAAAACTTGCTTTTTTCTTCTCTTGCCCAAAGCTTAGTCAATTCTCTTAAAGCCACCATCGAAAAAACGCCAATCAAAATAGAAACAATGTAAAGAAGAGAAACCAAGCTTGCCAAACTGCCATATAATGAGGGTCCTAAATATCTACCGCCAATAACATGAAAAAGATAATTGGAAATATTACCTACTATCGCTCCGGCAGTAACAAAAAAAACGCCTCTAGAATAAGGATGACTTGTTAAATACTTAATTCTATTCATGAAACAAAAAAACCTCTGGTAAAAAGAATTGTTAATAAAGAAAATAATAAATAATAGATAATAAATAATAGATATTTAGACATTTTGTTAAATCCTGCCATCACAATAAAAATTGGAAAGGCAATAAGAACATATCTTGGCATTGACGAAAGACTTCCTGTTAAAGTTGGGCCTAATATTACCAGCAAAGAAAATAAAAGCCATGATTTTGGCAGCTTCCTACGCCAGCCCAGCCATAATAATAATAAAACAAAATTAAAAACAACAAATTCCAATAAAGCAATCCAGAAGTCATAATTATACCAAGAAACAGTAATAAAAATCTTAAAATACCGCCAATAGACCTGAGGAAGTAAAATAATCTGCCCGCCGCTTCGTTCGGCGCCAAAAGCTGGTTGAGCATGAATAAAAAAAAGCGGATCACCCACTGTTTTTCCAAGATAAAACATGTAGGTCAGCAATCCTAGAAAAACCAAGAGGATTGCTGATAAATTTCTAATTTCCAATTTCCAATTTCTAAACAAATCCCAAATCCCAAATTCCAAATTCCAAATTTTTAATCTTTGATTTTTATTTTGCTTATTCTGCTCACGCCATTTCCATAAAAGTGCTGGCAAAAGAAAAATCCCTATCAATTTCGTCGCGCTTGCTAGTGCTCCTAAAATGCCGGCCAACCACCATTTTTCTTCTTTGGACGCCAAAAATGTACCTAAGACAAAGACTAAAAACAACGATTCTGTGTAAAGACTGCCAAAAAAGAAAGAAGTTGGAAAAAAAAGAAAAAAAACAATCACCCATTTTTTAGTCTTATCTTTTATTTGTCTTGTCTCTAGTAATTTCCAAAACAAAAATAAAGCTCCTAACAAACTCAAATTACTAATTAACATGCCTGCTAAAACCAAATTCCCTCCCAATAACTTGCCTAAAAATCGAATCAACAAAGGATAAAGAGGGAAAAAAGCTTGCTGAAATTGATAATAACCATTTTTAGCAATTGAGAGATAATGAACGCCATCAAAATTAGCCCAGGGAATTGGACCTAAAAATCCCTCTCTCAAAGGAAATAGTTTTTTTCCTATCCACGCTAAAAACTCTAAATTTAATCGCCAAATAATAAAAATTGTGAGAATGAATTTAAGCATAATGCAAGTTAATCAGTAATCAGTAATCTGGTTAAGTAAACAGTAACCAGTAATCAGTCCAAGAGAATAAAAACAGATTATTTCCTGCCTTTTTTGCTTTTATCTCTAAATTCTTTAATCGTGTTAATAAAAGCGTTTATTCCTCTAATTAATCCCTCATATTCTTTTATTAATCCATCTGCTTTCTTACTTGTTATATATTTTTTACCCTCCATCTTTCTTAAATGATTTTGTGTTTCTCCTGCTTCTCGTCTTGCAATATAAGAAATTTTTATTTTGTTATTAAAATAAT
>JADHYG010000044.1 GCA_016782545.1 Candidatus Microgenomates bacterium
TATGGGCTCTCACACGAAAGTTAACATTCAAAAAATAACTGAGCGTTTACGAATTTATTCTTCGAGCGAGCCCCGCATGCGGGGCGAATCGAGAAGTCCTTCGACAAGCTCAGGATGGGGTTCTCGACAGGCTCGAATAATAAGACTTACAAGTTTTATTGTCATAGTCTTAGCTTTTTTTCTTCGTTTTTATCAACTAGGAAAAGTTCCACCCAGTCTTAATTGGGATGAAACAGCTTTAGGTTACAATGCTTATTCTATTTTAAAAACCGGTAGGGATGAGTATGGAGTTAGATTTCCCACTATTTTACGATCCTTTGGTGATTATAAACCGCCACTTTATACTTATTTAACTATTCCTTCAGTGGCTGTTTTTGGTCTTAATGAGTTTGCTGTTCGCTTTCCTTCTGCTCTTTTTGGCTTTTTAACAGTCCTATTAACTTATTTTTTAGTTAGAGAATTGTTTTTGAATAACAATCCCACTTCAAAAAATCAAAAAATCAAAAATTCATTATCAAAGATATCTCACTTCCCACATCTCACTTCTCTATTGTTTGCTATAAGCCCCTGGCACATTCAATTTTCAAGAGGAGCTTTTGAAGCTAATTTAGGCCTTTTTCTTGCTGTTTTAGGCACTTATTTGTTTTTAAAAGCCTTAAAAAATAGACACTTTCTGTTATTATCAGCTGTCATTTTTTCTCTTTCTATGTATGCCTATCACAGTTCGCGAATTTTTGTGCCCTTATTGGTTTTATTGTTGGCCTTTGTATACAGAAAAGAACTTTTTATTTCAAGAAAGGCGAAAAGGGTCGACACTTCGACCCTTGAGACCGTACCAATAAATCACTCGCTGAAGGCGAGTGTACAGAGCGAAACAAAGAATCGCCTCGCTTTGCGAGGGGGGTTCTTTATTTTTAAAAAATGGACCGCTATTTCTTTTTTAATCGGGATGATTTTTATTTTCCCATTTATTAAAAGCCTAACGCAAGGAGAAATCCTGACTCGATTTTCAGGAGTAAGCGCTTTTAATGACCCGGCAATTTTAAATCGATCAATTGAAAAAATAGAAGATGATAATAATAGTTTTATAGGGAGGATGGTTCATAATCGAAGAATAGAATATGCAAAAATTTTTCTTAAAAATTATTTTTCTCATTTTGATGCAAATTTTTTATTTATCGAAGCCGATCAAAACCCCCGCCATCATGCACCAGCAAACGGGCTTTTATATTTTTGGGAAATAATTACTATTCCTATTGGATTTTTTACTCTTTTGAAGTTAAAAGGAAGGGGAAAGTGGGTTATTTTTTCTTTTCTTTTTTTGGCACCGATTGCCGCGGCGCCGGCACAAGCATCGCCTCACGCCATTCGTTTTTTAAATTCTCTTCCTGCGTGGATAGTTATTTCTAGTTTTGGCCTTGCCTTTCTTTTTAAAAGAGCAAAACAATTTTGGTCTCTGATTATTATTTTGATTTTAATAAATTTTGTCTATTGGGGAAATTTATATTTTACTCATTTACCAATTGAAACCTCTCAGTATTGGCAGTATGGGTATAAAGAAATGGTTAATGAGGTTTCCAAAATTGAAAAAAATTACGATAAAGTAATGATTACCGGCCAATATGATCAGCCTTATATTTTTTTCCTTTTTTACAAAAAATATGATCCTCAAAAATATCAAGCTGAATATAAAAACTCTGAAAAATCATCAAAATACGAGAGAGCTTTTAATAAATACCAATTCTTAGAAAAAATTGACCTTGCCGAGATTGAAAAAGACAAGCAAATATTAATTGTAGCCACTCATGAAGAAGTTGGCGGCAAAGATGATTTTAAAATCATTAAAAAAATAAACTTTTTAGACGGTTTACCAGCTTTTTTAATTGGGGAGAAGATTTAAAATGAAAAAAACCATTTCCATTGTTATTACAATTGCGATATTTTTATTATCATTTCTTCTACGTGCCAAGATGATCTTATTGGGTGATTTTTTCTTCCTGTCAGATCAAGCGAGGGACCTTATTTTAGTAAAGGATATCGTGATCAATCATAAGTTAACGCTAATTGGTGCTAGAGCTGGCTTAGGTGGCTTATTTCACGGACCTCTTTGGATTTATATGCTTGCTTTGCCTTTTCTTTTAACAAATGGCAATCCTTTGTTTATTGCCACCTTTTTCATTATCGTTAGCCTGGCAATTGTTTTTTTAGGTTATTATCTAGGATTAAGACTATTTGGGAAGTCTGGTGGTTTTTTACTTGCTCTTTTCTTAGCTGGTTCATCAACATTATATCAAACAGTTCCTTACACAAGCAATGCACAAATGATGCCTTTAATTTTAATATTTTATCTTTTTTTTCTTTTGTTGTTTATAAGGCATAAAGAGAGATTTTTTAATTTTTTGAGCGCGGCATTTTTTGCAGGATTGGGCTTTCAATTTGAGGCTGCTTTTTCAATATTTCTTCTACCCTTTCTTTTCATAACAGCATTTGTTATTAACAATAGGAAAATTTTTCAGTTTAAACGTATTTTATTGACGATATTCATATTTGTGACTCCTTTATTTTCACATATTCTTTTTGATTTACGACATAATTTCTTAATGACTAGATCGATGATTAGTCTATTTAGTCGTCCAGAAGGTATTAAGCCTATTAAAGGGTATGAACGGTATAGTGATTTGGCTTTTAGAGTGGGTGATAGGTTTATTTCTTTGCTTGAAAGTTTTAAAACATTTCTTCCTACCTCGAGCTCTAATCTTCATTTTTTGTTTTTAGCAATATTTATATTTAGTTTTCTTGTTTTTATTAAGGATTTTTTGAAAAAAAGAATAGATAAAGAGTATTTGACAATACTATTCTTTCCACTTTTTATTTACACAGCTTATATTTTTTATCCATTGCCAGTATGGGGACACTATACATTATCAATGCCTGTTATCATTGCTGTTCTTTTTTTGTTAGCGATCAAAAAAATTCAACCTTTTTTATTAGGTAAAATTTTAGTTTCTCTTTTTATACTTTTATATCTAAAGGCTGTTTTTAGTATTGTTTATTTGCAATATTTTAAATCAGGGGCCTATCAACCAACTAGCGATGGTTCATTTATCAATCAGCTTAAAGTGGTTGATAGTATATTTGCTGATAGTAAAGGAGAAGAATTTAGTTATTTTGTTTATAACTCCCAGGTTTTTACTTATGGGATGGATTATCTTATGTGGTATAGAGGGTCAAAAACATATAGTTTTATTCCTTCAAGTGAAAAGAAGAAAGGATTAATGTATCTTGTTATGTATCCAAATAATAATGACAAAAGCGCTCATGATTATTGGGTAAAGCATGTTGTTAAAACAGAAGCACCTATTCTTAATAAGAAGATATATAATGGCGAGATTGCCGTGGAAAAAAGACTAATTTCTACAGATGAAGAACCGATAGATTCAAATTATTATTTAGATATTCGATAATTAAATTCGAGGATTTGAAATGAAGCTTTCCATTATTATTCCTGTTTTTAATGAAGAGAAAACAATACAAGAGATTATAAATCGAGTAGAAAAGACCGATTTGGGTGAAAGAATGACGAAAGAAATAATCGTGATTGATGATGGTTCTACTGACAAAACAAAAAAGATCCTTCGAGAAATTTCTACTAAAGCAAGAATTCGAGTTTTTACTCATCAAAAAAATCAAGGCAAAGGAGCGGCTGTGAGGAGAGGAATAAAAGAAAGTATTGGCGACATTATTCTTATTCAAGATGCGGATTTAGAATATAGTCCTTCTGACTATCCTAAACTTCTTGAACCGATCATTAGTAAAAAGGCTCAAATAGTTTATGGTAATAGAATGTGGCTTGGAGTAAAGCCTGAATTTTATTTTTCTTTTTTGGGAAATAAGCTTTTAACTGGATTTACAAATCTGTTGTTTAAAAGCAAGCTTTCAGATGTTTTTGTTTGTTATAAAGTTTTTAAAAAAGAAGTCTTAAAAGGAATAGAGCTTAAAAGTAATGGTTTTAATATTGAAATTGAATTAACGGCTAAGTTTCTAAAAAAGAAAATCAAAATACAAGAAATTCCTATTTCTTATCAAGGAAGGGGTTGGAATGAAGGCAAAAAAATTAGTTTTTGGGACGGTCTAGTTGCTTTATTTAATGTTTTTTACTATCGATTTTTTGATTAAGGTTGAAGTTTGAACCACCAACGAAGAATTTCACTATGAACACTTTTGGGAGATATTACTTGCCAACCAGCCTTAAGAAGAGCTGCTGGAGTAGCTTCTTCTAAGTCTAGCATTTTTAATCCAGCAGAAGGAAATTTTTTTGCGATTGGTTTTTTAAGAGGTTCTTTTTTTTCAATTACAGAACAATTTCCTGATTCAATTCCAATTCTTTTTCCTGTTTCTTTATAATCTTTTTGCATATCAAGATAGAGAATTAAAGGAAGTGCTTGGCTGAAATGACTACAGTGATAAAGAGAGAATTTTTGGTTGGGATAATTTTCTTTTAAATCAGAATATTTTTTTATTGTTTCTGAGGTTGTAAAGTTTGGTTTTAGATGTTGTTTGCTTTTTAAGGTGCTAAAACCAAGAGTAATTAAGAGAACAATAATTCCTAAAAGATTAGCATATTGAATTCGCAAATTAAAAATCCACCAAAATATATAACCTAAAAAAAGAAACATATAAGGATGGAAAAATTGCAAGTAACCAAAGAATTTTTCTCCTCGCCAATAGCGGATCATTACCAATAAAACAATGAAATGAATAGCGACCAATAATAATGGAGTGGAGCTTTTCTTTTGTATGGTTTTGATTGCAAAGACAATAGCAAAAAGAGCAATTGAGATAAAGCTCAAAATAAAAGGTAGTCCTGTTACTTCAGACCAAAATTGGGGCCAGAATTTAAAAGCATAAGTTAACCAGCGGTTAGATACCCAGAGACGATATTGATCATAAAGAAAGAATCTAATAATATTTTGAGTATTAAACCAATGATTATTAAGTTCAAAAAACACAAGAGGAAGAGCAGTAAGAAAAACGCCAAGAATAGTAGTTATTAAATGGTTGCGTTTTTCTTTTTTAAATAGAAAAAACATTGGTAAGATTAAAAAAGAAACAGCTTGATAATGCATATTAATTGCTAGGCCAATTGAAATTCCCAACAATACTCCAAATGATGATGAGTGTTTTTTAAGCCATATTTCTAAAAAGAAATAAAGCGCTAGGGCTGTTAATGGTCCAACGAGTGAGGGTTGCAGCACGGCTGTTGCTGATGAAATCTGAAATGGAGAAAAAGCAGTTAATACAGCAAGTATTAGGCCAAACCATTTATTTTCTAAAAGCTCGCCAATTTTATACATAAAGACAATCATGAGGATTGAGATAAGACCGACAATGATATATGGAGCCCAAATAGATGGAATTAAAAAGTAAGAAAAAATAAGGATATAATAATACCAAGGACCAAAAGTAAATGGACCCAGTGATGAAAAAGAACCAGTAAGAGGTAGTTGAAATTGTTTAGCTGCTTCTTTAGCTGTTAAAACATCACGGCCGCTGTCACCACCAAGACTATAGCGGAGTGGCGTGTTATAAAAGCGAAATAATCCTCCGATAACTAAAATAATAAGAAGAATAAAAATATGAATATTTTGTTTTTTTATTTTCATTAATTAATCCTTATCTTGTAGTATAATTAGAAAACAAAAGAAAAACAAGAGAGGAATTTAGTTTTTTAGTAAAAAATAATGAAGGTCAAAAAATTTAAAATTAATAAATTAATTTTAATTACAATTCTATTATTAGCTTTTTTTCTAAGAGTTTATAAACTTTCTGAATTTCCAGTCGGTTTTCATATTGATGAAGCTCAAGTTGGCTATAATGCTTTTTCTTTATTGAAAACAGGTAGAGATGAATTTGGGAACTTTCTGCCTCACCATTTAAGCATTTTTGACTATAGTCGTCCCACCGCTCTTTTTTATTTAACTATTCCCTCAGTTGCCATTTTTGGCCTTAATGAATTCGCCGTTCGTTTACCAACGGCAATTTTAGGCTGTCTAACAGTTTTAGCTTTTTATTTTTTAGTAAAGGAAATATTTAATAAAAATAATTTTGGAGTGACGAACTTTAGTTCGTTAAAGAGTAACAAAATAAATTTTGTCAATCCAGGATCTTCTTCTTTAAATTCCTTAAGCCTTGAACCTCGAACCTCGAACCTCGAACCAGCAATAGCTTCGCTATTGCTCGCCATCTCTCCCTGGCATATTATTTTTTCCCGAGCGGCAACAGAAAACATTTTAGAATTATTGAGTGTTATTTCAGGAATTTTCTTTTTATTTTACGGAATGAGAAAAAAAAGATGGTGGAGTTTTTTAATTAGTTATTTGTTTTTTGTTTTAAGCTATTTTTCTTACTTGTCGTCGCGCGTCTTTGTGCCGTTTTTACTCATTGGGTTTGGACTCATTTTCTTTAAGAATCTAAGAAAGAAAAAAATGCTTAAAGCACTTTTGTTCATAGTTGTCTTGTATTTGATTTTTCCTTTTGCTTTTTTTATGTTTAGACCTGAATCTATGGCTCGGTTCAAACAAGTCGGTGTTTTTACTAATCCTGGAGTAAAACTAGAGCTTGAAGAACAAATAAGAGAAGATGAAGGGTTTCATCCATTGGCCACGCGTTTTTTTCATAATAAGGTTTTAAATTATTCTTTTAAGTTTTTTGAGAATTATCAGGAATATTTTACAGGAAAGTTTCTTTTTACTTTTGGTGGATTTCCGATGCGTTTTAGAGTTCCGCAGATGGGCGTTTTGTATTTTTTTGAGCTGCCATTTTTATTATGGGGATTGTTTTATTTTGTAAAAAATAGAAAGAAAGGGCAAATTTTTATTCTTTATTGGTGGTTAACTGCGCCAATTGCTGCTTCTTTAACAGTTGAAGACATTCCTAATTTTCAAAGAGCTATTTTAATGTTGCCGCCCTTTTTAATTATGATTGCCACTGGAATAACAGAAGCAGTAAAATTTTGCCCGAGGATAATTTTTAAAAAAATAAGTCTAATAATGATTGTTTTAATTTACGCCTATGGTTTTATTTTTTTTCTTCATCAATATTTTCATCATCAAAAAATTCATAGGCCTTGGTATAGAAATTATGAAATGAAAGAATTGGTTAAAGAAATTTTCAAAAGAGAGGACAACTATGATAAAATTGTTATGACTAAAAACGAAACAGAACCTTATGTCTTTTTTCTTTTTTACAATCAAATTGAACCCAGTCGTTTTCAGATAGAATCAGCAGCTTTGAGTTGGAAGAAGAGTTGGGGATTTGATAAATATTTTTTTGATCAACGAGACTGCCCCTTATTGCAAGAAGAAAAACCCATGGAAAACACGCTTTATGTTGAAAGAGAAATCTGCAAATTAGAACCTTGGATTAAAGTTATTGGCGAGATTAAACGTCCTGATGGATCAACGGCTTTGAGATTAGAAGAATTTAATAAGAATAAATTTAAAGCGACAAAATAATGAAAAAAAAATATTTATTGATTTTAATTTTTTTATTAGCGTTTTTTTTGCGATTTTATAAGCTTGGTCAAGTACCGCCTTCTTTAAAAGAGGATGAGGTGGCCATGGGCTATGATGCTTATTCTATTTTAAAAACAGGCAAAGACCAATATGGTAAGTTCTTACCAATAATTTTTCGATCGTTAGATGATTATAAGCCACCTTTTTATGAATACCTAGCTGTTTTACCAATTGCCGCTTTTGGTCTTAATGATTTTGCCGTTAGATTTCCTTCTGCTTTTTTTGGCAGCTTAACAATTATTATCGTCTATTTTTTGGTTAAAGAAGTTTTTGAAAATCAAAAATTTAAAAAATGGGGCAAAGGCATTAAAGCAGAGGACATTGCTTTATTATCTGCTTTTTTCTTAAGTATTTCTTCCTGGCATCTTCATTTTTCAAGAGCTGCTTTTGAAGTGACCATCTCTCTTTTTATGCTTGTTCTGGCAGTTTTATTTTTCTATAAAGGTTTTAAAAAAGGGAAATTCTTTTATTTTTCGTCGTTAATTTTTGGCTTGGGCCTTTTTTCTTATCATAGTGCTCGAGTTGTTTTTCCTTTGATTTTGATTTCTTTAGTACTTACTTTTCAAAAGAAACTTTTCACTAAATACAAAAAAGAAATGATTGGCGCTGGCTTGATTTTTATTCTCATTTTTCTTTTTTATTTGCCAGTGATGTTTTCGCCTGAAGCTCAAATTCGTTTTCTGGTTACGAATGATCTTCAATTTGATAAAGCGCAAGAAGCTTCAGCTAAAAATCTTCTTGTTGATCAAAAACTTGGATCTTCTTTTTGGGGTCGTATTTTTCATAACCGGCGGATTGCTGTTTTTAATTGGGATAATTTATACAAAGTTTCAACTAATTATTTTTTACACTTAACACCCGAATTTCTTTTTATCAAGGCTGGTTTTCCCATGTGTCAAGTGCCTGGGCATGGGCTGATATCTTTTTGGGAAATGCCTTTTTTAATTTTGGGGTTAGTTAGTTTTTTGCTTTTTTTTCTCAATCGAAAAACATTTATTTTTCTTTTTTGGTTTTTAACTGGTCCTCTTCCGGCCTCAGTTACTTGGCAGGCGCCTCATCCAGTAAGAACAATGCTTTTTTTACCTACTTTTCAAATATTTATTG
>JADHYG010000045.1 GCA_016782545.1 Candidatus Microgenomates bacterium
GTTAGTCCTTTACATCGTTGTAAAGGATTGGGTCCAAGGGTGGGAGGGTCTTACGGGTCTGGTTTCCCCCACCAGTCAGCGAAGTCCACCTCAGGGTTGAGCGGTCTCGAGAGCAGCAGGCCTCTGCCAGACCAGCCGACGGAGAACTCGTCGCCGTCGACCAACAAGTAGATGCACGGGTTGTTCCCATCGCATCTCAGGCGGAGAATGCGCGACTCCACCTTGGTCTGATCGCTGGCGGACAGCTCACGGATCCAATCCAAGCTCCCCCACATGAGCCTCTGGGCCGGCTTGGCCACCGCAATCCGCGCCGGGATGACCTGGCGATACTGGTAGCCATAGTTGGTATTGGCCTCGAACAAGCGGTCGAGCTTGTTGATGGCGGTGTAGGGCAGAACCTCGTAGGGGTTCAGAATGGCCACGATGTCAGTGGTGTTCACCGTCTCGCATGGCGCGAATTGGCCGACGTTGATCTCATCCTCAACTCGGCCGCATGTACCGGTCGCCGCCGCCGGTGCCGCTGGTGCCGCCGTGGCGCTGGGGATGAGGAGCTTCCACCCAGGCCGGATCAGGCCGGGGTTCTGGATCAGGGCAAAACTGGAATCCTCGGCGTGTTTGGCATTGGTGGCCAGGACGATGGCCACATAGTCTCTGCCGTTGCCGAGGTACTTCTCCGCCAGGGTCCAGAGGTTATCACCCGGTTTGACAGTGTAGGTCAGCTCGTTCTGGGCCGGCGGGCCAGCGCTGGCCGTGCCCACCCCGGTCAGTAGTATGGCGAGCACAATGAACAGATTGATGATCGTCTTCCTAAACATTTGTTGCCTCCTCCACTTTTCCTACCGTCTCACCGACGGCATTGTTACTTGCGATTCTTCGGGTTACCCCTACTCCTCGCTTTCACAATGTCAACAGCGTTTCGCTGCTGATTGGTTCCCTCTGCCTCACCGGCAGTTAGGCAACTCTCCTTTCCTAAGGGAAAGTTGCTTTCTTGGGGCGTTTCGCCCGGTCTTTCGACTCCATAGTCAATTCTATGGCAAGAGGGATGAGTGGAAGCAAAACCACAATTTTTACTTTTTCATTTTTAGTTTTTAATTTATTGTGATTTCGCACCCACTCACCCCATACCGATTAGGCAAAGAATAGTGGAGAATTATCAACCCCTTTTTGTTATTTGTCAGCGATGGATTCTGCTGACAAGCGCAGGCAAGGATGAACCGCATGGTTCGTCCCTCTCCGCGCCTGTCAGCCCTGCTGACTAAACTTTAGGAGGAGCTTGGCTCTGGATTTCTGGAGGTAGAGTGTTTATTATTTAGCTACCCAAAAACAGCGACGATCGTTCATGTTTTTGGGTATCTGAGCCTTTCACCCTAGAGGTGGAAAAGCTGTGCCGCCTGCCTCGTAAGCTATTGACTATCCATTGTTTTCATGTTTTAATAAAAACATGGTTGCTCAAAGGATGCTGACAGAAAAAGATGTTGACTATCTAGAACAAAGACTAAGAGATGTTTTTGCAACTAAGGATGAATTCACTAAATACCGCAGTGAATTGATTAACAAACTTGATAAAATTCTTCAAGAAATAGTTGCCAGTAGACAAGAACAAGAAATTATTTCTCGTCACTCTTCTGATTATGAAGAAAGAATTTCTCTTCTTGAGAAAATTCATCCTCAAAGTCAACATCCTTCATAAATCTTTAAAGTCTTTTTAAAGACTTTACCTTCCACCTTAGAGGTGGAAAAGCTGTGCCGTCTTTGGTATTCGCTCGCCAATTCCTCAATAATTTGATCTTTTTTAATGGTTTTGATAAGATAACCTTTACTATGGAAAATAAAATTTTAACTTTACGCACGATCATTAAAAAAGACGGCAAATATTATCATGGTTTTGTTCCTTCTCTTTCTGGCTGTCATACTCAAGGCAAGACGATTGAAGAAACCAGAAAAAATTTAAGAAAAGCAATTTTGGTTTGGCTTGAAGCGCGCATTGCTCACAAGATGCCGATTCCTCAAGATGAAGGCTTGGAGTCATTAGAAACAATTGATCTTAGTTCCTTTTTTGTTTCCAGGACTTCTGCTTATGCCTAAGATTCCGATCATTACCGCCCGCAAGCTCATTAAAGTTTTAAAGAAGAAGGGCTTTGTTTATGATCGAACCAGAGGCAGTCATCAAGTCTATATTAGACTTCGTGACCGTTTAAGCATCTCTATTCCTGTTCATCAAGGGCGCGATCTTGGCCGCGGGATTACTTTATCAATTCTTCAAGACGCCAAAATCAGCCCCAAGGAATTCTTTAAACTTCTTTAGTTTCCAATATACCTTTCACCTTAGAGGTGGAAAAGTCACGCCACCCTTGGTATTCGCTCGCTAATTACCCACGTTTTTAATCTCTAAGATACCGGAAAGCTGATAGGAAGAAGAAGAATTATACGAATTTAGGTCGCTGCAATTGTCAGAAAAACTCAAGAGGCTTTAGTGGGTCGCGACCTCACGAATCTATGCGAATAATGACTTTATTTTTTACCTAAACCTTTGTCGTGAGGCCAATGCTTAAAAGATAAATGTTTTTATCCTCTTTTTTTAAAGAAAATCTGTAGTGGTAGTCTACGCGGGCCTCCCAAACATTTTTTTCACCTTTTATCTTCTTATTATGAAGTGATGGATAGAAAAAATCAGTAACTAATAATTTTATCTGTTTTTGGAATTTCTTTTTTGTCTTTTGGGAAAGCCGCTTGAGGTCTTTTTTAAAGCCTTCAGTTTCATGGATAATCATGCTCTTGTTTCTAAATCTTTGAGATAATCATCAACTGACTTAAAAGTTTCAAACTTCTTTTCTTCAATTTCCTGGAGACCTCTTTTAATCGACCACTGCCACCACTCAGCAGAACCATAAGGAGGAGCTGTTTCCAGTTTTTCCCTCACGATGGCAAGTTCTTCTTTAACTGCTTTTAAAGTCTTGAGAATTTCCGTGATTGCACTAGTGTTGACGGCGATTGTTTGTGTCATATAGCCATATTATATCTAGGCTTCATGGCTTTGTCAAAGCAGTAAAAATTCTTCCTAGCAATTTTCCGGCATCTTAAGAGATATTTTATTTTTTCACTACAGCACTATGTAGTGTAGTAGTGAAAGAATTTTCCTGTCCCATAGAAATCTTAGCACTCGAACCCGTTTGACGGGTCTCGTGCTGCGATTTTCAGGGACAGGTCTATGTAAGCCAAACTTCCAGTTTGGCAACATAGCCCTGTATGCCTATGTCAATGTACTTAAGAATTTTTCTTTTCCCAAAGGCTTTTCTTTGAGAAAAAAGAAAATTCTTTTTTCTGAAGTTTTTAGCCCCAGAATTGGGCTCCGACGCAATTATGTAATCGGAGTCTAATTCTAAAGCCAAGCTTGACTTCATTTAGAATTTTGATTAAGATAAAATTATGTTGACTCAAAAAGACCTTAATGAAATTGAACAACTAATTAATGAACAGCTTAAAGAGAAGATTAAATTTCTTCCTACTAAAGATGAGTTTTATATTAAGATGGATGAGGTGATGGGTGAGTTAAAAGCCATTCGGGAAGAACAGACTCTTGTCACCGGTAGAATTTCAGAACACACTGACATTCTTGAAGATCACGAAACAAGAATTGTTAAACTTGAACAAACTCCTCAAGTTACTCCCTAATTTTCAAAGAACACTTTTTACTAAAAAAAGAGGCATATGACTGCCTCTTTTTAGATTAAGGGGCAGAATTGAATGATTTGACACCCCTAATTTTTAAGAAAAGAGAATTAATTTTTTCTTAAGTAAAAGTCCTAGACCTGACAAGCTGACAAAAGAAAGTCCTAAGCCTAAAACATTAGCCCCGGTAGGCGGAATAATTGTTGCTCCCAAAACTTTTTCCACTTCTTTTTCAATACAAAGTTGAGCGGTATCACTGTCGTAGTGACCATTACTCCAAACCTCAGCCGTGTTAATGACACAATAAAGACCTTGATGATTAGGAATTTCATTTTCTTGGTAAACTCGGCCGGTTACATAAAATTCCCAAACTTCGTCGGGTTTTAATTCACCATGAGTGCTGGTAATGTCACGAATATCTTTATTAATATCTCCAGAACCAAGAACATAATCAACATATTGAGGTAAAAGATCTTTAACTTCGGCTTTCTCAAAAGTAGTGTTGCCGGTGTTTTTAACAATGATTTTAAAACTGACATTTTCACCCGGAGAAAAGTGATAATCATTAGCGCCTAAATTATCAACCCATTCTTCTTGACCGCCTTTGTTTTCACTGGCTGGATTTTTGATTTTTTTATCAATTAAAATTTGACCAGATGGGGGAGGTCCTTCATAAGGTCCATATTGAGCTTGAGTGGGAGAATAACCCACAACAAGTAGTCCTATAAGGGCAAGAGCAAAAATAGCGAGTTGCTTAAGTACTTTGTTCATCATAATGCGGCATTCTATCATAGATAAGCCCTGTTGTCAAATGTTATAGGTTAATCAATTCTGTGCCAAAGATTGATCTTTTGGTTGGGCAAAAATTAATAATCTTTTCCAAGTTGTTCCCGGCGGGTAGCAAGTTTGGAGAACAAGTTCTTCCCGTCCCCATTTGGGTTTCAGATAAAGAACCGCTGAAGGATCAACAATTTTTTTATCGGAAACCTGATAAACATAACGCTTTTTTTGATAAACAATATCAATCTCATCGCCGTTTTCCAATTCTTTTAAAAGATAAAAAACAGCATTAAAGCGAGGCACATTCCAAATAAAATCAGTTGAATGACCAAAAAGAAAAATTCTTCCTTCTTCGCCGGGTAAATAAGTGCCCGCGGCATGAGCGACACCGGCTTTTAAAGCTCGGTTGTATTGATCATCGTCAACAACGCTGATATTAGCCAAAACCCGGCTGTTGAGATTGATTTTAGGGATAAGTAAAGAGAAAAGAGGATCAATTGGTTGGAGAATGGTCACGCCTTCTTTTTTAAGAAGATTACCAAAGCTTTCTTTTTGGATTTCTATTTCCGTGGCGACAACCCTTTTTTCTTTTGACGAAAAAAGCCGATAGTCTATTTCTTTAGAGATTAAAGGGCTGAAAATAATTAACAAGCCAAAAATGCCGCCTAAAATAAAAGTTTGGGGAATAAATTTAAAGCGTTTTTTTCTGACAGGAATAGGAGAAACAGCAGTGATAGCAGGGGCAGTTTCTGTTTCTAATAAACGAATTGCTCCAGCCAAAGGATCGCCATATTTATATATGGTTGCATGGTTAGATAGTTGCATAGTTTAAAAAAAGAAAGCCTGCTATATTGAGCAGGATTATCCTATATAAGTATAACACGGACTAGCAACTTGGAGATTTTGTGATATAATTTTGTTATGCGCCTGTAGCTCCCCACACAACGCTTGCCGTTCGCGAGGTCTACGTCCTCGCCTCACGGTGGCGCGTATGCGGGGCAAGCAGTGGTTAGATCCGCCAGCTGGCGGACAGAGTATCAATCACTTGAAAATTTTGGAGCTGTAGCTCATCGGTTAGAGCGCCTGTCTTATAAACAGGAGGTAGATGGTCCGATTCCATCCAGCTCCACATCTTATGAAAAAACTGATCAATGAAGTTCTTAAAGTTAATAAGAAATTTCCCCAAGCGATGAGTAAAGAGGGACGATTTATTGATTTAGTGGAAGAGGTGGGTGAGTTGGCTAATGCAATTTTAGTTACTGAAAAACATAAATCAAAAAAATGCATGAGAGCAGAAATAGCTGATTCATTTGCTGATATTTTGTATGATTTGATTGTTTTAGCTGATCTTTACGAACTTGACTTAGAAGAAGAAATAAAAGCAATGCTGAAAAGATTGGAAAAAAGGATTAAAAAGAAAGAGTTTGAGCTTTAGAGCTCGCCGAGTCTGCCTACTTCTTTAATAGTTTCATTAACCAAATCAAGATATTTTTCTGTGGTGGAAAGTCTTTTGTGGCCAACGATTTTTGAAATCGTTGTTAAAGGAACACCATTGGCCAAGTGATGAACAACAAAGGTATGACGAAGATCATTAACCTTAGCATCAGAAATACCTGCCAGTTTAAAATAACGGTCAATAACCGTTCTAATATTTCTGATTAAAAAAGGTCGGCCGGTTTTAGTGATAAAAACTTTTTTATCATCAGAGGTTGGTCTTTTTTGAAGATATTTTTCCAAAGCATCTTTGGCCGCTTTATTTAAAGGAACAGCTCTGCCATTTTTTTTGCCTTGGCTGGCGATAAATAACTCCGCATCTTTAATGTCAGAAAGCTCCATATTGGCTAATTCACTGATTCTTAATCCTGTTTGCAAAAAGAGCTCAACAATGGCTGAGGTTCTGGTGTCTTGTCTACAAGCATCGCGCAAAGCTCGGTATTCTATTTTAGTGAGCACTCTGGGCGGTTTAGTTTCATATTTTGGATGAGGAATTTCCTGAGTGGGATTAAAATCAATAAAATCATTAGCCTTTAGAAATTTAAAAAAGGTCTTAATTGAATTAAGTTTTCGGGAAACTGATTTTAAAGTATAACCCTCTTTGGAAAGTTGAGATAAAAATTCATCAATATCGTTCTTTGTTATCTCATCAACACTTTTTCTTTGCTTCTGGAGAGCAGATTCAACTAATTGATCAATATCTTTTCCATATGCTAAGATAGTAGCATGGGCTCGGCCACTTTTTTTAAGATAATCAATAAATTTTTGAGGAGAATCAGATAGATTCAGACTAATTGGCATGGGGCCTATAATATCATTTATTGTTTAACCTGTCAAGATGAAAACTAGAGCTTTAAGCTTATTGATTTTAATCGGCGGCATTTTAGCGATTATTAGTCTTTCTTCTTCAATCCGTTCTTTGCTTAAAAAAGATGATCTTTTTATTCAAAAAGAAGATAAACTTGAAGAATTAAAAGAAAAAAATTTCCAGCTTGAACAAGTCCTTGAAAAAGTCCAAAGCAAAGAGTTTATTGAAAAAGAAGCTAGAGAAAAACTAAGCATGGGAAAAGATGGAGAGATAGTGGTGATACTACCAAAAACTCCAAAAATCCAAAACTCCAAAAATCCAAAACAGGAAGAGCTGGCGAACTGGAAAAAGTGGTATAATTTATTTTTCTATTAGACTATGAAAATAGCAATTTTAGGCAGTCCTTTTGATCCACCCCATTTTGGTCATCAACTAATCAGCCAACAAGTTTTGGATTTTACTGACATTGATCAAATCTGGCTGGCTCCTTGTTATAAACACACTTTTAATAAAAGTTTGACCATAGTTAAGCATCGCGTTGCAATGACAAAAATGCTCATTAATAATAAGATTAAATATTGCGGTGAAGAAATTGACAATCAATTAAGCGGCGCCACCATTGAGCTGATGACTCTTTTAAAACAAAAACACTCTCAACATCAATTCTCTTTTATTATTGGTTCTGATAATTTAAAAACTTTTAAAAAATGGCATCAATGGGAAAAGCTTTTAAAAACAACCAGATTTTTAGTTTTTCCTAGGCCGGGCTTTGACTATGATCTTAAGAAATATGGCTTGGACAATTCTGAGTATCAATTGGAATTAATCCGTCATTCTCTTTTGGTTAATATTAATATTTCTTCAACTAATATTAGAGAGCGAGTGGAAAAAGGCTTTTCTATTTCAAGTGTAGTACCTAGAGAGGTTGAGGAATATATTGAAAAATATCAACTTTACCAATGAATTTAGAAATTGATTGTCAAAAAACAACTACTAAACTGACTGAATTTATTCAGAGTGAGGTTAAAAAAGCCGGATTTAAGAAAGTGATTATTGGCCTTTCTGGGGGTATCGATTCAGCTGTTAGTCTGGTTTTAGCAGTTAAAGCTTTAGCTAAAGAAAATGTTTTTGTGGTGATTTTACCTTATGGCAAAGAAAATAAAAAAGATCTTGAAGATGCGTTATTAATGATTAAACATTTGAAAATTCCTTTTCAAAATTTGATTCAAATTAATATTCAGTCAATGGTTGATTCTTTTTTAATAACCGCTAAAGACGCTGATCAGATCAGAAAAGGCAATATTATTGCCAGAGTGAGAATGATTTTACTCTATGATCTGGCTAAAAAACATCAAGCCTTGGTTTGCGGCACAGAAAATAAATCAGAGCATGTTTTAGGCTATTACACTCGTTTTGGCGATGAAGCTTCAGATTTAGAACCTATAAGAGGGTATTATAAAACTCAAATCAGACAATTGGCAGAATTTTTAAATATTCCCGAAAAAATTATTAATAAACCACCTTC
>JADHYG010000046.1 GCA_016782545.1 Candidatus Microgenomates bacterium
CGCCGACTTCAACGCCGACAAAAACACCAACACCAACTAAAAAATTAACTTCAAATCCTACTCCGACAAAGCCTGTTTCTCAATTGTCAAAAAAATCAGCCACTTTGAGCGGAGAGATTTTAGGAGAAAAAGCAACCAGATCAGTTAATTTAATCAAGTTTCCTCAAGCCACTGAAGATGGTTTATTAATCAGCACTCCTTCAGGATTTAAAAAAGCTGTTGGTGGTATTTTTTTCTTTTTGGGTGGCTTATCAATTTTGGGAGCCGTCGCTTTTCCTCTAATTAAAAAAAATCTTAATAAGAAAAATTTTAACAAGGAAAAAGACAATTATTAATTCCTTCCTATTTAAAGTGCGGCCGCACCTTTTTTAGGAAGGTTTTTAGCCATGGTATAATTTATTTCATGAAAAAAATTCGTCTTTGCCTGCCGGCAATTTCTTGGATGGTTTTGATTTTCTTTTTTTCTTCTCGACCAGGCACGAGTGTGGCCGACAGTCAAGTCTTAAATTTTATTTTTTTTAAAAGTCTTCATCTTATAGAATATGGCATTCTTTTTATTTTAATTTATCGAGTCACGGAAAAGAATGTTAAACTTTCTTTAGTTTTAACTATAATCTACGCGATTTCAGATGAGATTCATCAACTTTTTGTTCCCACTAGAGAAGGAAGGCTTCGGGATGTTTTTATTGATAGTCTTGGTGCTTTTTTGGCCGTTTTAATAGTAAGGAGAAAAAGTCATAAATAAAAATCCCTGTCATCCTGAACTTGATTCAGGATCTATATAATGATTACTCATTCTTCTTTGGAAACAGAAAAATTAGGAGAAAAACTGGCCAAAGATATTAAAAAAGGTGGCGTTATTGCTCTGTATGGAGAACTAGGGGCTGGTAAAACTACTTTTACAAAAGGATTGGCACGAGGTTTGGGAATAAAAAACAGAATTATTTCTCCGACATTTATTTTTATAAGATCTTATATCGTCAATCAACAATTAGCAATTAACAACCCGCCTCGACAAACCCGTTCGTCGGGCGAGGCGGGTCAACAATTTTTCTATCATATTGATCTTTATCGAATAGATAGATTAGAAGATGCTCATAGTTTGGGACTTGAAGAGATTTTAAGTGATTCTAGAAATATTGTTGTGATTGAATGGCCGGAAAAAATTAAAAAACTTTTACCTAAAAAAAGAATTGAGGTTTATTTTAAATATTTAGACAAAGGTCAAAGAGAGATTAAGATCAAAATACTTTAATGATTTAAATCATTAAAGTAAATTCTATTTTATAGATTCTGAATCCAGTTCAGAATGACATTTTTTTAGAATGATAATAAAAAAAGCAGTTAAGATATTAAAACAAGGCGGGATTGTTATTTTTCCAACTGATACTGCTTATGGGATTGGCTGTCGGATTGATGATAAAAAAGCAGTCGAAAGGCTTTTTAAAATAAGAAAAAAACCAAAAACTCAAGCTGTGCCGGTTCTTGTTTCGTCAATTGAAATGGCTGAAAATTATCTTTTAGCTTTTGGAAATAAAATAAGAGACTTAATGAAAAAACATTGGCCAGGTGGTTTGACTATTATCTATTCCTGCCAAACAAAAAAAATTCCTTTGCTTGTGAGAGGTGGAGGAGAAAATTTAGGAGTAAGAGTGCCCGATCATCAAATCCCCCTTCTTTTAATAAAAGAACTAGGGATGCCTATGATTGGCACTTCAGCCAATTTTCATGGAGAAAAGACTGCTTATTGTTTTGAAGATTTAAATCAAGAGCTGATCAAAAAAGTAGACTATGTAATTAAAGGCGAGTGTCAAAAAGGAAAGGCATCAACAGTGATTGATTGTTCCAAAAAACCGTGGAAGGTTTTACGCCAAGGATTAGTGAAGATAGCAACGTAGCAACTCAGCCACATAGCTATTTATCAAGATAACCATTTAACCATGAAACCATCTAACCATGAAACTATTTTAATCATCGACACCTCAAATAGTGAGGAAACTGTTGTTGGATTAAAAATTAATGGCAAAAGAGATTTTTTAAAAGGCAAATCAAAAATCTTAAAAGCGCAAAATGCTTTGCCTTTAATTGAAAAAATTTTAAAAAAACACAAAATTAAGACCAGTGATTTAACCGCCATTAAAGTTAATACTGGCCCCGGTTCATTTACCGGCCTTAGAGTTGGGGTTGCCGTCGCCAATGCCTTAGCTTGGGTTTTAAAGATTCCAGTCAATGGCAAAAAACTGGTCGAGCCAAAATATTGAACCTATGCAATTCATTACACTTTTAACTTCAAATTTGTTAAAACATTTTTAATGTATAAAATTAGTTTTTATACTCCTCAAAACAAGGTTCCGCCTATAAAGAAGTTTTTAGATTCGTGTCAGCCGAGTTTAAGATCTAAAATACTTCGCCAACTCAAATATGTAGAAGAGTATGGCTTAAGTCCAGCAATTCCTAATATCCGAAAAGTAATAGGTGCTCCGCTTTGGGAATTACGAATACTCGGAAGAGACAACATCCGAATTATTTGCACATCATTACTAGGGAAGGAAGTAAAGGTTCTGCATATTTTTAAAAAGAAGAAACAAAAAATCCCAACAAAAGAAATTAACATAGCTTTAAGAAGAACACAAAAAAGAACACAAAGAATTACTTGACAAATGATATCTAATAAGATATAGTATTTTTGCTATGAAAGATTTAACTTTAAACGACTACTTAAAAAAACAACTAAAAGATCCTGATTTTAGAAAAGAATGGGAAAAAAGCGAGGCTGCTTATCAAGTGACAAGAGCGCTTATTGAAGTTCGTATTAGGGGTAAAATTTCTCAAAGGGAGCTTGCCAGAAAAGCAGGAACTACTCAAGCGGTGATATCTCGAATTGAAAACATGAGTGTAAGCCCTTCCATCGGATTACTTCAACGTATCGCTGGTTCTTTGGGGAAAAAACTTGAAATCAAGTTTGCCTGAAACTTCTGTCTTACAAGCGATTTTCACGCTTGTTTACCTCTTATTGAGGTTTTGGAGTGTGTGGGACTTATTTAGTAGAATTCTAATATGAAGCATTCTTTAAAAATTGGTTTAAGTTTTGGTCTTACTTCAGGAATAATTACTACTTTAGGCTTAATTGTTGGTTTATATACAGGTACTGGTTCTAGAATTGCTGTTCTGGGAGGGATATTAACGATTGCTGTTGCCGATGCTTTTTCTGATGCTCTAGGAATTCATATTTCTGAAGAATCAGAAAATATACATTCCAGTAGAGAAATTTGGGAAGCAACTTTTTTTACTTTTTTAGCGAAATTCATTTCTGCGATGACTTTTAGCTTGCCAATTTTATTACTGCCTTTGTTTGACGCAGTTGTTATTAGTATTTTTTGGGGATTGTTTTTACTAACAGTTTTTAATTTTTATTTAGCGAAACAACAAAAAGAAAACCCTTTTAAAGTAATAAGCGAACATCTTTTTATTAGCCTAGCTGTAATTATAATAACCTATTTTATAGGTAATTGGATTTCTTCTGTGTTTAATACTGATTAATACGGCAAATCAATCTAGAAAAACTAGTTCTAACTTTGTTCACTGTGTGGAGTCATTTTTCGCTAAAGCTACAGAATGGCGCGCAGTATTAATTAGGAATTTTATATGTACGTTCCAGAATATTTTCAATTTTCTACTAACGAGGTTTCATGATTAAACAGCCCAAGGTACTAGATTGTGCCGAACTTTAATACCCTTATCGATTATCACCTTCTTTTTTGTTCAGAGATTTATATTTTTAGTAAAAATTTAACTAGAAATTGTAAATAATAAATTCCTGTCAAAAGAAAGACGCTAGCTACCACTTTTCTGCTTATCTTTTCAATTTTTTGTACAACAGAGAAAGCCTGACCCACTTTTTGCATACTAAAGGCGATTAGAAAAGAAAAGACAATTACTGGCAAGCCTGTACCTATGCCAAATAGAGTTGGCAGCAAAAAGGCTTCGCTGGATTTCAAAACCAAAGGGATAAGAACACCAAAAAACAAAACGCCGCTGTAAGGGCAGAACGCTAGGGCAAAAAGAGAACCCAAAAGAAATGAACCCGCGTAACCTTTGGTAGCTAGTTTTTCTTTGAGCTGTTCAATTTTCTCATTCTTAGTTTTGATGTTTGGTTTAATGACATCAAGCATTATTAAGCCAAGAAAAATAAGAATGGGTCCTAAAGTCTTTTCTCCCCAGCCTTGGAAAATGCGGGAGATTTCAAACGACGAAAAACCCAAGTAAATAATCAAGGCGAGAATGGTATAACTAAAACTCTTGCCTAAAGTGTAGTAAAAACCGTTCAAAAGGGTGTTTTTAGTGGTTTTAATGTCTTTGGAAATATAGGCAATGGCAGTAATATTAGTGGCTAAAGGACAAGGGCTAATAGAGGTAAGAATTCCAGTTAAGAAGGCAGTTAAAAGCGGTATATTGTATTGATTAATAAGCAAGTTTATATAATCCATTTTTACTTTCCCAATAAGGTTTTAAGTTTGTTTTCAAAATAATCAGTAAATTTTTCTTGGTTATTTATCAATCGCCAGACTGTTGTGTCTTCTTCAATACTATCTTTATCATTATTAATAGCATTAACAAACAAAGACGAGCCTCCGGCTTGGTATTTAATAACAATTTCTTTGTTTTCTGGCAATTCACTATTGATATCTTTGAAGATAATTTTTCCTGATTGATATTCTTTTGAAAACTTGTCTTTAATCGTTTGCAGGGCGTATTCACCAACAGTGATGCATGACCAGCACTGATGTGTACCATGGAAGTGAACAACTTCGATTTTCTCAGCTGGTATTATTTCTTGGTTCAATGATGAGGAGTTTTTTTCTTTTTGTGGCGGTTCAATTGAAGTTGGTTGAGCCGAGTTTAAAGCAGAAGAGTTTTCGACGTCTTTATTGGCAAAACCTCTAAGGCTAAAAAGCAGGGCAATTATTATTAAGATTAAACAAATAAAGATAATTACTTTTTTATTCATTTTTTTAATTAATTTATCCAGTTAAACCATAGATAAAACCAGCTAAAGTGGTTAGAATTACAATGGAAATCGCATAAACAAGCATTTTTTTAGTACCAATTAGTTTTCTGATAACCAAAAGTCCTTGTAATGAAAGAACAGGGTCAGCCAGCATATAAGCCATTAAAGGACCTTTGCTCATGCCTAACTTCATAAAGTTTTCAGCAATTGGGACTTCAACCAACGCGGGGAAGTAGGCCAAAGTTCCAAACATAACGGCAATGAAGTTAGTCAACAGATTATTTTGACTAGCCAAAGCCTGAAACTGTTCTTTAGGAATTAAATGGGTAATAGCGGCGGCAGAAAAGACGCCGACTAAAAGCAGGGGGACAATTTGGCTAACAAATTTAATTGTTTCATCCCACCAAGCATTTCTTTTTTCTTTGGAAAGCCAGGAAAAAGTCATTATTATTTGTGCCAGCACTAGAGGAAAAATCAAGGCATATCTTAAACTACTGTTGATAGGGGCGGTACCAATCACTAAAATTGCCAGCATTGTTCCCCAAAACCAGATATTTTTAGACCCATTAAGGTTGTTAACATCTTGAGTGGTTACCTGAAGGCTTCCACCTTCTTTACCATTTCCAAAAACAAGTTCCATTATTAAACCAACTAAAACAGCAAAGGCAACCGAAAGAACAAATCTGATAATACTAAACTCCCAGCCGATTCTTTGACCAGTAAAAAGAATGGTAACAATATTAAAAGCTGGACCAGCATAAAGAAGGGTAGTGGCAATTCCCAAACCAGCGCCTTTTTTCCAAATGCCGGCAAACAAAGGCAGAATAGTGCAGGAACAAACTTCGATTAAAAAACCTGCCGTGACAGCAATTAGATAAGCCAGCCACTTTTTAGTTTTACCGCTTAGGTATTTTAAGATTGACTGCGAATCAATGAGACTATTGATAGCACCAGCGATAAAAAAAGCAGGCACAAGGCAAAAAAGCACATGAGCCGAGAGATAATCAACTAACCCCAGCCAGCCCTGATAAATTGCTCCGCCAATCAGATTTTGAACCGACTCTTGAGCCAAAAAGCCGCCTATTTGTTTTTGCCATAGGTAGATTATTAAATAAGCGCCAGCTAAAAGACCTAAAACCCAGTTTTTCTTGAGTATTTTTATAAGCTTCATTATTTATTTTTCTCTTGCTTCTTGAATAAGTTTTTTAATTTTTTCAACATCATCAATAAAACCAGTCATGATTGCTTTACTGTCAACTGCCAGAACTGGGCTACTCATGACCCCCATTTCTATAATCTTTTGGATGCCTTCTTGACCCGTTAAATACTCAACTTCATCTTTTAAGCCAGTTTCTTCAACTGCTTGTTTGGTTAGTTCATATAACTTTTTACAGGTAGGACAACCTGAACCCAATACTTGAATTTTCATTTTTTAACACCTTCTACTTTAAGAAAGGTTTGTAATTTTTCAAGACCATCTTTAGTAAGAGAATAAAAGACCTGACGAGCGTCTTTGCCTTTTCTCTGTTTTATCCAACCAGTTTCAACCAGGTCTGAGAGATGGTGGGAAACAAGGCTTTGTTCTTTATCTAAACAATTTTGAATTTCGCAAACACAATGTTCTCTACTTAGGAGGATGAATAGGATTTTTAACTTGGTTTCAGTAGATAGGGTTTTTGCCATCATTAGTAATGACTCTGTTATTTTAGCGTCTAGCAAGTCACAATTACATGAATAGTTATTCATATATTCTATTATATTACTTAAGTTTTTTTTGTCAATAGATGTTGTTATAAAGGGGGTTGATTTAATAGTAGTTTGAACATTTTCCATTACCCTGAGCTAGAGAGAGGTTGTTTTGAATTTTTTTTCGTCTATCCAAGACAGAATAGAAAACAGAATAATTAAAATAAAGCCAGGAAGCAGGTAGTTTCTCCATCCAGGACCTAGAAGTTTCTGAACACCAAATGTTACAGGAGCCATAAAAAGTATTGCCATTACTGCAATATGATTATCTCCTTTAACATTAGATTTTTTATCAAGATTTAGGAGTTTTCCAACAATTTTCAGAAACACAAATAGCAAAACTAAATATATTGGGAGGGCAAAAATAAAATATGAACGATAGCTGATTGCGAAAATTTCAGAAAATCTTGTTGCTAAAAAATGGTCCCACGGTTGCTCTGTGGCGAAGGCACTAAAGTTTTTTTGAAAGAAGATTACTCTAAGCCAGTTAAAAAGAATTAAAGAAACATTTATGACATAAAGAAGAAGAAAGGGAATCTTAGCAATTTTGGAATTTATGTTCATTAATTAATTTATACAACATTAATGATAATTTTTCTACTTAAATTGTTGCCTTGGGGGAAATTAGGCACTAAAGAGGTTCGAACATTTTCCATTATCCTAAACAGATTGATTTATCTCTCCCCAAAAACCGCAACGGTGATTGTTTTTTGATTATTAATTTTACCAATGCGTTCTATTTGGGACATTTGAAAGTGTATGTATGCAGAATTCAATATAACAAGTTTCACTCGGCATCGATAAACAATCGTCTTTCTGGACTCATATCTATAGAGTCGTCGTGATATTTTATTCCGATATTTACCCAAAAATCATCATGTATTATACTGCCAATAAAATATTCCAGTATAACTAATCCTGCGAGAGCAACTACTGTTGAGGCTAAATTACCGTCTAGATAGCTTAAGTTTTCTAAGTGTTTGACGTTATTAAATGATGTCCACCACTTAGGTATGCCTTTTGGATTTGAAAAAGCACGAAAAGGCACCACCATACCATTTGGAATAAGATGTCTTACTAGGACAGTAACCCTAAAAATGTCCGGACAATATTCAAGCAACAGCTTTCTATATTGCGAAAAACTTGTATTATCTTTCGTGTCTTTGATATTCTTAACAAGGGAATCCATCACGCTTGTAAAGACACTTCCGGCATCACGCAGAAGGCTTGAATACTCATAGGAATATGTTTTACCATTCTTAGTGGATAACTCGACGAACCTTAAAGAATAAGTTAGTCTATTCTGGATTGACATTCGCCGTAACGATAGATATCGTTGAATTTCACTATACCCTTTATTGTTTTTGAATTTGTTGAAAATCATAATAATTAATAACGAAGTCTATCTTGAAAATAATAACCGCCAACATTTATGTCATTATCCAACCTGATTATACTAG
>JADHYG010000006.1 GCA_016782545.1 Candidatus Microgenomates bacterium
TTCTGTCCAAAACAGCAACCGCCATGAATTTTTGGGCAGAATCAAAAGGAATCTCATCAACTCGCGATTTTTCTTTCCTTAATTTTTCTTCTTTTCCAGCAAGTTTTCTTAAAGCCACCACTAAAGCTATCTCAGTTGGATCGCCAAAATCCAAAACAGCATCAGAGCATAAAACTGAAGCTTCGATTAAATTTTTAACCAGACTGTTGTCTTCTTTAACTTGCTTAAAACCAAAGCTTTTGCTTGCCTCAGAATTGAACTTTAAACTCCCCTTGGTTAAACGCCCTCTTCCCGAGAGATCAAAAAATCCAGTCTCAGGCAAGAAAATTGAATTAACCGTCATCTGGTTATAAGTAATTGTTCCTGTTTTATCAGAACAAATAACATCAGTGCTTCCAAGCGTTTCGGCGGTTGAAAGTTTTCTTATTAAAACATTAACCTTAACCATTCTTCTTATTCCTAAGGCTAAAGCAATAGTAACCACAATCGGCAGTCCTTCAGGAATGGCGGAAACAGCCAAAGAAATAGATATCATTGCCATTTCATGCCATCCCCTGCCAGTAACAATTCCAAGGATGAGTCCGGGAATAGCGACAGCTAAACAAACCACTCCCAAAACCTTGCCCATTTTTTCTAAGGCATCCTGGAGAGGAGTCTGAAGCTGAGGTGCCTCATGAATCTCTTTGGCAATTTTTCCAATCTCGGTATTCATTCCCGTTAAAACTGCGACTGCTTTTCCTCTTCCTCTAGTCACTAAACACCCAGAATAAACCATGTTTTTTCTGTCCGCTAAAGAAGTTTTTTCAGGCAAAACTCTTTCATTCTTAACAGCTGGAACCGATTCTCCGGTCAACATTGATTCATCTACTTCAAGAGAATAGGCTTCTAAAAGTCGAGCATCAGCCGGTATTTTTTCTCCTTCATATAAAATCAAAATATCGCCAGGCACTATTTCTTCTGCTTTAATTGTTTTTTCTTTCCCGTTTCTTACTACCCGCGCTTCTAGAGTTTCAATTTTTTTCAAAGCCTCAAGGGATTTTTCGGCTTTAAATTCTTGCAAAAAACCTAAAACTCCATTAACCAAGACAATAACAAAAATGGCAATACTGTCTATTTTTTCGCCAATTAAAAAAGAAAAAACTCCTGCTGCGAGGAGGATGGCAATTAAGATATCTGCAAATTGCTGAATGATGAGAGAAAAAATTGAATAGGACTTCTTTTCTTCCAATTTATTGGGTCCAAAAGTTAAAAGGCGAGAAGATACTCCTTTATCGTTAAGACCATCTTCTTTAGTTTTTAGGGCTAAAAGGGCTGTCTCTTTTTCAAGAGAGTGGGTTTTGAGGTTAATAGTCTTTTCTGAAGATAGCCTAAAATCTTTTTCCATTTAATTCCGTCTTAAAAAACAAAAAGTCTAGGAAGTTATTTCCCCAGTTTCTTTCACGACAAAAATTCTGTTAGCTACTTAAGTTGTCTTTATTGAGATAATACTAAATAAAAAGGCGGATGTCAAGACTTAAATTTAGAAAATTTTAAGTATTTTTTAAAAAGGCAGTCAAAAATATCTCCTTTTGTTATCATTCCAATTACTTCTTTCTTTTTTGTAATCACTGGTAGTTGACGGACCCGACGAACAATCATTTTGGACAAGGCTCGAAGCATGGGCTTTTCAGGATAAGTTAAGTAAACCTTTCTATTCATTATATCCTTAGCTTGAAGTTGAGTGAGTTTTTCAAGTTTTTTTTCCATCTCTTCAAAATTTTTACCCGAAACAAAACCACTTAAATATTTTTCATATAAAGGATGAAGCCTGTATGAAGAGTAGAGTTTTAAGAGTAAATCCTCTTCGGCAATAATCCCCAAAATCTTGTTGTCTTTATCAACAACCGGCAATCCATGAATTCCTTTTTTGAAAATAACTTCCCAAATCCTTGAAAAAGGAGTTTCAGGAGAAACCGTAATTATCTCAGTAGTCATTACCTCATGAACCTGCATCTTATTAAATCTTAAACTAAAACATAGCTTAGTGTATTTTCTTCAAAATGTCAAGAATCAGTCTTTTTTTATTGAAGTCGCATCATCAACAATCAAAGTTATCCCTTTATCTTTTTCTTCGATCTTGCCTTTCACCAAAACAACGCCATCGTTAATCCAAACGCTTTTGGTTTCAGCAAAAACCCGAGGAAAAACTATTAGTTCTATGGAATCGGTTAAATCACTGATTTTGACAAAAGCCATCTCATTATTATTTTTTTTGGTAATAATTTTTTTAACTCTAGTAATTATACCGCCAACAGTTACTTTCTTTTTATGCTTTACTAAAGAAAGATCTTTTATTTCATGGGTAGTTTTTGAAGAGATTAATTTTAAAAGCGGTTTTAATGGGTGTCCTGATAAATAAAAACCAAAAAGCTGTTTTTCAAAAGCAAGACGTTCTGCTGTTGTTAATTCTTCAACCTCCGGCAAGTCTATATTTTTAACAGCCTTTTTACCCGAACCGTCAAAAAGACCGATTTGCCCAGAAGCGCGTCTTTTTTTCTCTTTTTGTGCTTCATCAACAATCCTTGGTAAAGACACTAACATAGCCGCTCTTTTACCAAATTGATCAAAAGCACCTGCTTTTAAAAGACTTTCAAAAGTCTTGCTATTAACTTTACCAAGATTAACTTTTTGGCAAAAGTCTATTAAAGAAATAAACTCACCATCTTTTTTCCGAGCCAAAAGAATAACCTCAATCGCCACCTTGCCGACATTTTTAATTGCCGACAAACCAAAACGAATTGAATTGTCTTCAATGGCAAATTCAATCTCAGATTTATTAATATCTGGAGGTAAAAGCTCAATTTTCATCCGCCGGCATTCCTCAATGGCTAAAGTTAATTTTTCTTCTCTGGTTGGACCAGAATTAGCTCGAGTTTCAGCGGTTAAAACAGCGGTCATATATTCCACTGGATAATGAGTTTTCATATAGGCAGTTTGGTAAGCAATCATTCCATAGGAAGCTGAGTGGGCTTTATTAAAACCATAGCCAACAAATTTTTCAATTAAAGACCAAACTTTCTCTGCTATTTCTGAAGTGTATTCTTGCTTTAAACAGCCATTGATAAATTTCTCTTTTTCTTTCTTCATTAAAGCTCTTTTTTTCTTACCAATCGCCAATCTAAGCTTGTCAGCCTCAACTAAAGTATAACCAGCCATGGTTGAAGCAATCTGCATACATTGCTCTTGATAAACAGCAATGCCATAAGTTTCTTTAAGAATTGGTTTAAGATCAGGGTGAGGATATTTTATTTTCTGAGGATTTCGCTTGCTTTCAGTAAAATCAGAAATCCAATTCATGGGCCCAGGACGAAAAAGAGCCACCATTGCAGAAATATCAGAAAATTTTGACGGCTTTAAATCTTTAGCTAATCTTCTCATTCCCGCTGATTCAAGCTGAAAAATGCCAGTTGTTTCGCCCTTGCTAATAATTTCAAAAACTTTTTTATCATTAAGAGGCAAAGAAGAAAGATCAACTTTTTCTCCTGTTTTATCCTGAACAAATTTAACCGCATTCTGAAGAATGGTTAAGTTGCGAAGACCTAAAAAATCCATTTTTAAAAGACCAATGGCTTTGCCTTCGGAGGCGGCATTAAGATCTAAACAATACATATCATATTGAGTAATAATACGATCTCCTTTAACTTCTTTTTGCAAAGGCACATATTCGGTTAAATCTTTGTCAGCGATCACCACTCCAGCCGCATGAGTAGAAGAATGCCTGGCGACTCCTTCAAGTTTTCTGGCAATATCTAAAAGCCGCTGGACTTCTTTTTCTGACTGATAAGCTTCAGAAAGTTCAAAAGAAGTTTTAATGGCCTTATCAATCGTCATCGCAAAGCCTTGGGCACCCGCTGGAATCATTTTGGCAATCCTGTCAACAGCTGAATAAGACATCCCCAGAGCTCTACCCGCATCTCTGATCGCCTGTCTTGCTTCCATTTTGCCAAAAGTAATAATCTGAGCAACTTTATCTTTACCGTATTTTTCCGTCACATAAGCAATCACTTCGTCTCTTTTGTCATCAGCAAAGTCCAAATCAATGTCTGGTGGTGAAGGCCGTTGATGATTAAGAAATCTTTCAAAAGGAATCTTGTGAAAAATCGGATCAAGAGAAGTAATCCGCAAAACATAAGAAACTAAAGAGCCAGCCGCTGATCCTCTCCCCGGACCAACTCTAATTCCCTTTTCTTTAGACCAGTTAACAAAATCCTGAACAATTAAAAAATAAGCGGCAAAGCCTTTTTTGCAGATAACATCCAATTCATATTCCATTCTTTCTAAAACCTCTTTTGAAGGCTTGGGATAACGTTGAGGAAGTCTTTCATGGACAAGTTTTCGTAAATAAGACTCGGAGGTTTCTTTTTCAGGAACAGCAAATCGGGGCAGAATCCAATTGCCCATTTCAATTTCAACATTGCACATTTTGGCAATCTTAACTGTATTAGCAATTGCTTCTGGATGACGGATAAAAAGTCCTTTCATTTCTTCGGGCGAACGAAAATAAAAACTAGGGGCCTTTATCATTGAAAGAGGACGGTTTTTTTCTAAAATAGTCCGCTGAGTCTGAACACAAAGAAGAATTTCTTGCGCCTCGGCGTCTTCTTTTTCAACATAATGAATATCATTAGTAGCTACCAAAGGAATTCCCAACTTGGAGGAAAGTTTAATTATTTTTTGATTAACCAATGCTTGATCTTCAATTTTTGGATGATGCTGAATCTCTAAATAAAAATGGTCTTCTGGAAAAATCTCCATTAATTTTTTAGCTTTCTCTTCTGCCTTTTTATCTTCACCTTTTCTTAATAAGCTAGGCACTTCTCCTTCTAAACAGGCTGATAAACAAATCAGACCTTCTGAATATTTTTCTAATAACTCAAGATCAATTCTCGGCTTATAATAAAAACCTTCAAGATGGGATAAAGTGGTTAATTTAATCAGATTTTTATAGCCTTGGGCGTTTTTTGCCAAAAGAACAAGATGATGTTGATCCTTATCAATGCGAGGCTGTTTGTCAAATCGCGACCGAGAAGCCTGATAAGCCTCCATGCCAATAATTGGCTTAATACCAGCTTCACGACAAGCTAAATAAAATTTGAAAATACCATACATCGCTCCATGATCTGTTAAAGCCAAAGCATTCATGCCATATTCCTTTGCTTTCGCCACCAAATCAGGAATCTTGGCCAAGCCGTCTAATAAAGAATATTCTGAATGAGTATGAAGGTGAATAAAATCAGACATAATATAAACTAATTTACAATTTTCAAATCTCAATTTCCAATCAATTTTCAATGACTCAATTTACAAACCTGCCTACCGACAAGCAGAACATATTACAATTTCAAAACAACTGTCATTCTGAACTTGTTTCAGAATCGATCTTTGACTTCAGAATCTCCTCAGCCATTTTTGCATCAGCTTGGCCTTTTGTACGACTCATCACCTGTCCAATTAAATACATTGATGCTTGTGTTTTTCCCTTCTTATAATCATTCACCGTTCCTGCATTGTCAACAAGAACTTGTTTAATGATTTTTTCTAACTCTTCTTTGCTAATCGTTGACGGAGCATGTTTTTCAAGAATTATTTTAATCAATTCTGCCGGCAAAGTCTTTTCTATGTCAACTCTCTTATTAATTATCCAATTGGCAATAGTTTTATTATTGACTGCCTTACTCGCACGAACAGCTTGCTCAAAATAATCAGCCGTCATTCTATCAGCAGTTAGTATCCTAATATCATATTCTGATAATTTATATTCTTTTAGAAAGCGTTTTGATTTTGCCTCTGGTAATTCTGACAATGAATTTCTTAATATCTTAATATCCTCTTTTCTCCATCTTATCGGTGGAATATCTGGTTCAGGAAAATACCGATAATCAGCGGCCTCTTCTTTGCTTCTTTGCGAAAAAGTCTTTTGTTTGTCTTCATCCCAGCCTCTTGTTTCTTGCTTTATTTTTTTACCTGCTTCTAATAATTCAGCTTGTCTTTTAATTTCATAATTAATTGCTTTTTCAACAAACTTAAAAGAATTAAGATTTTTAACTTCTACTTTATAATCAGGAAGCTTCATTTTCTTCCCTCGAACCTCGAACCTCGAACCTCGAACGTCACGAAGTGACACATTGGGTTCGCACCTCATGCTCCCCTTTTCCATATCACAATCTGACACGCCAAGATAGCGGAGCAATTGTTGAAGTTTTTGTAAAAATATTTTTGCTTCTTCTCCACTTCTTATGTCTGGTTCGGTGACAACTTCCATCAAAGGAACTCCAGAACGATTAAAATCAATCAAGGTACATTTTTTTCCATCAACGATGGCATGAATCAACTTGCCCGTGTCCTCTTCCAGATGCACTCTTCTAATTTTTATCTTTCTGATTTTTTCTTTTATATTTTTTGATATTTGATATTTAATATTAAGTTCGCCGTTTTTACAAAACGGCGAATCATATTGTGAAATTTGATAACCTTTAGGCAAATCAGGATAAAAATAATTTTTACGATCAAATTTTGAAAAAAGAGGAATTTGACAATCAAGGGCTAATCCAGTCATCACTGTCCACTCAATCGCTTTTTTATTGGGAACAGGAAGAGCACCAGGCAATCCTAAACAGACTGGACAACAATGAGTATTGGGTTTTTTACCAAAATAATCAGCCTCACAACCGCAAAACATCTTTGATTTAGTCTTCAGCTCAACATGTATTTCCAACCCAATTATTGGTATGTATTTCATAGGTTCTAGGTTCTAGGTTCTAGGTTCTAGGTTCTAGATATGACCTTTTTTCCTTCCAACTTTGATATTAAACTGTTTAACATTCTCATAATTTCATCTAACTGAGATTTTACTCGAACGAATTCTTCTTCTTTCAACAGACCCACTTCTTTTACAATGATTAACTGTGTTTCTAACTCGGCCCCTGAAGCAAAGCTAATTCTCAGAAATTGAATATATTCAGCTAGATGTCCACGACAAGCTCCTTCTGCAATATTTGACGCTATTGCTATAGCGCATCGACGCATTTGACTTGTTAAACCATATAACTCTGACTTAGGGAATTTCTTTGTCACTTGAAATATATTTATTGACAGTTGAACTGCTTTCTGCCAAACTTTCAATTCTTTATATGATTTAAGTCTTTTTTTCATTTCTTTATTCTAATAACTAGAACCTAATCTAATCTTCTAGAGCCTAGTCACTAATCACTAGAACCTATCTTTGGCTTACGCTTATGCCAGTCGGTTGCCTGCTCGTAAGCATAGCCTACTTGTAAAAGTAACTTCTCGCTAAACTGTGGTCCAATAATTTGCATGCCTACTGGCAAATTATCAACAAACCCACAAGGAATTGATAATCCCGGTAAACCAGCAATGCTAGAAGCCTCTACTAAAAGATCTTGAAGCTCGCCAAACATCGCGCTTTCTTTACTTGCACCCAAAGAAAGAGCTACTGATGGAGAAGTTGGTGCTACAATGATATCTACTTCCTTAAAAGCCTTTTTAAAATCCTCTATGATTAAAGACCGTACTTTTTGGGCATGAAGATAATATGCTTCATAATATCCAGAAGAAAGGGTGTATGTTCCAAGCATAATTCTTTTTTTATTTTCTTCATTAAAAGCCCATCTTTCATTTCCATATCGAATCCCGTCATAACGAGCCAAGTTCGAAGAAACCTCGGAACGTTGAAGAGCAGTATAAACAGCAATTGAATAGCGTGGATCAATAACAGAAATTTCTTTTACTTTGACTCCTTGTTTTTCAAAAACCTTCAACGCTTCTTTAACTGATTGATTAACTCCTTTTTGAGCGTCTTTTAAAAAATATTCCCTAGGAAGACCTATTTTAATCCCTTCAATTCTTTTTTTGAGATTTTTAACATAGACACAATTTTCCTTGGGAGAAGTAGTTGCATCAAATTCGTCTTTTCCTCCCAAAACTTGGAAAACACAGGCAGCATCTTCAACTGTTTTTACAATTGGACCAGGAGAATCCAAAGAAGAAGCCATGGCAATCACTCCATAACGAGAAACACGACCATAGGTTGGTTTTAAACCAACACAACCACACCAAGCTACAGGCTGACGAATAGAACCAGCAGTTTCCGTTCCTACACTTCCTATTGTCATATCAGCCACAATACTTGCTGCTGAACCACCAGAAGAACCCCCAGGAAGTCTTTTCAAATTCCATGGATTTTTGGTAGTGAAAAAATCAGATGTTTCAGTAGAAGAACCGTGACAAAAAGAGTCTAAATTTGTTTTTCCCAAAATAACACAACCAGTATTTTTTAGTTTTTTAACTACAGTGGCGTCATATTGAGGGATAAAATCTTCTAAAACTTTTGAGGCAACGGTTGTTCTCAAATTTTTTGTTAAAAAAACATCTTTTATTGAAAAGGGTATTCCTAATAAAGATTTTTCTTTAAAAATATCTTTATTATTCTGAACTAAAATCTCATCAGCCTGCCTTGCCTCAACTAAAGCTTCCTCTTCACAAACAGTAATAAAGGCGTTAATTTTCTTGTCAATTTTTTTAATGCGCTCAAGACAGGCTTTAGTTAATTCCAATGAAGAAAATTTCTTTTTTGAAAGCCCTTCTTGTGCTTGTTTGATGGTTAATTGATTTAACTCCATATTAAAATATTGCCTTTACTTTAAAAAAACCATTATGGGTTTCTTTGGCATTAGAAAGCGATTCTTCTTGACTCATTGAAGGCTTAACTTCATCTTCCCGAAAAACATTTTCCAAACCAGTCACTTGACTGGTCGGTTCAACATTCTTTGTGTCCAATTCTTTTAATTGATTTACATACTCTAAAATTGAGGAAAGTTGTTTTTGAAATTTTTTAAGCTCCTTTGGAGTTAATTTCAAATTGGCTAATTTCGCCACATGATTTACTTCATCGATTGAAAGTTTAATTCTTTTATTTTTTAATTTTAAATTGTCGTTTTTCATTTTTAGTTTTTACCAGTGTTTTAATCGAGCATACTTGGCTCTTTCGCCGGCATAATTTTTAATTTGGCGAGAATCACCATATGAGCCTGCCATTCTAAACTGTCATCCAATGGCTCTAATTCTATCTTATTTTGATACTTTTTCTCAAGAGCCAGTTTGATTAAAAAATCAGCTAAGTGAGGATTTTTGGGCAGAATTGGACCATGAAGATAAGTACTAATAGTATTTTTGTAAATACACCCTTCGGTTCCATCTTCGCCATTATTACCAAATCCCTTTATTACTTTACCTAAAGGTTTAACCTTTTTTCCCAAATATGTCCTCCCTCCATGATTTTCAAAGCCGATAATGAAATTGTTATATTGTTCATTGTTAATTGCTAATTGTTGATTGTTAATTTCAGTCACGATATTACCAATACACCTCTTTTTTGTTTTGCCTGGATGAATTGTGTGCAAATCAAGAATTCCCAGTCCGGGAATGTCTTCTCCTTTTGCTGGTCGATAAAAATGGCCTAAAAACTGATAAGCACCGCAAACAAAAAGACCGGGAACTTCAGATTCAATCATTTCTTTAATAACTAGCCCTTTGTTTTGCCGAAGATCTTTGGCGGCAATTTTTTGCTGTCTGTCTTGAGCGCCACCCATAAACAGCATGTCGCATACAGCCAATTGCTTATGATCTGTCTCTAAGTTTATTTCTCTTACTTCTATATTTATCCCTCTCCACTGACAACGCTTAGTCAAACAAATAACATTACCTCTGTCACCATAAATACTCATCAAGTCAGGATACAACCAGCCGATAGTTAATTTCATCATTAAATAAAACTCCTTCCCGTCATTTCTTTGGGTTGTTTTAAACCAAGAATTTTTAAAATTGTGGGCGCCAAATCTTGAAGAACGCCTTGATCACGGTTTAATTTTTGCCATTTTTTTGAAATCAAAATAAAAGGCACCGGATTAATAGTATGCGCTGTCAATCGGCCGCCTGTTTTTTCATCAATCATTTCCTCAGCATTGCCATGATCACTAATAATAAGAATATTGAAATTATTTTTTCTCCCCTCTTCAACAATTTTAGCAATCGCCTTGTCAATTACTTCCACGCCAACAATAGTTGCTTTTAAATTGCCGGTGTGGCCAATCATATCGCCATTACAAAGATTAGTAAAAATAACTTCGTGAGATTGCACCTGCATGGCTTGGATTATTTCCTGGGCAATATCAGCGGTTCTCATGGCCGGCTTTTCGTCGTGAGTTTTAATATCTGAATAAGAATCAAGCATCATTCTGTCCTCACCATCAAAAGCATCTTCTCTTTTACAATTTAAGAAAAAAGTCATGTGGGCAAATTTTTCTGTTTCGGTCACTCTTAATTGACGCAAACCGGCTTTGCTGATAATTTCTCCTAAGGAATTTTTAATCTCAATGGGCGGAAAAGCAACTTTTACTTGATAGTCAGGACTATATTGAGACATGGTGACATATTCTAAATTTTTAATCCTTTTTTCTAAAAATCTTTCTACTAATTGCCGCGGCCGATCATCTCTGAAATTAACAAAAACAACCGCATCATTAGAAGCAATCGCTCCTTCTTCTCCGGGTCCAACCTCAATAATGACTGGCTCAATAAATTCATCAGCGATTCCTTTTTTATAAGAATCTTTAATGGCTTGAGAAGCGCTTTGATATTTTTTTCCTTTTCTTTTAATCAATAAATCAAAGGTTTTGTCTGTTCTTTCCCAATTATGGTCCCTATCCATGGCATAATAGCGGCCAGAAACAGAGGCAATCTTGCCAACGCCCAAATCATCAATAAAATCCTGAAGCTCTTGAACATATCTAAGGGCACTTTCTGGCAGAGTATCCCGGCCGTCAGTAAAAACATGAATATAAATTTTTTTAAGTCCATAAGCTTCAGCTCCTTTTAATAAAGCATAAACATGTTCTTGATGAGAATGAACACCCCCCGGGCTGATTAGACCTTTAATATGCAAAGTAGAATTATGTTTTTTAACATGATCAAAAGCAGTAATAATTGCTTTATTGCGAAAAAAGGATTTATCTTCAATTGATTTGTTAATTCTCACCAAATCATGAAAAAGCAATCTTCCTGCGCCAATAGTCATATGATTAACTTCTGAAGTTCCCATCTGTCCTTCAGGCAAACCAACTGCTTTGCTTGAAGCTTGTAAAACAGCATGAGGAAATTGATGCCAATATCGATCAAAATTAGGAGTTTTTGCCAATTTAATTGCATTGCCCACTTCTGACGCTCTTAAACCCCAACCATCTAAAATAATTAAAATCACTTTTTTCATTGACTTTCATAGTATACTACAAACACCTTTTAACTAAAACAAAGCCTTGTTCAGAGAATTTTTCTACCTCTTAAAATTTTTCTTATCTCAAGCATAGCTGAATAAGTGGGCAAGATATACAAAGTTTCATCAACCTTAATACCGTCTAAACCAACAAAAATCGCTTTTTCTAATTCTTGAAAAATCTTGAATTTAGAATTATGTTCTAGTGTTTTCATGTTTTTATGTTCTAGTGCTTTCAAGGCATATTTAATTCTTAATCCTAAATCATAAGCCCGGTCGCCGCTGATAATGAGATGGTCAACTTTTTGAACCAGTTCCTCAAAGTCAACATCCCAAATCCAGGAAACATCTCGACCGTCAGGAATTCTGTCGTTCAGCGCCAAGAGTACAATTTTTGGCTTTTGTTTAATAATTCTCTGCAAAGTAACGTTAAATCCGGTTGGATTTTTTGACAAAAGAATCTTGACTTTTTTATCTTTAAAACTAAATTCCTCGCCTCTGCCAAAGACCGGTTCAAAACTCTTGAGCGCGATTTGAATATTTTCATCTTTTATACTCAAGCTCTTAACTGCTGAAACAGCCGCTAAAATATTATAACGATTATAAATTCCCGGCAGAAACCAATTCCAGTCTGACAGGGATGGTTTTGGTCTTTTTTCACCGCATTTTTTACATTGCCAAAGACCTAAATGAGAAAAATAAACCCTTTTAAAATCAAGCCTTGTCCCGCAGAAAAGACAATGAATTGAATCAGCAGCATGGGAGATTTTGGTCTTAGAATCTTCTTGACTTTCAAGGCCAAAATATAAAACCTCGGCCTCAAGATCTTTGCCTAGAAAAGCAATTTGAGGATCATCGCTATTTAAAATAACTTTTGTTTGCGAAGGTAATTTTTTAAGAGCTCGACGCCATTTTTCAGCAATAAGATCAATTTCGCCATAACGATCAAGCTGATCACGAAATAAATTTAAACAAACAACTATTTGAGGGGTAAATTCTCCTAAAACTAAAGGAAGAGTGTTCTCATCAACTTCAAAAACAGCCCAATCGACTTTAATCTGGCCAAAAAAATCAGCTGATTTAATCATCGCCGAAGCAATCCCATTTAAAAGATTAGCGCCTGAATGGTTGTGAATAACCTGATTAGATCTTCCTTCATTTTCAAGAATTTTTTGAATTATCTTTGAAGTAGTTGTTTTCCCATTAGTACCAGCAATTAAAATTATCCCTTTTTTGACGCCTCGACTCATTTTCTTAATAAAGTCTTTGTCTAAAGTCAAAGCAATCTCACCCGGCCATGTTCCACCGGCACCAATATTAAAAAGGCGACTTAAAGCCGCCATTATTTTACCAATTATAATTATTAAAATTCTCATTATCTTTACATTCTTCGTAAAATTTTAATCCTTTCTTTAACTGGTGGATGAGTATTGAATAAACCAGCAAACCAAGCGCCGAATTCTTTACCTTTAAAAGGATTAATAATGTATAAATGAGCGGTAGCATTATTGGCTGCTTCTAAAACCTCTCTGTCTTGAGAGATTTTCTCAAGAGCATCAGCCAAAGCATCGGGATTTCTGGTTAGAAGCCCAGCCGAAGCATCAGCGAGAAACTCTCTTTGACGAGAAATGGATAGTTGAATTAATTTAGCAATTAAAGGAGACAGAATAGCTAAAACAACACCTATTAATACAAAAACTTGCCCTTTTTCTCCTTTCTTTTTCTTTCCACCCCACCATAAAGATCGATTAAAAATATCAGCTAAATAAGCAGTCGTGCCTACCAAAACAGCAACAATCGCCATTAAGCGAATATCATAATTTTTAATATGAGAAAGTTCGTGAGCAATCACGCCTTCAAGTTCTGACCTTTCCAGCTTATTAAGAAGTCCTGTGGTGGCACAGATTATAGCATGATCAGGATCACGACCAGCGGCAAAAGCATTGGGAGCCGAATCCTCAATTACATAAAGTTTTGGCCTCGGTAATCCAGCCCCAATACATAAATTCTCGGCAACAGTGAAAAAATTAAAATCTCTTTTTTCACCTGCCGGTCGGGCTCCTGAAATTTTTAAAATTATCTTATCGCCAAAATAATAACTACCTAAACTTAAAAATCCGGAAATAATCAAGGCTGTTCCCAAATAAGAAAAACCCTCTCCTTGAGCTTGACCAAAAACATAAGCCGCAAAGGAAATAAAGGCAATAAAAATAGCCGTGATTAAAAGAGTTTTTCGTTTATTACCGGCGATTTGAGAGTAAATAGACATTAAAATTTAACCTCAACTTTCTTTCTCTCTTCTTCTCCTGCCTCAAAAAACTCCTCTTTTTTAAATCCAAAGTTTTGTGCCAATAAAACATTGGGGAAAACTTTAATTTTGGTATTATACTCTAAAACATTAGTGTTATAAAATTGCCTTGCGTAAGCAACCTTGTCCTCTGTATCTTCAAGCTGTTTCTGCAGATCTTTAAAATTTTCATTTGCTTTGAGTTCAGGATAATTTTCAGCAACAGCAAAAAGAGTTTTAAGAGTACCGGTTAAACCCGCATTTGCTTCTCCTTTGGCGGCTGGAGTTTTGGCTGAAAGAAGTGCCGATCTTGCCTTAGTTACATTTTCAAATACTCCTTTTTCATGCTTGGCATAACCTTTAACTGTTTCTACTAAATTAGGAATAAGATCGGCTCTTCTTTTAAGTTGAACGTCAATACCGCTCCAAGCTTCTTTTACCCTCATTCGGATGGTCACTAATCCGTTGTATAAAGACCAAATATAAATCACTACAACTGCTGCTAAACCTAAAACTGGTAACATAATTTTTATTCACCCCCCTTCATTAGAAAATCTTAACGAGTAATAACGAGTTTTAGATTTTCTTATGTCCCGTAGATGCGCCCTTCGCGGGTGAGGACGTAGACCTCAACGCGAAGTAAGCATTGTACGGGATCGTTTCATATCTAAGTCAAACACTAAGCTCTAGCAAGCCGGCCTCCCTATTCTAAAATCCCCAACCACTCACTCACTCTATTATAATCCAAAGTATTTAAAATGTCACTTTTTTCACACCATCCTCTTCTGGCTACAGAAACACCATATGACATCATTTCCATTGTTTTTGTACTATGAGCATCTGAGCCCAAAGCAATTTTAACTCCTTTTTTAATTGCTTTTTGAACTAAAATATCTGGCAAATCTAATCTTGTTGGATGACAATTAATTTCAAGAGCTTTCTTATTATTTTTACAAAAATCAAAAACCGCCTCCCAATCAAGTCCATATCCCTCTCTTTGATTAAGTAATCTGCCGGTTGGATGAGCAAGAATTCTAGCCTTGGGATGAGAAAAAGCAGATAAGACTCGCTTAGTCATTTTTTCTCTTGATTGCTTAAAACTAGAATGAATGGCGATAATAGCAAAATCTATATAATCAAAGGCTTTTTCTGGCAAAGCCAATCTTCCATCAGGAAGAATGTTGATTTCTAATCCGTTTAGAACTCTTATATCAAGAAAAGGCGAAAACCACCCCGCTGGCGGGGTGGATGAAGCCGATACTAATAAGTCACTCGCCGAAGGCGAGTGTACAGAGCGAAACAGAGAACCACTTCGCTGAGCGGAGTGGTTCTCTATATCGGCTTTTCTCTTAAATTGAGAAAGTTTTTTACTCTCCAAAACTTCCTCAATTCTTGCTTTTCGTCGCTTCATTATGGTAATAATTTGTTTTTCTGTGTGATTACTAAGGCTTGGGTTGTGTTCTGTAAAAGTAATATACTCATATTTTAACTGAATTGCTTTAATAATCATCTTTTCAAAACTATCAATACCTAAATCTTGAGAAGATTTAAGATCAAAATTTGAATGACAATGCAAATCGCCTTTGATATCTTCAAGCTTAATAAGCTTAGGCAGTTGTTTTTTTTGAGCCGCTTCAATCTCTCCTCTGTTTTCTCTTAATTCTGGTGGAATCCACTCCAACCCCAAAAATTGATAAAGCTCTTTTTCTGTCCTAAATTTCTTAATTTTTTCTCTTTTGTTCTTCTGTTCTTTTGTTTTTATGTTTTTATGTTCTCGTGTTTTAATGATTTTCATTCCATATTCTGAAAGAGACAAATCTTTTTTTAAAGCAAGCTCCCTCAACTTGATATTATGATTTTTTGACCCGGTAAAGTATTGAAGCATTGCCCCATAACTTTCAGGTTTTTGAACACGAAGATCTACTTGCTTTCCATTTTCTAAAATAATAGAGGCGCCTGATTTTCCTTTTTCAATAACCTTTTTAATTTTAGAAAAATCCAAAAACCAATTAATGATCTCTTGAGATTCATGAGTGGCAACAGCAATATCAATATCACCAATAGTCGCTGCCATTCTTCGTAATGAACCCAAAACATCAGCTTTAATTACTTTGGGATTTTTTTTCAAATAAATAATTAATTCCTGAACAATAGTATCAGCGTAAGGAAGAATCATGCGCTGCTCTTTTGTCTGATTTTTTTTAAAATTATCTATTGCTTCAATGATTGCTTGTTGAGACTTTTCACCAAATCCTTCAAGAGGAGCAATTTTCCCCTGCCTGGCCATTTTTTCAAGATCTTCCACCACCGTCTTGGGATTTTTAAGTTTTAAAACCTTAACCAGCTTATAAGCTCTCCTAGCACCAAATCCAGCAATGGAAAGTAAGAAAAACATTGCTTTTGGTAGGTTTTTCATTACTTTTTGAAAATGTTTGACTTGACCAGTTTGAAAAAGTTCATCTAAATGTGAGGCGATTGAAACGCCAATGCCGGAAATTTCTTTTAATTTTCCATCATGCCAAAGATCTTTTGCTTCAAAAGTCAAATGTTCAATCGAGTCAGCGGCTCTATCATAGGCAGTAATTCTAAACTGATTTTCGCCTTTGATTTGGTAAGCAGCGGAAATTTTTCTTAAAAGAACGGCAATTTCTTGATTATTCATTGAAAATATGTTATCAGAGGATTGACGGGAAAACAAGAATTTGATAAGATTTGCTATAATGCAGGGGCCGTAGCTCAACCGGCTAGAGTATCTGCCTGTCACGCAGAAGGTTGCGGGTTCGAGTCCCGTCGGCCCCGCCAATTTAGATGGGAGGTCGCCGGTTTCCCAGTAGTATCTTTCCCGACGAAACGTCGGGATTAGAACTACGGGACCCCGAACCACTAAAGCAAAATCTACGATTTTGCTAGTTGGTTCTGGGGCAAATCCGGTCGCGACCGCTCTTATTAACTAGAAAAAACTGCCAAAGAACAGCTCTGCTCGGAAAGGAGGAGTCTTGATTAAAAATACAAGCGAGTAATCTATGGCAAAAGAAACAAACGATAAAGTTAAATTTACGAGTGAATCATATATTTCTATGGCCTTAGGGCTTTTAGTTGTTATTGTCGTCGGTGTTTTAATTTTCAACTTTTTTAAAGCAGGCACTGGAGAAGAAAAAATATCTGAAGGAGAAGTAATCACAGGTGAAGAAACTGAGGCTGAATCAGAGGCTTCTTTGCCCACAACTCATAAAGTCGTGGCTGGTGAAACAACTTGGCTAATTGCCGAGAAATATTTTGAAAGCGGCTATAATTGGGTAGATATTGCCGAAGCAAATAATCTTCAGAATCCAGATTATCTTGAAATCGGACAAGAACTTAAAATTCCAGAAGCAGAAAAACGAGTACCAACAGCACCAATAACCAGTGAGTCTTATACTGTTGCTAAGGGCGACAATCTTTGGAGTATTGCTGTTCGTGCCTACAACAATGGATTTGCTTGGACAAAAATTGCTGAAGCCAATAATCTTGTTAATCCTAGTTTTATTCACGCCGGTAATATTTTGTCCATTCCAAGATAAAACAAAATTAGAAATTATTCATTTGTCATTCCGCACTTGATGCGGAATCTATACAAATAGAGTCTATTTATATAGATTCCTGCTTTCGCAGAAATGACATTATGTAAATTTCTATTGATGTTGTCTACACTGAGGAGTGAAACGACGAAAAAAGTTTACACTGAATCCTGCAAAGCAGGATGAAGTGCGGGATTAGTTGAGTGACTCAACGCTACCTTCCCAAGGTAGAAAGACGGGTTTGATTCCCGTATCCCGCTCAAAATTTCTTATGGAATACAGAAGGTCGCCCCGCAATGCGGGGTATCCCGCTCTTAGGAGTTTAAACAACCAAAACAGAAACGGAAATTGATTTCCGCTTCTGTTTTTTAATTAATTTCCAAAATTACTTATCGAGAAACACTAATCGCTCCCCCCTCAGCATCACAAGCAGTTATGGTAACAATTCCCGCGGCGGTTGTTTCAATACTGTAGTGAGTTTCCAATGAGCCTACAGCTAAGGACGGGTCAATGGGAATTGACTTAAGATAGGCGGCCAAAGGCGTTGACAAATCAAGACAGGTTGCTACTGCTCCACAGCCATCATCCGCACATCCTGTTGCCGCTGAACCAAGCTGGGTTTGGGCCATACCCGTTGTCACTCCAGTCGGATAGCCTTCATTGTCAACCAGATATTCATGAACGGCGGTTAAAATGGTATTGGCATCACTCCAGCGGCGGGTATCTCGGGCATCAGCTAAACGACCAGCTGGATTTAAAGCGGCAAAAACAACCACGGCCAAAACTGCTAAAATACCAATGACCACCAAAAGTTCAATTAAAGTAAAACCTTTTCGAGTTAATTTCATTTTTCTTTCACCCCCTCTCATTAGAAAATGTTAATTATTATGAATTTATTGAGTAATAATTTTACAGTTTCTTATGCCCTGCATACGCGCCCTTCGTGGGTGAGGACGTAGACCTCAACGCGAAGTAAGCGTTGTGCGGGGCCATTCATTTTAATCCTCTCTACTCTTTCCCCACAATCACCACTGCATCTACCCCCTCTTCTTCAGGCAGTAAATTCTTTTCACTACTTACAGTGTAGTCATCTTTAAGATCATTTGTCAAGTCAGAAAAAAGTCCTTCTTTTTCTTCTTTAACCTGAATGACTGTTTCTTCATAATCAAAAGAGTCAGCATTGCCTGTTTCAACAATTTCATAGCCTAATCCTTCAAGAATTTCAGCCACTTCTCCTGCTTTTCCGGCGATGCCGCTACCATTAAGAATTTTGATTTTAAAATCTTTCCGCGCAATTTCCGTAGTTGGAGTCGGCTCATCTTCTTCTGTTGCTGGCTGAACAGTAGGCGAGGTTGTGTCTGCCTGTTCTTCTGTTTCTTTAACAGAAGGTTTTTTAACAAAAAAGTAAATACCGGAAAAAGTTAAAAGAGAAACAATAATAATCACTAAAAGCCATTTTAATCTCAAAAGACCACCCAAAAATCTAGAAAAAACTGATTTTTTTTCAGGTTTTTCTTGTTCTTTTATTTCTTCTGGTTTTTCTTCTTCACCTTGTTTAACCTCTTTTCCTTCTTTAATTGTCTCTTCTTCTTCTTTACTCTCCTTTATTTCATCCTTTTTTTCTTCTTCTTTCTTTTCTTGATCGTTTTGTTCTTCAAGCTTTATCAATAAGTCTTTGCTTTTTTTCAATAAATTCAAGGCTTCTTTTTTCTGACTTAAAAGAGAAAGACCCAAAACATTAATAAATAAAGTAGGAGGCAGATCACCAACATTAAAATGCAAAGAGGCTTTCTTTAGCTTGTCTTCTAAGATTTTATCTATTTTTGTGGTCCATACCTCTATTTCTTTAGAAAAAGCCTCTCCATCAATCTCTAAACTGCCTCCTCCGCCAAGAATAATTCTTTTAACCTCTTTTTCATGTTTTTCTTTTAAGAAACTAACTGCTTTTTTAACCTCTTCTTTTAAAAGTTTTGTTTCTACTGGTTCATTAAGAGTTAAAAATGGTCCAAATCTGTCAAAAAAAGAAAATGTTGAAGTCTGACTGCCAATATCAATATATAAAAGTACTTCGTCCTTAACAACCGTTTCCCTAAAAATTTCAAAAGCAGCCAAAGATTCAGAAACAGCAAAAATTGGTGTTAATTTTAAAGCCTTAAAAATCTTTAAATATCCAGCTAAAATCTTTGTGGGAACAGCTAAAAAAAGAATTTCTTTTCCCTTTTCTGTTTCATTAACTACTTTAAAATCATAAATCAATTCTTCAAAATCATAAGGAACAATTTCCAATATTTTTTCTTTAAGAAAAGGCTCTAAAGCAGAATGGGCAATATCTGAGGCTAGCTGGACGCGGCAGGTAAATGTTCTTAAGTCCGGAAGAGTAAAATTAATTTTTCCTTTTTTTACTAATTCACTGATTTTCTTGGTTAACTTTTCTGTATCTAAAATTTCACCGCTTTTGACCACGCCTTGTTCCAACTCAACTCTTCCAGACGAAGAAACTTTAGTTTTGCCCATTAAACTCTTTTTAAGATTTAAGACTTCAATTGAACTGTCAGAAATATCAATATTAAACATATTTAATATCAACCACCTTGTCATCCTGAACTTGATTCAGGATCTATAATTATATAGATTCCGAAATAAATTCGGAATGACATAAAGGTACTATTCTATCTCTAACCAAGAAATTAATTCAGTTTGATTGCAAACTCTTCTTATTTTTGCCTCAACTTTTCTTGCATGGCCATCTTTTAATCCTGAAGCAACCACCGTCCAATCTTCGCTATTCTCTTGTACTACTATAGTACATTGACCTTCAGGAAAATTCAAGAGGCCGCCATTATATAATGGGTTACTGCTAAAACGCAGAAGCGCTTCTTCAAGACAACCTTCAACAAAAAAAAGAGCTTCTTCACCTTTTTTAACTGCATAACCCATTTGACTTTCAGAAATGCTTAAAATACTAACTGATATCGTCACTGCCAAAACTACAGCAGAAATTACCAAAAGACTTGAAAAAGCAATATAGCCTTTTTTCATTGATTACTCCTTAATTCAACCGTGGTTTCAATGGCCCCTTCTTTGTCCCATTCTTGTCTGTCATTTGAATTTTTATACCTTAAAGCAAGACTGAATTTGACATTTTTGGATTTTTGATCGTCAGAGCTTAAATTAGTAAATAAAAGCTCCGTCACTTCTACTTTATCACTGTTTAAGTCACTAGTCTGTTCGCCTTGAGTAATTTGGACTGTTTGATCAATCAAAGAAATGGTCGTTGTTCCGATAAGACCACTGTCAAGTTCTATAGAATTACTACTAATATTGTTAATTTCTTGGGCATTTCTGATTTCAGCCTGAATCCTTCCAGAAACAAATCTTAAATTCTCACTTACTTCTTGTTGAACAGTTGATTTAACCTGACCATAAATAACATTCCAGGCAAAATAAACAGCACTGGTTAAAAAAATCGAAACCAAAGCCGTGTAAAGAATCAGCTCGATAAATGTAAAGCCTTTCTCTTTTTTACTGTGGTTGAACAACAAAAAGCTCTCCTTCATTTCTCCCTGTGGCCACATAAGCCAAACATTGGTAAACATAAACCGCGTAAGCTTCACCACCAAGATCAATCGAAAGAAAAAAATTAGTTGGGTCGTCTAATGATGCCGCCATTAACTGGCTCTGACTCTTTTCTGTTGCTAAAAATATGTATCCTTCATAAATGAAAACGTCATTAACGTCAGCCGCCATCTCAACCGAGCCTGCTTCAGTGATAAAATCCCCAGGATTCTGACTACAATTATCAAAAGGTGGATTAAGATTTAATACATAATATTCAGCACCTTGACCATTTTTACCAGTGACCACAAATGCCCGGTTCTCCTGGACAAAAACACCATTCCCAAAAGCATCTGCAGAACTTGGCTCGATGTTGTACCAGCATATAAGCTGAGGGTTGGCGGGATTTGAAATATCTACTATTTGAAGTTCATTGTTGGTATCACTGGTAGCAAGATAGGCATAGTTGCCATCAATAAAGATACTATTGACATTGTCGTTAATCGGCGCAGAACCCAAACGAGAAAGGGTAACGTTATAAGGATCACTCGTATCCGCCTCTAAAACAATGAACTCTTCGCCCTGAGGATTCTTGGCCGTCGAAAAATAAACCTTTGTCCCATCAACCCAAACATCCATCCCGTTTACAGGGTCAACTTTGGTAGCATTATAAAAACCTACCTCTTGGGGGTTTTGAGGGTCAGAAACATTAATCACTATTAATTCCTGATCATTTTTATTGGTGGCTAAATAGGCAAAGTTGTCAACAACATAGACGGCGTTGACAGTAGCATCAAAATTCAGGGAACCCTTAAGCACAAGCTCCCCTGAGGGGTCGGTAATATCAAAGATATAAAACTCGTCTCCAGAAGGAACGGAATAAGTAACAAGATAAGCATATTCGCCGGCAACAAAAACGTCTTGCGCTCCCCTTTTCCCCGCAATGTCACCACTTCCAAGAATGTTGTAATCACTCCAAAAACAAATACCTGACACCCAATCAGTTAAATAAGTAATCATTTCTACGCTGTTGGAACGAGAGGGTGAAAACTGCCAAAAAACAGTAGAGGTTATTTTTTTTGCTTCTTCATCCAATGTACCGCCAGATTCGATAATTTCTCCTTCTCCATCCCGATAAACATCGCCAATATTAATTGTTCTGGCAAATTTTCCTCCTGGTGTTGGGGTTGGACCAAACTGCCAAAGACTTTCATTAATAACCACATCATAATTGCCTGAAATTAAATTAGCAAAGTTTTGATTTTTGATTGAACGAACCGCCTCCAGTCCTTCAGAAGCTAAAAGAGCGGCTTTAGTTTCTTCTTCTCCTAATCGATTGGCCGAAAAAGCATGAATCACTACTGAACCAGCAACAGCGACAAGATAAATAAACATTGCTGCCGCCAAAATAACTTCTATAATACTAAAACCTTTTGTTCTTTTATTTTTATGATTTATTGTTTTCATGCTCTCGTATTTTAATGCTCTCGTGATTCTATTGAACATCTACCATCCCTTCTTCATTAAGTATTATTGTTCTTGAACCCGCAGTTGAAGTAATAGAAACTGTCAAGCCAGAAGATGGTTTGCCGCGAATTTTAGAAAAAGCAATATCGTTCCAGCCGGAAATATTTAAAGAAGGAGAAACTCCAAATTCTTCATCAAACGAATGATCTTCCCCATAGACATTGCCTTTGAAAAGAACTAATTGACCAGATTCATAATGAACTCCCCACTCTGAGTCTTCTTTACCAGTAAAAGTGTAATTCTGGGCCTTACGCAATGTTTTCACGAACTTATCAGTGGTATCAGCAAGACGATATTGAAAAAGAAAACGGCTTAAAAAAGGAGACAATAAAGCAGCTAAAATACCCATTATAGCCATGACAATCAAAAGCTCAAAAAGAGAAAAACCGGAGTCTTTTTTCATGAATTTCTATCTCCCCATACTTCCTGTTAATTCGTAAATCGGGGAAATAATGGCCAAAGCAACAAAGCCAACTACCAAGCCAATTCCTATAAGCATAATTGGTTCCAAAACATTGCTTAAGTTCTTACTCAAATCATCTAACTCTTCCTCATAAAAAATACCCATATATAAAAGATTTTCTTCTAAACGGCCTGTTTTTTCACCTACGCCAATCATCTTTGTTACAATTGAAGGAAATTCAAAAAATTTACCCTTGGTTAAAACTGATTCAATGCTTTTCCCTTTTTCAACTGCTTGAGCTATTTTATTCACGTCAGTCTTAAAAACCTCATTACTAATGGCATCCACCGAAATCTGAAGGGCTTCAGTAATGGGAATACCGCTTTGCAGCATAATGCCTAGATTCCGACAAAAAGAAGAAAGCTGCGTACATTTAATAAATGCCCCAATGATGGGCATGCGGAGTAAAAAATAATGCCAGCGCGGTTTAACGGATTTTAGCCTGACAAATAAAGAACCCAAAAAAAGAAGAACAAAAAAACCAGGAATAATAATCATGCCATAATCCTTCATTATTTGAGCTATAAAAAGTAGAATTTTGGTAGTTATGGGCAGTTCAACATCTAAACCTTCAAAAAAATCAACTAATTTTGGCAAAATAAACAAACCAATTCCACCACCTAAAAAAGCAGTGGCGGAGAGAACTAAAATAGGATAGAGCATCGCTGACTGAACTTTTTTTCTAAAATTATGCTCTTTTTCAAGTTGTTCTGAAAGATGTTCCAAATTTTTCTCTAAATTTCCTGATCGTTCCCCAATTTTAATTAAAGATAAATAAAGAGAATTAAATGCTTTTAGACTTCTTTCTAATGCCTCCTTTAAACTTTTGCCTTTTTGGACATCAGCGGAAACATCGGTTAATATTTTCTTAAATGCCGGTGATTTTGCCTCATCCTTAAGACTATCAAGAGCTTCAGGAAGAGTAATGCCTGACTTAAGCATAATGCTTAAATGTTTAGTGAAAAAAAGCCTCTCTATAAATGAAATTTTATTAAACATCTTTACTCCTTTATCACTCGTAATAATTCTTCAATCGTGGTTACTCCGGCGGCAACTTTTTTCAAACCATCATCAATCATCGCTGTCATCCCTGATTTGATTGCTAAGTCTCGAATTTTTTCTGCATCAGCTCGATCAACAATTGCTTGACGAATTTCTTTGTTCATTTCCAAAACTTCAAAAATGCCTACTCTGCCTGTATAGCCTGTTTGATGACAAACATCACAACCTTTGCCGCGGTAAACCCGAATTACATTTTTATCACCAAAGTGTCTTTTAATTAATTCAGGGGATAAATCTGAAAAAATTCTCTGATTTAACTGTTCCATTGTTTTGTTAACATTATTAACAGATAAATCTTCTTTTTCTTTTACTTCCTTATCTTCACGTTCTTTTGCTCTTTTGTTTTTATGTTCTCGTGATTTCTTAATTTCCACCGACTCTACACAGCGAGTGCAGATTTTTCTCGCTAATCTTTGCGCAATAATCACCGTCACGGTTGAAGCCACTAAAAAAGGCTCTATTTCCATATCTAAAAGCCGCGGCAAAGAGGTGGCCGCGTCATTAGTGTGGAGAGTGGACAAAACCAAATGTCCGGTCATGGCCGAATTCACAGCAATTTTAGCTGTTTCTTTGTCTCTTATTTCACCAATTAAAACAATGTCCGGATCCTGACGAACAATACTTCTTAAGCCGGAAGCAAAAGATAGACCTGCCCTGGTATTAATTTGAATTTGATTAATGTCCTCAATGTCATATTCCACCGGATCCTCAATCGTCATAATATTTACATCTCTCTGGTTTAAGATTTTAAGAATTGCATACTGACTAGTAGTTTTCCCACAACCAGTCGGTCCAGTAGAAAGAATTAATCCGTATGGTTTCTTAAAAGCTCTTTCTACCTTTTCTAAATCTTTTTGACCCATGCCCAAACTTTCCAAACTAAACTGTCTTGCCTGATCAGATAAAAGACGCATCACAATCTTCTCACCGTTTACAGTGGGTACAAATGAAACCCGGACATCTAACTTAAGATCTTTTTCTCTAAAAACTAATTTTCCATCCTGAGGTTTTTGATGCTCGTCAGTCCGAAGATTAGCCATCACTTTAATCCTGGTAGCAATCTGGGGATAAATATTCATGGGAATACTGATAATGTCGTGAAGAATACCGTCAATACGAAAACGAACCAGTGCCTTTTCTTCCTGCGGTTCAATATGAATGTCTGAGCTTTTATTCTGATTGGCATAAGAAAGAACTGTATCAACAATTTTCACAATTGGCGGCTCAACTATTTCACCCTTAACACCCTTAACCTTAACAGCGCTTTTTTTAATAATGCTGGAAAATTCTTCTTTTATTTCTTTTTGATATAAAGAAAGAATGTCTTTAATGTCTATTTCAGTTGCATAATAAAGAATTATCTTTTCTCCGGTCTTTTTCTTAACAAGCTCAATCGCCTCCAGATTGGTCGGATCAGCAATGGCGATTTTTAAACCATCACTATCTTTACTAAAAGCAATAATTTTCTGCTTTTTAGCCACAATTTCGGGAATAATCTTTAAAACAGCTGTTTCAATCTTGGTTTTAGAAAGATTAATAAAGGGGAGACCAAAATTATCAGCAATCGTCTTGCCAAAAACCTCGTCAGTGATCAAATTCTTATCCAAAATAATTTCATATAAAGATTTTCCTTTCTGGCTGGCAATTTTGGCTGCTTTTTCAAGGTCTTTTTTGGCAATTAAACCTGATTTTTCAAGAATCTGTTTTATTTTTAACTCTAATAAAAAAGATTCTTTCTTTGTGGAAAGAAGTTCATTTTTTTTATCATCCATATTATTATTTTACCCTAGGTAAAGAAAAACTAAAAGTCGATCCTTGACCTAGCTTGGATTTTCCCCAAATTTTTCCACTCATGTTTTCAACCAAGCCTTTAGAAACATATAGTCCCAATCCTGTCCCTCCTTCTTCTCTGTCTAAAGCACCATTAACTCGGACAAATTTCTGAAAAAGACTGATTAGGTTTTCTTCAGAAATGCCCATACCTGTGTCTTTAATTTGAGTAATTACTTTTTCTTTATTGACTTTATGACTAATCACCATCCCGCCTTTTTTTGTAAACTTTATCGCATTGCCAATTAAATTGTTTAAAATTTGTCGTACTTTATCTTGATCAGCTTTTACTAAAGGCAGGCTTTTTAAAGACTTATAAGTAAGTGATAATTTCTTTTCTTTAGCCAGTGAATTCAACTGGCCGCAAACTTTCTTAATTTCTACAGACAAATCAAAATTTTTGATTTTAAGATCCAATCTTTTTTGTTCAATCCGAGAAACATCCAGCATATCATTAACCAACGCTGCCAATCGGTCAGTCACATTAAAAGCTTCTGTCAAAAACTCTTTTGTTTTTTTATTTATCTTGCCTGCGTCTCCAGAAATAACCATGTCCAGATAACCTTTGACCGCCGTCATTGGTGTCCGCAATTCATGAGTAGCAATCGATAAAAATTCATTTTTAATCTGGTCAAGCTCTATTAATCTTACATTAGCCCTTCTTAATTCTGAAGTCGCTTTTTGAATTTCTTTTTTCAAAGTAATATTAAATTTTCTAATCTCTTCATAAGCAATCGCGTTTTGAGCGGCGACCGCTAATTCTGGTCCTAAAATTTCAAAAACATCAATGTCCTGCACTGAATAAATCTCTCCAGAAGATTTTTCTCCTAAAAGTAAAAGCCCCACTCTTTTTCCTCTCACTTTTAAAGGAATAATGATTGAAAGATGCAATTTTCTCATCATTTCTTTTGTTTTTCCTTCGATAGTCTCATCAAGAATCAAAATTTTATTCTCAAGACTGCTTTTTTCTGAAATTTCTGCCAGTTCTTTTTCACTAAAAGAAAAGAATCGCTTATCCTCAATTGGCTGAATTTCAAAAACTTCAGAGTCTTTTAATAAAACAACAGAGCCCTGGGAAATTTTCATCCTTGCAAAAAGCTCATCTAAAACGCCCTTAATTAAATCTTCAAGAGAAAGAGTTGAAGCCGTAATTAAACTAAGTTTTCTTAAAAGTTTGGCCGTATCATAGCCTTCTTTTAAGAAAATTTTGTCGGTAGCTTTTTCAAAGATCTTATTTAAAGTAGGAAAAGCGAACAAAATAAATAAAACCATCAAGACAGAAATATAAATTTGTGATCTAGCTATAGAATCACCAAGAATCACAACATTAAAAACATAAAGTCCTGAGGCCATAAGAAGACCAATGAGACAAATCAAGAGAAAATAAGCCACCGTACGAGCGGCAATCAAACGAATATCCAATAATCTGAATTTAACCATGCCATAAGAAGTAAAACCCAAGAAAAATAAAGTTGATAAAGGTCTCAAAATATGAAAATTATCAACCTTAAAAAGCCAGGGCAGTAAAACATGCATGATCATTCCAAATAAAAGAGCCCCTGACAAACCCAAAAGAAGACAATTAATCTGAGCGCGGGGAAATCCTTTGAATTTTTTACGCTTGGCAAGAAGAATCAGCAAAGAAGAACCACAGTAAACCAAAAAATGAATTACAAATAAAGGATATAATCTGCCATAAACAGTTAAACTTTCTCCACTGACTAAATCGCTGCCAGTGATTTCTAAAGTAAAAAGCGTTAAGGCAATCAAACCAAATGTTTCGATTGTAAAAGCAAAATTTAATAACGGCGTTAAGTTGAAAGTTTTTTCTGGAAAATGATAGCTAAAATAAAAAAGAGCATAGCCAAGGAGAATTAAAAAAGCAGAATTAAGTCTTGCAGAAACACTTATGAATCTGTAGGAAAAAACATTGTTAATGATAAAAAGGGTTGCCAACCAACCCACCATCGGCAGAGTAATGAGAGTAAAAAATCTGTTGATAATATTTTTGGGGTTACGGAAAAAAACAATCAAACCAAGGCTTAAATTAGCCAAGATGGAAAAAAAATAAATGAGAACGCTCACTAGACTCATAGATATTGCCTGATTTTCTCAACAACTTGTCTTGGAGTAAGATTGACTTTAATTAAATAATCTTTAGCTCCTAATTCTTTGGCTCTTTTAATATCTGATTCCTGGCCTAAATTACTAAAAATTATTACTGTAATTTCTTTCAATTTTTCATTTTTCCTAAGCTCTTCTAAAAATTCAAAACCATCCATGCCTGGCATAGCTAAATCCAAAAGAATAAGATCCGGTGAAAAATCATTTAGTTTTTCAAGACCTTCTTGACCTTCAGAAGCAGTCTCTACTTGAAAACCTTCAAGGTCAAGCTTGATTTTATACATTTTCACTAAAACTTGATTGTCTTCGACAATTAAAATTTTAGACATAGTAAATACCTTTCTTCTTATCCTAAGTAAACCCCATCCCATAGCTCCTGTCAAGTCCTGTAGTTGCGATGATAGGTTGATTTTGTTAGAATTAAATATTATTAACATGCTGGGATAGCTCAACGGTAGACCTGCCTGCCGGCAGGCAGGGCAACTTGCCGACTTAGCTCAGTGGTAGAGCAATCGCTTCGTAAGCGATAGGTCGTGAGTTCAACTCTCACAGTCGGCTCAAACTTATGTTTATGGAATAAACACAATATGAAAATGAAACGAAGATCAAAAATCAGAAAAACAACATTTTTCAGGCAATTTATTTTAGCCTCCAGCTTAGGTTTGGGGTTTTTCTTAATTCTTTTTTTTCTAGGCCTGCCTTTTTTAGCAAGACTTAGCATTTTCTTTGAAAGAATTGGCGGTAGAGAAGAAATAATAAACACTACTGATCAAACTCCACCTTCTGCTCCACAACTGGAATCCTCATTTACCGCCACCAACAGCGCCCGCATTACTATTCAAGGCAATTCTGAATCCGGATCAATTGTTAAGCTTTATATTAACAACCAGCCATCGGAAGAAATACTGGTGGGAAAAGACGGCTCTTTTACAAAAAGAGTTGTTCTTGATAAAGGAGAAAATGAAATCACTGCTCAAGCTATAGATTCAGCAGGCAACAAAAGCTCAGCCTCATCTCCTCTTCTTGTTTTTTATAAAAAAGAAGCTCCACTTTTGGAAATAGATTCTCCTCCAGATGAAGATTTTGAAACCAAGGAAGAAGAAATTGAAGTAACCGGTGAAACAGATCCTGAGGCTAATTTAAATATTAATAATCGTTTTGTCTTTGTTAAAAACGATGGTTTTTTTAATCATTCTGTTTCCTTATCAGAAGGAGAGAATATAATTAAAATCGTCGCCAGCGATCAGGCGGGGAATGAAACAAAAGCAGAAAGAAAAGTCATTTATTCTCCGAGTGACTAAAACCCAAAAGCACCCACATCCACAACATCACCCAAGGATAAAAAAGAGAATTAAGAAAAAAAGAATGAACAAACAAAGCACTTATGATTGCGATTGTACTAAAAGACGCCTCGGATAACAGCCTAAGCGTGTCCTTCCTCCGAGGTGGGCTTTGACTCCTCGGATGGTGGGACAAAGCGAGTTGAATTATCTTCCAAAACATCCACAAATAAACACTCAGTCCAACCACACCAGTAGTAGCCAAAACAAATAACAAACTGCTATCAATTCCTGCTCCACTATGACTTTCCTGCCAATCCTGATTTAAAAGATCATAATCCCTTTTCACAAATCGCAAACTGTTAAAACCAGCGCCAAAAAAAAGGTTGTCTTTAATGATTTTTAAGCTCTGTTGATAGTTTTCCAGTCTTGCCGAAATAGTTGAAGTTCTCTCCAGCTTAACTCCTTCACTTGGCTGACGAGGTAAAATACTAATCCCAACAGCAAAAAATAAAATTAAAACTGGTATTAATAAAAATTTTAGACTCCTCTTTAGCCAAGTCAACACTATCATGGCCATTGTCAAGGCTAAATAAGAACTTCTTGAGTAGGTTAATAATAAAGTCAAAAAAACTATTAATATTCCACTAAGCCTTATCCCTTGTTTTAAGGTTTTAAAACATAGTAATAATATCAATGTTAATACTAAAATTATTCCTAAAAACCCTGGGTCAAGAAATGTCCCAAAAATCCGATATTGATGCGGGTCCCAGCCAAGATAATACAAATTCCGAAGATTAGGATAGAGAAAATATTGAATCAGTCCAAAAACAGCCGTTGTTATACCAGCCCAAATCAAAAGATTTAAAATCTCAATTCTATTTTTCTCTGTTTTCATGTTTTTTTGTCCCGACATTTTATGTCGAGGATCCACGACACCGACACTATGTGTCGCGTGTCGGGATTCTCGTGATATTTCATAAGTCACAAAATAAATCCCCGCGTAAGCGCTCCAGCGTAAAAGATAAAGAAAAGAAACAAAAAATTCAGACAAGTTTAATCGTGAAAAATTAATTAATAGTGAAAAAACGGCTATCAAAATAAATCCTATAATAGGCAGGGCCAAAGGGGGTTTAAAAAATGGTTTTCTTTTTAATAAATGATCAATAATCCACCAAAAAAAAAGACCAGCTACAATTAAATCTTGAAAATAAAGAGCCACTCCTGAAATTCCCAATGGGATTCTTGTTAATTGACCAAAGGGAAAAAGAAGTAAAAGCAAAACAATAAGAAACTTAGTTAATTTCATAACGCCCTCTTGAAATGACAAACTTTAGTTTGTTATCTTTGTGAATTCTCCACGGCCAGGAGGCCGTGGCTTCTTCACTTTTTACAACTTCAGCTGAGTTTCAGCTGAAGTTGACCTGAATCCTTTTTGCCTTGCCACTCAACGTATCTCTTTATTTCTTTTTCATCAATA